>NZ_JBEYFY010000027.1:0-75841 GCF_040703595.1 Streptomyces sp. NPDC007084
GGGTTGTGATGCTCGCCGACCGCGAAGACGTCGAAGCCGGCCTCCTCGGCGTGCACGGCGATCCGCATCAGCGCGTGGATCCGCTCATGCTCCGAGACGAGCACACCACTGACGGGGTCCCGCGTGATGTCACCGATGCTCGATATCCCGAACTCCATGCTCATGCCTCCGTGCAGTCAATACCAGTCAGATCGTTCATGGAGTTGAGGTCACGTGCTGTAAGGGACGGCTCGGGTGCGCGGCGCGCACCCGAGCCGGGGAAGTCGGTCTCGCTTGGTGAAGACGGCACGGCCGTCGACGTCGGTCCGGCTGACCGTCATGCGGAGCCGCGATGGTCAATGCGCCGTGGACGGCCCCTTCACCGGACACCTCGCCTGTGCCCGCGACGGCGGTGAACCGGCCCCTGGCCGTGGTCAGTCCCCAGAGGGTCTTGTGCCCGACCGAGACTGTTGTCAGATCGCTGTCCAATAGCCAATAGCGGTGGGCGCATCCTTCGCCTCCCTGTTCAGCCCCTTGCTTCTACTCCGCGGCGGGCCGCGCTGCGCGCAGCGTGTTGGCCCACCACACGAGATCGTCGAACATGGCGTCCACGGACGGCTTGATGCCCGCTTCGACGTCGCTGATCGGCCCGTTGAGACCGAAGGGGTGGACCTTGAACAGGTCACTGCCCGACAGGTACGCCGAGAACTTCGAGGGCACCATCTGCAGCTCGATACCGACATGACGGAGGTGCTGAATCGCGTTCGCGGCGCCGACACTGCCGTAACCGAACGCGGCGAACGGCTTGCGCACCCACTCGACACCAGCCTGGTCGAGCGCGTTCTTCAGCGCCGCGGTGATGGAGCGGTTGTACTCGGCGACCAGGAAGACGAAGCCGTCGTAGTTGCTCAGCGCCTGCTGCCAGGCCACCGCTCGGGCGTCGGCGCTGGGAACGTGCAGGTTCGAGCCGGCCTCGGCGAAGAAGGGCAGATCGAAGTCACGCAGGTCGAGCGTCTCCAGCACGAAATCCTGACGCTCCGCCGCTTGCTTGAGCAGCCACTCAGCGGGCTTGTCGGCGAAGCGCTGGGGGCGGGTGGAACCGATGACGAGAGCCAGGCGGGGGGACGTGTTCACTGTGCTTCCTCTGGTTTCAACTAGGTAGAAGGTTTCCTGTTGTAACCACGATGCCCCGACGGTATTCTCGCTGCAAGAAGGCACTTGTGACGCACCAGGTCACCTCAAGGTGACCGCGGCGAGGAGGAGTGCAGTGGTTGATACCCGAACCTCAGTGCGCGAGGAAGTAGGCAGTGAGACCTGCACCGCCATCGCCGACATGCTCGCTCGTGTCGGCGACAAGTGGTCGCTGCTCATCGTCAAGACGCTGGGCGGAGGCCCTTTGCGTTTCAACGAGTTGCGGCGCCGTATCGCGGGCATCAGCCAGAAGATGCTGTCGACGACGTTGAAGGTGCTTGAGCGTGACGGGCTCGTCGAGCGATCCGTGATCGCGAGCGTCCCGCCCCAGGTGACGTACGAGCTCACCGGTCTGGGTCACGAACTCCTGGGCCCGGTGAGCGAACTGGCGGAGTGGACCGGCGCCAATACGCCACGCATCATGGCCGCGCGCGCGGAGTACGACGCCCGAGCGGCTGCCGTCACAACGGACTGACTGCGCACGTTGGTTGAGTGCTTCAGTGCGGACGGCTGAGTGCCGCGTCCGTCCACTCTCTCCGCCGCGCTCCCGGGCTCACCGGTAGCCCGTGCCGGACGGTGGGCCCAACCGTCATCCCGGCCAGGCGGGGTATAGTCCGCTTCAGTTCCATGGGCGCGGCCGCTGCCACAGGACGGGCCCATGTGTTGTCCCGTTACTGGCACTCGGCTGACAAGGGAACCCATGAGCGTCTTCACCCCCACCGAGCAGGCATACCTCGACAGTCAACAGCTCGGCCGTCTGGCGACCATCGGCCCCGATGGGGCGCCTCAGGCCAGGCCGGTCGCGTTCACCTACAACCGTGAGCACGACACGATCGACATCGGGGGCCACAACCTCGTCGCGAGCCGTAAGTATCGCAATATCCAGGCTGACCCGCGTGTTTCTCTCGTCATCGACGATCTGGCGTCTATCACCCCTTGGAACCCAAGGGGTATCGAAATCCGCGGCACGGCCGAACTCCTCGCTGCCGAGCCGCCACAGCCGGGTTTCGACGCGGCACTGATCCGCATCCACCCCGTCCGTGTGCTCGCCTGGGGCCTGGACACGGACCCGTACGAGCCGCCGAACGCCCGCGATGTCACCGCCGGGCCGCCGAGGACTTCTGCCGCCGGCTAGTGTCCGCTTCGCGCATGAGGTCAGGCCGCACAGACCGCCTCGCGCGTTCCGGCGGCCTGGCGGTCACCGGCTCTTACGCCGCCGCGGTACGCGCGGAGCCGACAGCTCTTGCCTGCGCAGCCGTCGCCGTTCCAAGGCGTACCCGAGTCCCACGAGAGACAGCGAGGGGAAGGCGATGACGGCCTGCGGGAAGAACTGCTTGCCGGGCGGGTCGACGGCCCTCGAACCGGGGTAGGCGAGAGCGGAAATCTGTGTGACCCAGTACAGCGCGGCGGACAGGGCTCCGCTGTCCAGCGAGGCCCTGGCGGACGCGGTGGAATCGGCAGGGCGCCACAGTTGGAGGAGGGCGGCTCCGGCCAGTCCCGCGCCCAAGCTCATGGTTTGAGCGTTGTGGAACTTGGCGTGTGGCGGCCAGTTCGGGTTGTGGATGTGTGTCTCGTTCCAGTCCGCGACGTAGGGGCCCACACCGGCGATCACCGCCGGCACCGAAATCAGGATCTTGCCGAGGCTGATCCGGTTGGTGGTGCGTGAGGTCATAGGGTGGGGCTCCCGCCTCGTCGGTAGAACCTGATATCCGCGTAGCTGGTGTGAAGGCGCCGTAGGGCGGCGATCGTCGGACGGCGTCTTCGTCATCGGGGCACGGGTGTCCTGACTCTTCGCGAGCGCCACTCCCGGATGCCGGGGTGGCGCGCGACCGACGCAAGACGACCGGCCCGCTGCCCGTCCAGCCGGTCGTCTCGATCACCGGCTGGACAGGTGGTCACAGTGGTGGGTGGCGCTCCCGTCAGGGGATGTTCACACCGATTGAGTACGGGCCGCTGCCACTGATCGCCACCACCTCAACCCGGTAGGCGCTCGGCACACCGTTGTACGAGAGCGTCTTGTCGGCTCCCTGGCCGGACGAGGTCGCGACCGTCACCAGCCCGCCGGGCGCGAAGCGCTTGAGTACGAGATCGAAGTCCGCGGCGTTCGGGCCGTCCAGGCATACGTTGATCGTTCCCGGTTGGCTGGAGATGACATAGCTCCACGGCGTGGCCGTCCGGCCTTCCGCCAGCTGGCCGGACGCGGTGAAGGTGTAGTCAGCGCAGCCGGTCTGTGCCGCGGCCGTCGGCGAGGCTGTCGCCGACGCGGCGATGGCCGGCGAGGTGGTCACCAGGCATGCGGCCAGTGCGGCGACGCCCGCTATGGCGGTCAGCCGATAACTCTTCACAAGAACTCCTACAGCAGTCGATGGTCATCTCATGGACGGGGTGTGCGTACGGAGCCGGCTGGGGGGTCGCGGGATCAGAACCCGACCTGCCGGCGAATCAGCACCAGGTGGATACGGCCCGGCAGTTCCTGTCGGATCTCCAGGAACTTGCCGATGAAGCTGCGCTGCCCGTAGGCGGCCTGGGCCCGCACGTCCTCGAGCTTGAGGCTGTGCTCGACAATTCGGTCGCGAGCCGCCTCGATGTCGGGGACGATCTTCTGCGTGCCCGCTACCAGAATGACGTTCGGGGTACCCCAGGCGAATGACGCGAGCTGGCTGCCCGTGGCCGATGCGATGAGGACGGTGCCGTCGGTTGTGATCGCGTGGACGCTGCCGACGACGTATTCGGCCGCCCCGGAGATGGCCTTCATCTCCTTCTGCTGGGTCTGGTAGTCCAGCGCCATCATCTTGTTACGGGCCGAATCGTAAGGGCCGTTCGGGTCGTTGATGGCGGCCTCGATGCCGGTCTCCGTCAGCGTGACCGACGTATTCGTCATCACCGGCGAGCCCTCCGGGATCCGCTTCAGCACGCTCAGCCGAGCGGACTCGAAGTCGTCGACGACCTCCACGCTGAAGCCGTGCTCCTGGAGGGCGGCCACTGTCGCCTCAATGGTCTCTTCGTCCGGCAGCACCGTGTAATCGATGGCGGTCATGAGCTTCTCCCTTGATGGGCCTGGTGGTGGGCGAAGGGAGGGGTCGAGGGCCGTGCTCCGCCCAGCTAACGTAAACGGACTTTACCCCGATTAGGAGGGGTGGGCAACACACCTGGAGCGGCGTGCCGTGTGATGGGCATGCTGGGAGAGGCGCTGACCCTGCGCGCCGCGATCATCGACGTGCGTGGCGGGCGCGATGATCTGACACGCCAAAGGGAAGGGCCGTAACCGACCTCGTCGGCCGGTCGACCACGCCAAGTGGCCGGGGGAGCGGCCCGCGACCAGGCGCCTGTAGCCCGGGGGAGTCCACCTCCGCCGCAACCGCTCCCGCGCGGAACCGGCCAGGTCGGCACACCTTTATCGCCACACCCCCGGGGTCCCCGCACGGGCCGCGTATCGCCACCCCCCCCCGGGGTCCCCGCACGGGCCGCGTATCGCCCCCCGGGTCCCCACACGGGCCGCGAATCTAGCCGCCGGCCCTGGCCAGCGTCTCGGAGGGCGCGCTGCCGAAGCGTCGGCGGTAGAAGGAGGAGAACCGGCTCAGGTGGGTGAATCCCCACCGTCCGGCAGCCTCGGTGACTCCCGTGGCACCGGCCATGAGGTCGGCATGAACATGATCCAGGCGGACGTCGCGCAGATACGTCATCGGGGTCACGCCGAGATGTTCCCGGAAGCCTTCCTGGAGGCGCCGGGCGCTCACACCTGCCGCCTGGGCCAGGTCGCCGAGGGTGAAGGGGGTCTCGGGATGGGCGTTGATCAGGTCGACAGCCTTGCGCACCGTCCGCGGATAGGCGGGAGGCTGCGGGCGCAGTAGCGCTTCCGTGTAGTTGTGCGGCTGGGCCAAGAGAAGGCCGCTCACCAGGAGACGTTCGAAGTGGTGCCGCACCGGAGGCCGGCCGATCAGACCGCCGGCGCTGTCGGACTCGGCGATCAGAAGGTCCAGCGTACGGCGCCAACTGCGGCCCGGCGCCGTCGTCGTATCGAAGGTGAACGCGAACTCCAGCGGAGCGTGCAGCGGGCGGCCCAGGAGGGCCTGGAGTTCGCCCTCGACAATGCTGCGGTCGATCTTGATTCCCAGATGCCTCGCGTCGTGCTCGCACCGCACCAGCCGGTGCTGCTGGGTCGGTGTGAAGACCATGGCGTCACCGGCGGTCGCCACCATCTCCTGTCGTCCCGTGGCCGCTTCGATGGAGCCTCGGAGCACGACGTTGACGTGGTAGTGCGACGGCGTTCTCCCCGGGTCGACGCGGGTGCGCTGACCAAAGGTCATGAGGCCGATGGTGATGTGCTCGGTGCGCACGCCACGAAGTTCGCCGCCGGCGCCCTCGGGGCCCGACAGCGCGGTGACGTCCGCCGGATAGAACAGGTCGTTGAGGCGTTCGCGGAAATCCTCGAAGCCTGAATCGCGGCACAGCACGTGGCTCGCCAAGAGTGAGCGGCCCATGCGCCATTGTTATCCCCGACCCGCCCGCCCAACAAGGGGTGAACGCCGGACGGCGGCCGACCGCGGCCGGGCCGAGGGACTGTGGGGAGCGTCGTCACACGGCTGGCGGGCGCAGACCTCTGTCGGGCAAGGTCACTCGAAGATTCCTCACGGCTCATCGCACGGAGATTCCTCATGCCATCCGTACAAGCCGCGCGATGCGGCTGTCGGCCGCGCCCAGCGGATAGCGCCCCCGGCCGAGACTCCGTAGCGTTTCGGCGGCTTGTTCGTCCGGGCCTCCCTGGGACGAAGAGGAACCGCGTCGGCGACGCGTCATGAGGCCGAAGGGCACCCGTCACCACAGGAGGTATGGAATGCCCGGCACAGAAGCGACGAAGGCACTTACCGCGGCGGTCGTGGACAGCTTTCACGACACGCCGGACCCCCGGCTGCGCGAACTGCTCCAAGGGCTCGTCCGTCATCTGCACGGCTACGTCCGTGAGTTGCGTCCCACGATGAAGGAGTGGGAGTACGCCGTGGAGTACCTCACGGCCGTCGGGCAGAAGTGCGACCCCACGCGTCAGGAATTCATCCTCCTCTCCGACGTGCTGGGTGTCTCCATGCTGGTCGAGACGGTGAACGAACAGAGCGGCGGCACCGAGAGCACGGTCCTGGGGCCGTTCCATGTGGTGGAGTCGCCCAAGCGCGACAGCGGGGACAACATCGACCTCCTGGGCACCGGAACGCCCGGCGTCGTCTCGGTCCGCGTCATGGCCGTGGACGGCAGCCCGCTGGCCGGCGCGAACGTCGACGTCTGGCAGTGCAACGAGGACGGTTTCTACGACGTGCAGCAACCCGAGATCCAGCCGCTCGGCAATGGACGCGGCCTCTTCCGGACCGATCACGAAGGCCGCCTGTGGTTCCGCACCGTCGTCCCGAGCCACTACCCGATTCCGACCGACGGCCCCGTAGGACTGCTGCTCGACTCGACCGAACGTCACCCGTACCGTCCGGCCCACATCCACTTCATCGTGGAGGCCGACGGCTACCGGCCGCTGACCACCCACATATTCGTCGCCGACAGCCCCTACTTGGACTCGGACGCCGTCTTCGCCGTCAAAGAGAGTCTGGTCGTTGACTTCGCGCGGGTCGACGACGAAGAGGAAGCCCGGCGGCGCCAGGTCACCGCCCCGTTCCGCCTGGCCGAGTTCGACATCACCGTCGAGCCCGAGAAGAACGTCGAGCCCGAGAAGAACAAGGACGCCCGATGAACACCACGCTCGACTTCAGCTACCAGGCGCTCCCGATGCGCGTGGTGATGGGTATCGGAGCCCTCGACCGGCTCGCCGACGAAATCGACCATGCCGGCCTCAAGCACGTCATCGTGCTCTGTTCCCCCGAACAGCGCGCGCTCGCCGAGACCGTCGCCGGCCGCATCGGAGCGCGAGCGGCGGACATCCACCCCCACGCCCGGATGCATGTGCCCGCCGAGTCGGCGGCAGAGGCCCGCAGGCGAGCCGCGGAAGTGAACGCGGACGGCTGTGTCGCCGTCGGCGGCGGCTCGGCCATCGGCCTCGGGAAGATCGTCGCTCTCCAGCACGGCCTGCCCGTCATCGCCGTACCGACGACGTACGCCGGGTCCGAGATGACCCCGGTGTGGGGGCTCACGGAGAACGGCGTCAAGCGCACGGGACGCGATCCACGCGTTCTGCCGATCTCGGTGCTGTACGACCCCGCCCTGACCGTGACCCTTCCGACGGCCGCCTCCGTGACCAGCGGAATGAACGCGATCGCGCATGCGGTCGAGGCCCTGTACGCCCCGGACGCCTCCCCGATCATCGACCTGATGGCCGAGGAAGGCGTTCGGGCGCTGGCCGCCGCACTCCCCGACATCGTCGTCGACGGCACCGACCTCGACGCCCGCGCCCGTGCCCAATACGGCACCTGGCTGTGCGGAGCCTGCCTCGGGGCCACCACCATGTCCCTGCACCACAAGCTCTGTCACGCGCTCGGCGGCACGCTCGACCTGCCACACGCGCAGACCCACACCGTGGTGCTCCCGCATGCTCTCGCCTACAACCAGGACGCGGCGCCGAAGGCCGTGACCTCGCTCGGCCGGGCCCTGGGCAGTGGCGCCGATCCAGCCGCGTACCTGTGGGGGTTGGCGGGTCGGCTCGGCGCACCCCGGTCCCTCCGGGAACTTGGCATGGCGGAGAACGACATCGACCGGATCGTCCAGATCGTGCTGGCCAATCCCTACGCCAACCCTCGTGAGGTAACCGCCGAAGGCCTCAGCCGGCTGCTGCGCGCTGCCTGGTCCGGACAGCCCCCGGCCTCCTGAAAGCACCTTCATCACCCAGCGTCCGAAGGCCGAGTGCGTCGGCACCGCTCACGGCTACGGCTGGGAGATTCTCGGCGGATCGTCGGGCGGCCCAGCGCCTGGCCCCGCTGGGCCGCCCGACTGCAACTCCGAGCCTGGCACGATCAGTTGGACGTGAGCATGGGCAGCAACACCTGATCGACCAGCCTCTCCCGGTCCGCGGGGCCCGGCACGGCGCCTCCGAGCAAGGCCGAGAACAGCAACTGCGCCAGCGCGAGCGTGATGCAGGTGGCGACGTCGGCATCAGCTCGCAGCTCGCCCCGGTCGATCGCGCGCGCCGCGATCGCCTCGCCGATCGTCTTGTGGGTTCGCTGGAGGTGCGAACGAACCGCGTCGCGAAGACCAGGATGGTCACGAACGGCCCCGATCAGGCTGAGCAACGACACTTCGCCCTTGCCGTCCAGCGCTGCGGCCTGGGCGTCGAGGGTCTGCCTGAGGTCTCCCCGGAGACTGCCGGTATCCGGGATCTCCGGGACGTCACCCTCGCTTTGCCGACGGAGCGCCTCGGCGACTATCTCGTCCTTCGAGCGCCACCGGCTGTAGATGGTTTCCTTCGACGCGCGGGCCTTGGTCGCGATCTCGTTGACGGTCAAACGATCGAAACCGCCCTCGCCGACCAGTTCCAGTGCCGTCGCAAGGATGGCGTTCTCACGGTTGCGACCCCGGGCTGGGGAAGCGCCCGCGCGGGACGGGCGACTGGCGTCGTTCGGCGGAGTCATGGCCTCACTGTAAAGGAGCAACTTGCCGACGGGGCGGGGCGAACGGGTGTCCGTCGACGCGGTGAGCAGGGCTTTGCGGGTGGCCGGGCGCCGCCCCGAGCAGCGTCGCAGGGGCCGGCGGCGGCTTGACTGAAGTGTGACCTGCATCTCACTCCGCCTTTTCCGTACAGTGCCGTACGGTTATGGGATGGGGCAGTCGTTGGGTGGACGTGTCCCGGAGAGGATGACGACGATGACGACCGCGTTCGAGCCCGTCACGATCGGTCCGCTGGAACTCAAACACCGCATCGCGATGGCGCCCATGACGCGCAGCCGCGCGTACGGGCCCGACCGGAGCCCCACGGCGATGATGGCCGAGTACTACGCACAGCGGGCCGGTGCCGCTCTGATCGTCACGGAGGGGACCCAGCCGAGTGTCATCGGCCAGGGCTACCCCGACACTCCCGGGCTGCACAGCAGGACTCAGGTGGAGGCGTGGCGCAAGGTCACCGACGCGGTGCATGACCAGGGCGGGGTGATCTTCGCCCAGCTCATGCATACCGGCCGGATCGGCCACCCGGCGAACTACCGCGACAGACTCACCCCGGCGGCCCCTTCTCCGGTCCAGGCCGAGGGGCAGATCTTTACGCCCAAAGGTTTGGTGGATTACGTCGTCCCGCGTGAGATGACCGACGCCGATATCCGCCGGACGGTGGAGGATTTCGCCACCGCGGCGAGCAATGCGGTCGATGCGGGTTTCGACGGCGTTGAGCTGCATGGCGCGAACGGCTACCTCTTGCAGCAGTTCCTTGCGACCAACGCGAACCTGCGCACCGATCAATGGGGCGGCGGTCCCACGAACCGAATTCGCTTCACAGTCGACGTCGTCACCGCTGTCGCCGAGGCGATCGGGGCGTCTCGCACCGGTCTGCGTATCTCCCCGGCCAACCCGTCCAATGACATCAGGGAAGACGACTACACCCTGACCTATCCGCTGTTGGTCGACGCCCTGAACCCGCTCGGACTGGCCTACCTCCACGTGATGGAGACGGTGGCCCCCGAGTTCACGGCTGTCCTGCGGGCGGCCTGGACCGGCATCTTCATGCTGAACCCGGCGACCCCCGGGTCGCGCACCGGAGCCGGTCAACTCCGGCTCATCGAGGAAGGAGTGGCCGACATTCTTTCCTTCGGTCAGCTCTTCATCGCCAACCCTGACCTCCCGGAGCGACTCGCCGCCGGGGTGCCGCTCGCCGAGGCGGACTTGAGCAAGGCCTACGGCGGGGGTGCCGTCGGCTATACCGACTACCCGAAATACCAGCCGGTGTGAGGAGGCGGTGCCGGCCTCTTTCACGAGAAGCCAGTGGATGCCTTGTGGAAGTTCACGACAGGAACTACCGTGGTTCACACCGTGAAATACAGGCGACGTCGTCTGCACGGTGATGAGCGAATGCCGAGCGGATTCAAGGCTCGTGCGGACAGATCAAGCGAATCTGTCGAGGTTGTGTAGGCGCCCGGAGCGAAATCGGAAATTCAGCCAGCTCGGCGCCTGGAACCCATTGCTGCGTTCTAAGAGGTGAAGAAGTCAATGTCGACTGAAGACAACAAGCGTGCCTTCGTACGCATCGTCCGGGACGTCATCAACGCGGGCGACACAGAACTGGCCCGAGAACTCTTCGACGAGAATTTCACGGTCCGTCGCGGCGGTCTGCAGACGACGGCGAAACTGCTGACGTCCGAGACCACGGCCATCACCGGCGAGGGGATGTCGAGCCTCGACGGGTTCATCCGCGGGCTGGCCAGCATGCGCCGGGCGTTCTCCGACTTCAACCTCGACATCGACGAGTCGTCGCTGGTGGCCGAGGGGGACCAGGTCGCAGGCATCTGGAAGCTCGACGCCGTCCACAACGGGCCGTTCTTCGGCATCGAGGCGACAGGCGCGCGGGTGGTCATGGAAGAGGCGGGAATCATGCGGTTCGCGGACGGCAAGCTGGTCGAGGGCTGGTTCCTCGTGGATGAACTCGGGTTCCTCGCGGCGCTCGGGGCCGTCAAGGTGGACGCGGGGGTCAGCTCATGACAAGGCTTGACGACGGCCGGCAGCCGATGCGGTTCTCCATGTACGTGATCCCGCAAAGCCGGGGCGCGGACGATGACCAGGAGATCATCGAGACCCAGGTCGAGCACTGCCTGCGCGCCGACGAGGCGGGCTTCGACGCGGTGTATCTGACCGAGCACCACTTCAACGGCTTCAATACCTACGCCGATCCGTTCATGCTCGGCGCCCATCTCGCCGGGCAGTTTAAGCAGGCCCACATCGGCATCAGCGTCGCTGCCGTCCCGCTCTGGAACCCGCTGCGGCTCGTCGAGCAGTGCAACCTGCTCGACGTGCTCACCCGCGGGCGGTGCATCATCGGCCTCGCACCGGGCGGCAACCCCGCCGAGGCCGCCGGCCTCGGCCGCGACGCCTCGCAGCGCCACTCCTTGATGGAGGAGACGCTCGACGTGATGCTGCGCGCCTGGGACCACCCTGACGGCGAGAAGTTCGAGTACGCGATCACTCACGAGAAGGGCACGATGGCCGGCCGCGTCATGCCGGCATCCTTCCGGAGGCCCAGGCCGCTGCTCGCGCGCGCCACGCACACCGACGACACCATCGCCCGGGCCGGGCGGGAGGGTTGGCCGGTGATGTTCGGCCGCTTCGAGCCAACTGCCGGACGGGCGAAGGTCGATCTCTACCGGGCGGCCCTGGCAGAGGGCGGTCACGACGACGAGCTGGTGCGCGAATGCCTCGACTGGCTGGCCGTGACACAGATGATCCACGTCGCCGAGACCGACGAACAGGCCTGGGCCGAGGTCGAACCGGCGCTGGAGGCGTTCCGGTCCTTCGGCTCCAAGCCCAGCAAGGACGGGGCCGGCGACTGGGCGAAGGGTTCCTACCGCGGCGTCAGCGGCGATCGTGAGACCTTCGTCAACCAGGCTGTCACGGTCGGAAGTCCTGACACCGTCGCGGCTCGCCTTCAGGAGTTCGCCGACAACGGAGTGCCGCATGTGCGGACGATGTTCAGCTTCGGCTACGCGCCGCGCGAGCGGGTGGACCGTTCGATCGAGCTGTTCACCTCCGAGGTGATGCCGCGGTTCAGCCGCAGGCCGCTGGAGTACGACCTCCGCAAGGCGGACGACAAGGTCACCCTCGGGGCGAAGGCGTCAGCCGACGGAACGTACTGATGGCCGGCAGGCGAAAGGCCGTCACCGACCTGGAGCGCGCTCTCAAGGGTGAGGTCCTCGCGGGACAGCGGTTCGTCGCGGAGAACGATCCCGCGTACATGGAGCTGTTCGCCACGTTTCTGAGCGGCTCCTTCGGCCGGAGCGACAACCAGGTCGACCAACGGACGCGTGAACTGCTCATCATCGCGATCCAGGCGGTCCGGTGTGACCTGGACATCGTTCGCTCGCACATCAGGCGGTCCCTGGCCATCGGCACACCACCGAAGATGATCCTGGAGACACTCGAGATCGCCGGGCTGGCAGGGGGCGTTGGCGCGCTCTACAGCGGCGCCGCCGTGCTGGCCGAAGAGCTCCGGGAAGCGGGCCTCTCCCTCTAGTCCCACGACTGCATCAACTCACACGGCCACTGTTGGGCATGGGCTTCCACCCACTGCCCAACACGCCGTGCCTCGTCGCGTGGCCGGGCGCCGGCTGACGTCGAGGTGTGCGACCGGTTCGGTCCCACGCCGCTCACTTGCGACGGCACACCCGACTTCGCCGCCCATGAGCCCTCCGTACACCGACGGGGGCTTCGGCATGTCCCTCTGACTGGTTAGGAAGCGCATCGTATGAGCTGCGTAAGTCTCGACGGCGTTCGCATGAATTACCACGTGGCCGGGAGCGGCCCGGTGCTTGTCGCCCACCCCGGCGGTCCCGGTTTCGACTATGGGTACCTTCGTTCTCCCGAGTTGGAGAAGCACTTCACCGTGGTCTACGCGGAGCCCGTGGGCACGGGGTCGTCGGACACCCCAGCCGCCTATGGCCTGGACACCTACGTGCGCTTTCTGGGCGCACTGGTCGACCACCTCGGCGAGCCGCGGGTGCACCTGCTCGGCCACTCGCACGGAGGTTTCGTGGCCCAGCGGTATGCGGTGGACCACCCGGAGCGGCTGGCCAGTCTGATCCTCTATCACACCTCGCCGGTGGCAGGCTCAGAGTGGTGGGAGCACGCGATGGCAGGACTCAACGCCTACCCGGGGCTCTACCCGGACCAGCCCGAGGCCGCAGCCATCCCCGCACTGTTCCAGAGCGCGCTCGGCGCGGCCGACGACGAACAGATCAGTGCGCGGTTGCGTGCGGCTCTGCCGGTCTACTTCGCCGATTTCTGGGCGCGACGGGACGAGTTCGCCGGCTTCGTGGCCGGTGTGCGCATCTCCGCTGAGGCGGCCACCGCACCTGACTCCACTCCGTTCGACCTCCGCGACCGGCTGGGCGAGATCACCGTACCGACGGCAGTGATCGCGGGGCGACGAGACTTCATCTGCGGCCCGCGCTGGGCCGTGATGCTCCGGGACGGCATTCCCGGAGCCCGGCTGACCGTCCTCGAACACAGCGGCCACTTCGGCCACATCGAGCAGCCGGACCACTTCGCACGCGCGGTTGCCGATCTGCTTCGCGACGAATCCTGAGGTGGGTACAGCCGGCGCGGGGCGGGCCGGTCGTCGGTCAGGGGAGTGTCAGCGGTGACCTTCTCCAGCGGGCGGCCGCCGGCGTAGCCGCATGGCCGCCGGGACCGACGATGCCGGCTGGAGAGCTGACCGTCGTCGCGGAAGCGATGCCGCCGCGACGACCCGCCTCGCACTCCGCCGCGGTCCGGTACAACGGTCCCGCTACGCCTGATCGCTCGCCCACTCGGTGATCGCCGCACGCAGCTCCTCGTGCGACGGCGAGTCCGCGGCCCACGCGACATAGCCGTCCGGGCGGACGAGGAGTGTCGCGGGCAGCGTGCCAGCTGCAGCGCACACCCGCAGGCGCGGGTTCTCGGGGACGTCGACTTGCCCCTGTGTGACGAGAACGAACCGGCCGCCGCGGAGCGCCTCGTACACTCGCGCCGACTCGCCGGCCAGGCGTACGTCGGGGGCGCGGTGGCCGATGAGGGGATGCGCGCCGGGCGTCGCGGGGTACGCGATCGAGACGCCGCTGATCTTCAGCGCCATGCGCGCGCTCGGTGCGAACCGGCCCAGCGTCTTCATCACCGCTTTCAACACCGCGGCGCGGACGGGGCTGCCGCCCACCCGCGTGCCCAGTCGGATGATTCCGCCGGAGGTGCGCAGCGCCTGACGGCCGACCGGCCACCGCTCGTCGTGATAGCTGTCCAAGAGGGCGTCGGAGTCAGACCCGCGTACCACCGCCGCGAGCTTCCAGCCCAGGTTGGAGGCGTCCTGGAGCCCGGTGTTCATGCCCATGCCCCCGGCCGGCGAGTGCACGTGCGCGGCGTCACCGGCGAGCAACACCCGGCCCTGCCGGTAGTTCGGGGCCTGCCGCTCGTCACTGTGGAAGCGGGAGATCCACCGAGCTTCCGTCAGCCCGAAGTCCGTGCCGAGAACACGCTTCAGGGTGCCGCGCAGCTCCTCCACCTCGACCGGGGCGTCATCCGCCTGCTCTTTGCGCGGGTCCCAGGTGATCGCCCGGAACCAGCCGTCGCCGAAGGGCACCAGGGAGGCCAGGCCATGCTGGTTGGTGTCGACAGTGAGCAACTCGCGCGGGGAGTCCTTGAACCGCACGTCCGCCAGGACCACGGAGCGGATCACCGAGTCGCCGGGGAAGGGGATTCCCAGCAGCCGCCGCACGGCACTGCGGGCCCCGTCCGTACCCACCGCGTAGTGCGCCTGGTACTCCCCGCCGTCCGCGGTACGGGCCAGCACGCTGTCCGCGTCTTGCCGAAGCTCGCTCAGCTCGGCGCCGCGCACGATCCGAACGCCGGCCTTGACGGCGCGCCGCTCCAGCAGGTGTTCCACCCGGTACTGAGGGGTGATCAGTGTGAACGGGTAGCGGCTGGGCAGCTTCGCCATCGTCACCTTGATCGCACCCATGATCCGTACACCCTTGAGTGGTGTGCCGAGTGTGACCAGCTCGTCGGCCAGCCCGCGGGCGTCCAGCACCTCCAGGGTGCGGGGGTGTACGGAGATGGCCCGGGAAAGGTTGGCGTCCGCCTCGGGTCGCCGCTCCAGGATGGTGACCTCCACACCGGCTTCGGCGAGATCGCCGGCGAGCAGCAGTCCGGTCGGACCGGCGCCGACGACCAGTACCTCTGTCACATTCCTCGGCGCGGCGGGTTCGGTCGGGTTGTTCATGGCTGCCCCCAGGCTTGGCCCGTTATAGGCGTCAACAATCGTTGACCTGGCCTCGAACGTAACTCCGCCCCCTCATTGTGTCAACGGCTGTTGGCCTACACTTGTTGTCATGAACCACGCCGCCCCCCGCCGCTCGGACGCGACCCGCGCCGCGATCCTGTCCGCCGCCCGCGAGCGCTTCGCCGCCGACGGGTACGAACGAGCCACCATCCGCTCGATCGCCGCCGACGCCCGCATCGACCCGGCCATGGTGATGCGCTACTTCGGTACCAAGGCCGGGCTGTTCGCCGCCGCGGCCACTCTCGACCTGCAACTGCCTGACCCCGCGGCGATCCCCCGGGACTGTGCCGGCACCGCGATCGCCGCGCACTTTCTCGAGCGGTGGGAGAACGACGAGGCGCTGGCCGCCATGCTGCGTGGCGCCGCCACCAACGACTACGCGGCCGCGGAGGCCCGGCGCGTGTTCACCGACCAGGTCCGTCCCATGGTCGCGGGACTCTGCCCGAATCCCGAAGAGGCGACCATCCGGGCCGCGTTGATCGACTCGCAGTTGCTCGGCATCGCGCTGAACAGGTACCTCCTGCGGCTGCCGCCGATCGCCGCCCTCTCGCGAGCGGAGATCGCGGCGTGGATCGGCCCCACCATCCAGCGCTACCTGACGGGGCCGCTGCCCTCCGACGACTCCGAACCGTTCACCACCCCGCCGCAGGCGGCACCGGACCCGGCGTCGTGACGCCGAAGCAGGTCAACCCGGACGCGCAAGGGAGCCTGTTCGGCGGCGGGCGGCCAGCGGCCGGCAGCAACCGCTGCTCATAGTCCGCTCACCGGCCCGGTATTTCGGACAGCCCCGGGCCGGTGAGCTTTCGACCGAAGCGGACGTGCCGGGCTCGGCGACCGCGTGGTCCTCCGGCCGGGTGGCCGGCGTCGGTCCTCCGCGCGCTGTCCACCATCGATGGGCGGACGGCCCGTTGTCACCGCATGACCAGACCCGGCACGAACCGGCACCCGACCTACCCGCACACGACCTTCTCCACTGCCATCCCTTAGGTGGTGGCGGCCGGTGTGTCGTCGGCTGCGCCGACCAGGAGCAGGGCGGCGTGGATCGCGGGCGCGCCTCGGCCCGGGGCGATGTCACCTGTGACGCGGAGGGCGGTGCCGGCGAGGTGTCGGGCGATCAGCACCCCGCCCGTGACGGAGTCTCCGTCACGGACTGCCTCGAGGATGGCGATGTGCTCCTTCTGGCGGGTGTGGAAGTCGTCATGGTGGTGGTGCTGGTGCAGTCGGATGTAGCGCTCGCTCTGCTCCACGTAGGAGCTGATGGTGCGCAGCACGACGGGGCCGCATTGGCTGACCAGGAGGCGGTGGAAGCCTCGGTGGGCCACCGCCCAGCTCGCGAGGTCCCCGGCACGGTAGGCCCGTTCCATCTCGCGGAGGTTCGCGTTGGCCTCTCGGTTCTGGCCGCGCGTGAGGTTGCCCGCCGTCAGCCGGACGCCGAGCGCTTCCAGCGTGATGCGTGCCGCGTAGAGGAGTTCGAGGTCGGCCGGGTCAAGCCCGACGACCCGGCTGCGCTGATTGGGCTCGGCCGAGACGAGGCCTTCTTCCTGCAACATGCGGAAGGCCTCGCGCAACGGCGTCCGGCTGACCGCGAAGATGCGCGCCAGCTCCGCCTGCTTGAGCTCCGTACCCGGGGGCAGGACCCCATCGACGATCAGTTCGCGCAAGTGGGCGTGGATGAGCACGGAGGTCTGCCGTGGGTCGGTGATACGCGGCCCGGGGCGTCCTTGCAGCAGTTCGCCAACGGACATCTCCGCACACCCCTTTACCCTTTTGCTTTGCCATTCTGAGTTCTTCAGAGTGTACGCAGTATCCCCGCTTGCAGGAGAGCGGGACGGTGTAGGTCCCACCGGGGGAATCGGACAGCGTGGGGAGTGCCTGAATCACTGCTGTGCGGGGGCCGCGCGAAGGTGGTCCCACAGTCGCGGCAGCAGGGTGCCCGCGGGCGCCTGCCAGGCGGAGACCTCCTCGGCGGACAGGGTTTGCGGTGATCCCGTCGCTGTGGCGCGCAGCCAGGTGTCGCACCTGGCCTCGACGAGCCACATACGGGCCACCGCGAGCCCGGGCGAGTCGCCGACGGTGACAGCGCCGTTCCCGCGCAGGAGTATGGCGGAGCCGGTCCCGAGCGTCGTCGCTGCGGCGTGCGCGAGCTGCGGGGTGCGCAGCAGCAGGGGCACCGGATGCACCGGAAGGCCGGCGCCCAGCCAGCAGGCCTGGCCGTGAAGAGCCGGCACCTCGCGGGTCACGGCGGCTGCGGCGAAGGCGGAAGGGGGCATCGCCCGCGCGATCGCCCGCACGTCGGGGCGCTTGCGGTAGATCTCCAGATGGACCCACGCTTCGGGAGGTACGTCGGTGGGCAGGGAATCGACTCCGAGATCGATCTCACGAAGGTCGTTCACTGTGATGGTGCCGAGGGCGGCAGGAGAAGTGATGGTCACCGTGTTGGCCACCCTCCTCGACACATGTCCGAAGGCTGTCACCAACCCATGGCGGGCGAGCGTGTGAGCGGCCACGACGAGTTCGTCCTGCATACAGGCCTCCTCAAGGAATCTCCTTCACAGGGTCTGGTAGTAGCCACCCCGCGGAGGTAAAGTGTATGCAGTTTTTCTGAGAGGGGCGCCATGATCACCGGACTTCACCACTACGCGCTGCAAGTGCCGGACCTTGAGGTCGCCGACAGCTTCCTCAACGACTTCGGCCTGGAGACGGCAGACAAGGACGGCACGCTTGTCGCCAGTTGCGCGGGACGCGACCAGGAGCAGGTCCGCCTCATCAGGGCCGACGAGAAGCGTCTCCATCACGTCACCTTCACCGTCGCGCGGGGCCGGACGGACGCGCTTCGGGAGCGTCTTGAACGCGCGGGCACGGTCGTGCTGCCGGAGCCCCCGGCCGGTACAACCGGCGAGGGACTGTGGGTCCTCGATCCGGACGGCACACCTGTCCAACTGATCGAGCAGGATCCCGTCCTCGCCCGGCCGGTCGCCGGCGTACCCATGAACATCGGTGCGGAACACCGCCGCGTCGGGCGGCGCTTGTGGACCGAGGTCACCCAGGACACGATGCCCCGGCGACTCGGTCATTCGCTGCTCTTCACCGCCCAGCCGGAGGCGATGGAGGCGTTCTACACGACCGTTCTCGACCTCCACGTCAGCGACCGCATCAAGGGACTGGTCACCTTCCTCAACGCGGGTCCCGGGGATCACCACGTCTTCGGCTTCATCCGCAGCACCCACCGCGGCTTCCACCACGCGAGCTTCGAGGTCCCCTCGATCGACGCGATCGCGCTGGGAGCCGACCGGATGCGCTCGCGTGGCCGGGACGAGGGCTGGGGGCTCGGACGCCACACCGTGGGTTCCAACTTCTTCCACTACAACCGCGACCCGTGGGGCTCCTGGATCGAGTGGTTCTCCGACATCGACCAGATCGACGACAGCTGGGTCGCCCAGGACTTCGAGGTGCCGCCGCACCTGTGGGGAGCGCCGCCGCCCCCCGAGTTCCTCCAGAACCACGAGTCGTCGGCGCCCGTGATCCGTCCGTGAACGAGGAGCCAACGATGACCAGGGATGTGAAGAAGGCCTTCGCCGAGATCGACACTCTCGACCCGCGCGGCAGCCTTGTCCGACACCTCACCCACTTCACGCCGGTGTGCTCATGATCGAGTTGACCGATATCGCGTACGTCCGTTCCGGCGTGGCCGACCTGGAGGGTGCCACGCGATTCGCCACCGAGATCGTCGGTCTGGAGCTCGCCGAGAAGACGGAGGACGGCGTCGCGCACCTTCGCGCCGACCACCGCCATCACTGCCTCGCGCTTGTCCAGGGCACCTCCGGCGTGCTCGCGTCGGGATTCGAGGTGGCCGACTCGGACGCCCTCGCGCTCGCCGAGACCGAGCTGGAAAGCCGGGGGTTCCGGGTCACTCGCGGCTCCCGCGAAGAGGCCCGCTCGCGGCGCGTGCGCGATTTCGTCGCGTTCGACGATCCGTTCGGCAACCGCCTGGAACTCGCCAGTCACCAGGAGACGGTGGTCCGGCCTGTCGCGTTCACCCGGCCGGCCGGCATCACCGAGTTCGGCCACCTGTGCCTGGACGCCCCGGACGTACGCGAGGCGTACCGCTTCTGGAACGGGACCTTCAACGCGCGCGTCTCCGACTGGATCGGTGACGCGGCCTGTCTGATGCGCATCGACCCGGTGCACCACAAATTGGCGGTCTTCAGAGGCGACGAGCCAGGGCTGTGCCATATGAACTTCCAGGTCGAGTCGATGGACGACGTCTTCCGTAGCTGGCACTTCCTGCAGGATCACGACGTCCAGATCGAACAGGGGCCGGGACGTCACCCGCAGTCGACGGCGATCTTCCTCTATTTCCTCGGCCCGGAGGGGTTCACCTATGAGTACTCCTTCGGGGTGCGGCGGATCGAGGACGAGGCCGCATGGCGTCCTCGTACCTTCGATCCGAACGAACTCGGCTCCATCGACATGTGGCTCGGGCCAACCAAACGGGTTTCGACCCAGCGCCAAGCCGTCGCCACCCCCGTGCGCTGACGCGCACCGAACCACCGCCTGGAGACCCAATGTCCGTCAACCTAGCCACGACCACCGTGGACGTCGCCGGTGTCGCCACCACCCTCATCGACACCGGCGAACCGGCCGTCGACCAGGGGCATCCGCCCGTACTCCTGCTCCACGGCTCCGGGCCGGGAGTCACCGCCACGGCGAACTGGCGCGCCGTCATCCCGACGCTCGCGCGGACACGGCGCGTGCTCGCGCCCGACCAGCTCGGCTTCGGGGGAACGGCGACAGGGGAGGCCCGGCAGTTCGGGCGCGCGGCCTGGACCGGGCACGCCGAGACGCTCCTCGACACGCTGGGCGTTGACAGCGTCGACGTCATCGGCAATTCCATGGGCGGCGCGATCGCGCTCTCGCTCGCGCTGGCTCGTCCCCGCTCTGTGCGACGGATCGTGCTCATGGGGCCGATGGGCGTCGCGATGACGCTGCCGACCGGCCTCGACACGGTCTGGAGCTACTCGCCGGACCCCGAGAACATGCGGCGCGTCATCGACCTCTTCGCCTACGACAAGTCACTGATCACGGACGACCTGATCCAGTTGCGCTATCAGGCAAGTCTCGAGCCCACGGTACGGGACTCGTGGGCCGCGATGTTCCCGCCGCCGAGGCAGCGGTGGGTGGACGACCTGTCGCTCAGCGGTGTCGAACTCGCCGCGGTGGAGCAGCCGGTACTGATGGTGCACGGTCGTGACGACCGAGTGGTGCCCTGGCGCGATTCCAGCGAGCCGCTTCTGGCGGCGCTGCCCGACAGCAGGCTGCATCTGCTCTCCGGCTGCGGACACTGGACCATGATCGAGAAGACCGCCGACTTCCTCGGAGTCGTTGGCGCGTTCCTCGACGCGGGGCGCGGCGCCGGCCAGTCGGACTGACGGCGATCGGCGGCGGGGGAGAGGCCCGGGACGGCCTTCCCGCTGTCCGCCGTTGCCCCTCCCACGGCTGGTTACGGTCGGCGTGGGACCCCGAACACCCTTCGGTACCGGACAATGGCGGCCCTAAAGTGGATACACATCAGGACGCGAGTGCTCACACCTCGTCGTCTGCCGACCGGCTCCTCGGCCAGGACTACTGGCTCGTTTGGTCAACGCCGAACGAAGGTGTCACGGCGGACCAGGTAACGGAATTCGTCGACGAACACCTTGAATGGCTGCTGGGACTGGAGCGGGAAGGCGTCGTGTTGTGTTCCGGCCCGCTCCTTTCCGGACCGGGCACAGCGCCCGGATCGGGGGTGACCGTCCTGCGCGCCGACGATGAGGAAAGCGCTCGTGCGCGGGCTTCGGCGGATCCGTTCGTCGTCCACGGCCTCCGTACCTTCACGCTGCACCGCTGGCGTTTGAACGAGGGCAGTTTGCAGGTGCGGATCATGCTGGGCGCCCGAACCTTCGAATGGAAGTGAGGCAGCTAATGAATGCAGCAACGCCCCCTGAACGGCGGTCAGTCGGTGTGATCGGACTCGGCCGGATGGGACTGCCCATCGCGCAGAACCTGCTCGAACGCGGCTTCGCGGTGATCGGCTACCGGCGCAGCGGTTCGCCCGAACTGAAGAGCGCGGGCGGCGTGGTCGCGGGCAGCCCGGCCGAAGTCGCCGCCGGCAGCGAGGTGTTGATCTCCATCCTGCCCGACATCGCGGCCGTCGAGCAGGTCGTCACGGGCCTCGACGGGATCCTCTCGGCACTGCGGCCCGGCACGGTGCACCTGGAGATGAGCACCGTCGACGCCGGCCGGAAGCGCCTTCTGCGCGATGCCGTACGGAAGCATGGTGGCGACCTGCTCGACGCTCCGATCAGCGGAAGCCCCGGAATGGTGCGCCCGCGCCGGACAACCGTCTTCGCCTCCGGTGAGGAAGCGAGCATCGAGCAGATCCGCGATGTGCTCGACGCGGTGGCCGGATCATGGGTCAACACCGGCGAGTTCGGCAACGGCGCGACGATGAAGTACATCTCCGGCATGCTGATGGCCAGCCACACCGTTGCGGCGGCCGAGGCCATGGTGACCGCGCGCCGTGCGGGCCTCGACCTCGAACTCGTACAGCGCACCCTCGACAACTCGATCGCGGGATCGGCCCTCCTGGCGCAGCGGGGGCCCGTGATGCGTGAGCGGTCGTGGGTGCCGGCCCCCGGGCCGGTGGAGACCCTCCACGCGATCCTTGAGCAGGCCGAGAAGTACGTCGGCGCGCTCGGTCTCGTCGCGCCGGTGTTCGCCGCCAGCAAGGAAGTCTTCGACAATGCCGTCGCCGACGGTTGGTCCGAACTCGACATCGCCTGCGTCCACGACCAGATCGCCGGTCGGCAGGCCCTCGACGGCACCGGAGGTGTCGCGTGAGCGGGATACAGACTCCGTCCTGGTCGCTGGCCACTTGTCGCGACGGTGCCGGGGCCGCGTCGCTGGCGGTCCTTCTGGAGGACGGTACGTTGCTGGCCGCGCCCGAACTCAAGCGGTGGGACACGATGCTGGACCTGCTTGACGACTGGGCCACGGCGGAACCCGTGCTGAGGCGGCTGGAACTGGAAGGCGTGCCATCCGTCAACGACGTGGGTTTGGTCGCTCCCCTCCGTTACCCGCGCAAACTCATCTGCGCCGGGGTCAACTACCGGCGGCACATCAAGGAGATGGGTGCCGACGTCCCCGCCGAGGGATGGCATCCCTTCTTCTTCCTCAAGCCCCCGACGACGACGGTCATCGGCCCCGCCGACCCGCTCACGGTCCACGACCGGGAGCGCACTCGATACGACTGGGAGGCGGAGCTCGCCGTGGTGATCGGCCGCGGCGGCCGGGCCATCCCCGTGGAGAGCGCGCTCGACCACGTGGCGGCGTATGCCGTCGCCAACGACGTGACCGCGCGGGCTCTCCACAAGCGGACCGCCGTGCCGGCCGCGCCGTTCGTCTACGACTGGGTCGCCTCCAAGGCCATCGACGGATCCTTCCCGATGGGCCCCGGGCTGACCCCTGCCTTCCTGGTACCCGACCCGCAGGACCTGCGACTGAGGCTGTGGGTCAACGGCGAGCTGCAACAGGACGAATCCACGGGGGACATGATCTGCTCGGTCGCCGAACTGATCGCCGCGGCAAGCCAGGTCATGACCCTGGAACCGGGCGACGTGATCGCGACAGGCACCCCGTCGGGCGTCGGAGCCCCGCGAGGACGTTATCTACGCGGCGGCGACGTGGTCCGCGTGTCCATCGACGGCCTCGGTTCCATAGAGAACACCGTCCAAGAACCGTGACATGAAAAGGGGGCGCCGCGCCCGGACGTGTTGGTCGCGGGCCGCGCTCCCATGGCGGGATCGGTCAGTCCGCACAGCCATTCCAGGTTCACTAAGTGTGGACACTTGACGGCTGAAATTTCTGTCGACACACTTGAAGTGTCGTCACTGTCTACCGAATGGGGAGTCAGGGGCCATGGCTGACCGAGTAGTCCAGACGGCGATCACCACTCAGGGCGCGCCGGTATCCGGGAAGGCGGCCGTCGACCTTGTGCACGACCTGTTGCGCAGGCAGATCCTGGAGGGTCGGCTCGCGCCGGGCGCAGTGGTGTCCCAGGCTCAGTTGGCCCGAGACCTCGGAGTCAGCAGGTCTCCCGTGCGGGAGGCGTGCCGCCTGCTGGAGAGTGAGGGGCTGGTCGACGCCCGGTACAACTACCGCGTTCAAGTGGCCGACTTCTCGTTGGCGGACCTGGAGGAGATCTACGCTTCCCGGCTCGTCCTGGAGACGCTGGCCGTGAGCCTGAAGCTGCCGAAGCTCTCCCAGGCCGACTTCACCGAAATGAACGAGGCGCTCGGGGAGATGAGGGCCGGCGCCGCGGAGCGGGACTACGACCGGTTCACCATTCCCCACGACCGGTTCCACAGGTTCCTGTTCATCGACTTCGGCTACCGCATGTCGCGGCAGATCGCCCGGCTGGTCGACCACGCGCAGCGATACAGGCGGGTCTACACCACGCAGACCCCGATGGCATGGGACGTCGTGCTGGCGCAGGACACCCGGATCCTGGGGGCGATCAGGAGCGGCGACTTCACCACCGCCACCGAGGAACTGGCACGACACCTGGCCTCCACGGCGCTGGCCATGATCGCCCTCATCGATCCGGGATACGAACCGCTGCTGGTGAGGGCCGCAATGAAACAAGTCTGCAGAGATGGGTGAGAGGTACTCGAATGGACACCACAGCCACCTACGATCGGCCGACGATCTCCTACGCCACCGCGAGCCGGCTCGTTGCCGCCGGGGTGCGGGCGGCCGGCGACAGCGGTGTTCGGGCGAGCATCGTCGTCACCGACATGACGGGTGAACCCGTCGCGACCGCCCGCACCGACGGAGCGGGGATGCTGAGCATGACCGTTGCCGCGCACAAGGCATGGACGGCGGCGATGACGGGGCAATCCACTGAGGACGTGCACGCGTTCGTGGCCGCGGATCCCGGCGCGGTCCTGAGTATGCCCGCGGTTCCCCGGTTCACCTTGGTGCCTGGCGGCTTCCCGTTCGTCAGCGGCGGCCGGCCGGTCGGAGCGATCGGTGTGAGCGGCGGCAGCAGCGCGCAGGACTCGGCGATCGCGCGAGACGCGCTCGCCGAAGTGGGCGAGCTGTAAGCCGTGTACGCCACAACGTGGCGGACATCCCCCCGCGAGTTCGGTGTCATCGTCGAACGGCACGTCCGCATTCCCGTGAGTGACGGGGTCACACTGGACGCGGACATCTACCGGCCCGACGCGGTCGGCACCTTCCCGGCGCTGCTGGGCATACACGCCTACGACGGGGCCATGCAGAGCACCCCCGCGCGGCCACGTGCCATGAACGGAGAGAACGCGCAGGCGGAAGCCGGAGACCCCTACTACTACGCCCGCCGCGGCTATGCCCACGCGATCGTCAACGCCCGGGGCACGGGCGCCTCGGACGGAAAGTACACACACTACGGTCCGCAGGACGTCGACGACGGCGTCGCGATCATTGCCTGGCTCGCTGAGCAACCATGGTGCACCGGCGGTGTCGGACTCTTCGGCGCCTCGTACTTCTCCGTGGTGGCCAAACAGATCGCGGCGCGCAACCCCCCGGCCCTGAAGGCGGTGTTCGCCCCCTTCGGCTACACCGACTTCTATCGGGACAAGTTCTACCACGGCGGAATCCTGGCCCGGACGTTCCTCACCTCCTGGAGCAGACATCTGGCCGGAGTGCGCGTGGAAGGCTGGAGCAGAGAGCACCTGGGCACCGAGGAGTACGAGCGACGGCTGACGAACCTGCGAGCGGATGCGGACATCATGGCGGTGCCCGAACTCGCCGCCGCCCTCGCTGCCCCGGACGCCGGCCCGAACCCCCTGATCGTCGACGTCCTGATGAACCCGCTGGACGGCCCGTACTGGCACGAGCGCAACCCCGACCTCGACGCCATCCGGGTGCCGATCGTGCTGGGCGCGTGCTGGAGCATGTACGGCCTGCACCTGCCCGGCGAGTTCCGCGCCTGGAGCCGCGTCCAGGCGCCGAAGAAGCTCATCGTCGGCCCTCCGGTCTACCTGGACCGGCCGATCTACCAGTACGCCGCGCAATCCCTGCGCTGGTTCGACCACTGGCTCAAGGGCAACGACACGGGATACCTGGACGAGCCCCCTGTCCAGCTCTTCTTGCCCGGTGACACCGGCTCCTGGCTCGACGCCGACGAATGGCCACTGCCGGACACACGCTGGCACTCGTTCTTCCTGCACTCCGGCGGCCTGCTGTCCGAGCACGAGTTCTGGCCCTACGAGGGGGCCACCAGCTACCAGGACAACCTGTTCAACGAACGGGGAGCAGTCACCTTCACCACCCCGCCGCTCGTGGAGCGCACGGAGGTGGTGGGACCGGCCACCGTGACGCTCTACGCGGCCACTACCGACGACGAGCTGTTGCTCTTCGTCAGCCTGTGGGTGGTCGACACCGACGACTCCCGGCACATACTGACGCGAGGGTGGCTGCGCGGCAGCCTGCGAGAGGTCGACGAAGCGGCGTCCACACCGTGGCTGCGCGAGCACACCTTCACCGCGAACAAGCCCGTCGTCCCCGGCGAGGCGCACCGATACGAGCTGTCTCTCACCCCCACCGCCCACGTCTTCAAGCCGGGGCAGCGGGTGCAGGTACAGATCAGCTCGGCCGACACGGACGAGACGGGGACGTTCCTGGACCTGCTCGCACAGGGCCACCTCCTGCGCCGGCACCCCTCATGGGTCAGCGTCCTGCACGACGCCGACCACCCCTCGGAGCTAGCTCTCCCGATCCTCAACGGCAACCGCATCGGCACCTATCTGTCGGGCGGCGTCCGCGCACCCCGTCCGGGCGGGCAGCCGTCCGGACGGGACGGATGGTGAACCACCGACCTGGCGGCACCCGCGTTCCGGCCCGCCGTGTCCTCAACAGCGTTGCAACGTGCTGGAACGGTGCCTCAGCCGTCCGAAGCAGTGGCACGGCATCGCTACCCGCAACGGCACCCCGACTCTCAACAGGCCGCCGTCACCCTCGCTTCACTCCCGATGCGGGCGTGACATTCGCCGACAACCCCTAGGAGTAGCGATGATCACCCCCTGGCTCTTCGACATCTTCAACTATCCCTGGTCCACGGACGCCAAGCAGTTCGACGCCGCGGCCTGCCAGGAGCTGTACGACTGGCACTTCGAATCCTGGGTCCTGGCCGAGGAGGCCGGATTCGAAGGCACCTTCTTCAGCGAGCACCACTACACGCCCTACAGCGTCTCTCCCTCGCCCAACCTGCTCGTCGCCGCTCTCGCGCGGCGCACCAGCAGGATGAGGCTGGGCGTCATGGCGAACATCGTCCCGATGCACAATCCGCGCCGGCTGGCCGAGGAATTCGCCATGCTGGACTACCTCACGAACGGCCGCCTGGAGATCGGACTCGGACGAGGTATCGACGAGCGGGAGTTCGCGCGGGAGGGAATCCCGATGGACGAGACCCGGCCCCGGTTCGAGGACGGCCTGAAGCTCATTCACGAGATGTCCGCCGAGCCGGTCTTCACGCACTCCAGCCCGTACGCCTCCTTCGAGAAGACGTCGATGTGGCCGCAGGCGCGGCCGGGACGGTCCAAGCCATGGATCACCGCGCTGAGCCCGGCGACCATCGACTGGTGCGCCCAGCAGGGATACCGGATCTCCACTGCCTTCCAGCCGACCAGCAAGCTGCGCGAGGTGCACGACACCTATCGGGCGGCGGCGCGGAAGGCGGGCCACGCCTCCGGCCCCGAGACGGTCATGGCGTTGCGGAACGTCTTCGTGGCGGAGACGGACGAAGAGGCACGCGCGATAGCCGAACCGGCCCTGAACCACATGTTCGGGCTGTTCAAGGAAGCGATCGTGTGGAACGACCTGGAGAACGTACCCCAGGGGTACTCCTCGGAGTTCTACCAGTCGTTCTTCCGGCCGTTCGCCGGAACGGGACCGGTGGACTGGCAGACACTCGTGGACCTGGGCATCTTCATCGTCGGCTCCCCTTCCACCGTACGGGAATCCCTGATCAAGCAGGTCCATGATCTCGGTTCGTCGAACATTCTGATGTGGGGATCGTTCGGCACCCTCACCAGGGAGCAGACCCTCTCCTCCTACGAACTGCTCGGCCGGGAAGTGATCCCCGCCCTCCGTGAAGAGTCCGTGGACTGACCCACGGCACCGCGCCGCCGGCCCGGCACCCGAGGCGTGAACGTCCCTCGGCGTAGCCGTAACCGCTCCCGTGACTCGTTACGCCGTATCGCCCGCCCGTGCAGCACGGGCGGGCGATACGGCGTAACGAACCGACGGAGCCTGAGTTCGGCAGAGGGCCTAGCCGTTGCCCGCGCCGCTCGGCAGCAGTTGCCGGAACTCGCTCAGATCGCGCGCGATGTCCGTGTGTTCCTCCGCCAGCACGCTGATCCCCACACGCGGTGCGGCCCGCAGAATCGGCCAGGTGGTGGAGGTGTGAGCGACGCGCACCGAGACCAGCGGCGGGGTGAGCGAGACGCAGGTGAACGCGCTCGCTGCCAGTCCCACCGGCGTGCCGTCGACGTGTGCGCACAGGGCGGTGACGCCACTTGGGAACATGGCGTACGCGCGGCGCAGCGCCTCGGGCGTGAGGATGTCGTGGTCTGTCTCGGTCATAGGGTCACCTCTGAAACGTATCGGTGCCGACGGATTCGACTCGCGGGGTCTGCCTCGGCGGCGAGTTCCGCCGGTGGACCGGCCACCGCCCCGTGGGGGTGGTGGCGTCGGCACGGATGACGGGGCCGGCGCGGTGTGCTGACCTCCGAACTCGCGCGATGTCCCCCGACTCGCCGGACGTGCGCAGATCACTGGCCTGCGAGGTCCAGCGCGATATCCGTGATCATGTCCTCCTGGCCGCCGACCATCTTGCGCCGGCCGACCTCCACGAGGATCGAGCGAGTATCGAGGCCGTACCGCTCGGCGGCGATCTCGGCGTGCCGGAGGAAACTGGAGTACACACCCGCGTATCCGAGCGTGAGTGTCTCGCGGTCGACGCGCACTTCGCGGTCCTGCAACGGACGCACCAGGTCGTCCGCCGCGTCCATCAGCGGGAACAGGTCGCAACCGTGCTTCCATCCCTGGATGTCCGCCACCGCGACGAACGCCTCCAACGGGCAGTTTCCGGCGCCCGCGCCCTGCCCCGCGAGAGACGCGTCTACACGGACCGCGCCGCTCTCCACCGCCACCACACTGTTCGCGACGCCGAGTGCGAGGTTGTGGTGGGCGTGGATGCCCATCTCCGTCTCGGGGGCGAGGACGTCGCGGTAGGCCTGGAAGCGTGCGCGGACGTCGGCCATGGTCAGTCGGCCACCCGAATCCGTCACGTACACGCAGGACGCGCCGTAGGACTCCATCAACTTGGCCTGGCGGGCCAGGACCGCGGGTTCGGCCATGTGGGACATCATCAGGAAGCCGGCGACGTCCATGCCGAGATCCCGCGCGGCGGCGATGTGCTGGGCGGAGATGTCGGCCTCGGTGCAATGGGTGGCGATCCGAACCGAACGGATGCCGAGACGATGCGCCTGCTTGAGGTCGTGGACGGTTCCGATGCCGGGCAGCAGCAAAGTGGTGGGGATCGCGTTCCGCGCGGCGTCGGTGACGGCCTCGATCCATTCCCAGTCGGTGTGCGCGCCCACACCATAGGTGAGCGAGGAGCCGGACAGGCCATCCCCGTGTGCGATTTCGATCGCCGCGACGCCCGCCGCGTCCAGTGCGGAGGCGATGGAGCGGGCCTGCTCGACGGAGTAGCGGTGTCGTACCGCGTGCATGCCGTCCCGCAGGGTCACGTCCTGAATGTAGAGAGGACTGGTCACTTGGCCGGCACCTCCTTCTTCTGATGGGCCGCGACCCGCTCGCCGGTGCGCAGTGCCGCGGAGGTCATGATGTCCAGGTTGCCCGCGTAGGAGGGCAGGTAGTGCGCGGCTCCCTCCACTTCCAGGAAGGCGGAGACCTTCCAGGCCGTGCCCTCGCGTTCGTTCGGCGGGAAGAGACCGCGCTGGGAGTCGCCGACCGGCACGGGGTCGAACTGCACCTCCTGCTTGAGCCGGTAGCCCGGGACGTACTCCTGGACGCTGCGCTCCATGGCGTGGATGGCGTCGCGCACCTTGTCGGTGTCGCAGTCGGAGACGAGGCAGTAGACCGTGTCCCGCATGATCAGGGGAGGTTCGGCCGGATTGAGGACGATGATGGCCTTGCCCCGGGTGGCGCCGCCGACCTTCTCGATGGCGGAAGAGGTGGTCTCGGTGAACTCGTCGATGTTGGCCCGGGTACCGGGACCCGCGGAGCGCGAGGAGATCGACGCGACGATCTCCCCGTAGTGGACCGGAACGACCGAGTCGACGGCGGCCACGATCGGGATGGTGGCCTGGCCCCCGCAGGTGACCATGTTGACGTTGGGGGAGGAGAGGTGTTCGTCGCCGTTGACCGGGGGGACCACGTAGGGGCCGATCGCCGCCGGTGTGAGGTCGATCAGCGTGCGACCCAGCGGACGGAGCACCTCCTCGTGGCGCCGGTGGGCGCCGGCGGAGGTCGCGTCGAAGACGATCTCGACATCATCGAATTCTGGCATCCGGACGAGGCCGTCGATCCCCTCGTGCGTGGTGGCGACCTTGAGGCGCCGGGCGCGCCCAAGGCCGTCCGACGCCGAGTCGATGCCGGCCATCGCGACAATCTCCAGGCTCTCCGACAGCCGCAGCACCTTGATCATGAGATCGGTGCCGATGTTGCCAGAGCCGATGACGGCGACTTTGGTGGTCACTGGGCAGGGCCTTCCTGAGCGAAGCGGACACGGACGGAACCGAGCCCCGAGATACGGGCCTCGAAGCGGTTCCCGGGTACCGCCGGGACCATCGGTCCAAGAGCGCCGGTGAGGATCACGTCACCTGCCCTGAGCGAGTCACCCATCTCGGCCAGAGCGCCGGCCAGCCACACAGCGGCGTTGAGGGGGCCGTCCAGGCAGTCGGCGCCGGTGCCCGAGGAGACCTTCTCCTCGTCGCGCAGCAGCGTCATCGTCACCTGCCGCAGGTCGAGGCCGGAGAGCGGAACGGGAGCGCCGCCGAGGACGAAGAGCCCGCTGGAGGCGTTGTCGGCGATGGTGTCGGTGATGGTGATGTCCCAGTCGGCGATCCGGCTGTCGACGATCTCCAGGGCGGGCAGCGCGAAGTCCGTGGCGCGGATGACGTCGGCGATGCCCGGCTCCGGCACATCAAGGTCGGTGCCGAGCACGAGGGCCACCTCCGCCTCCACCTTCGGCTGCAGCAGCCGGCCGGCGGGGATGGTGCCGCCATTGGGAACGGCCATGTCCGACAGCAGGGCACCGAAGTCAGGCCGGTCCACCCCCAACTGCGCCTGCACCGCGGGGGAGGTCAAGCCGATCTTGCGCCCGACGATCCGGCGTCCGCCGCCCAGTTTCCGCTCCACATTGAGGCGCTGCACGGCGTACGCGGCGCCGACGTCATGGGGAGGGAGCCGGTCACGCACCGGCGATACCGGCTTGCCGGAGCGTTCGGCTTCGGCCAGGAGATCGGCGGTCTCACTCACCGCGCGGGAAACCATGACGGACAACCTCCGGAACGGGTTCGAGGCTGGAGGAAAGACGGTTGGTTCGTTGAGGCAGGTATAGACGGGGGCGTGCCGGGCATCAAGGAACGTTCCGCCACGTGGAACAAACGCGCCCGGGCCAGCTCCTTCCGTGTCAGGCTGGAGCCGTGACAGGGAACGACACCGCGCACGGCAACATGCTCGACAGAGCGATATGGCTGCTGGACTGCTTCCGCCCGGAGGGCGGCAAGCGCCGTCTGTCCGACCTGGCCGCACGGACCGGACTGGCCAAGAGCACCACGCACCGGCTTGCCGCCGATCTGGTGCGTCTGGGGTTGCTCGAGCGTGTCGGGCGCGAGTACCAGCTCGGCGGTCTGCTCTTCGATCTCGGCGGCCTGGTGCCGCGCCGTCAGGATCTGCGGGAGGTGGCGCTCCCCTTCCTCCAAGACCTGTACGAGGCGACCCGAGAGACCGTCCACCTGGGCATCCGGGAGGACTGGTCCGTGGTCTACCTGGAACGCATGCACGGCCACGAAAAGCTTCCCCTGCCCTCCAGAGTGGGCGGCGCCCTGCCGCTGAGCTGCACCGGCGTCGGGAAGGCGTTGCTCGCGTTCTCCCCTGGGGAGGTGACCGAGGAGCTGCTGGCCGGTCCGCTGCCCCGTCTCACCCCGAACTCGGTGACCGATCCGGTCCGTCTCCGCGCGATGCTGGGCCAGGCCCGGCTGGCGGGCCTGGCCTACGAAGAACAGGAAGCGGTGCTCGGAGTGAACTGCGTGGCGTCCCCCGTCTTCGCCGCTGACGGCACGGTGGCCGCAGCCGTTTCGGTGGCGGTTCCCGTAGCCCGCTGGAATCCGGCCCAGCTCGGCGCGGCCGTACGCACCGCGGCACTGGGGCTGACCCGGGCACTTCGCTGACCTTGCCGAGGCCGCGCTTGCCGCGGTTGACGTTGCCGAGGCCGGCCTTGCCGCGGCTGACTTTGCCGCCGCCGGCCTCGGAGAACCGGACCGTACGGGCGCGGATTGTCCGCCGCAACCAACCTCTGGGGCATATCGCTGGGGGCCGGCACATGGGCCCGCCCCGGGGACAGGTCCTAGCGTGGTGTGCGTCGAGCGTACTGGAGGTTCGCTGTGGACAGCCCGGTCAGTCCGTTGCTTCAGGAACTCACCCGCATCGAGGACCTCATCCGCGTACGGGAGGCCCAGAAGAGCGCGCGAGAGGCCGCTCTGGAGGGCGAACTCACCAGTTTGCTCGCGGAGATCAGGAGCCTGCGCCAGGCGGTGGCGCACCTGCGGGTCAGCCGCGGGCCACTGCCCGCGGATCTGTACCCGGTGGTCGCTCGGGCGATGGCGGAGAGCGGCGCCACACCGGAGGCCGTCGACCGCTGACCGGCGGCCGGCCTCTCCCGGCCCCACCACGCGCCCTCGGCACCGGGCTCTTCAGCGCCGGGGGAACGCCTTCCGCCGTGCTCTCGTCGGAGGCGGCGGTACTTGCGATACGCGACCGGAAGCGTATCGACGGGGGGAGGACGTCTCTTGAAGAGCACACCAAGTGTCCCGCGGGCCGACGGACCGGGCAGATCTTCCGCCCCGGGCCGGCCGCGCGACATGAGCCGTGACGTGGCGATCCTCGACGCGACGCTGTCCTTGCTGACCGAGATCGGATACGACCGGTTGTCCATCGAGGCGGTCGCGGCCCGCTCCGGTGCGGCGAAGGCGACCATTTACCGCCGGCACCGGGACAAGGCCGCCCTCGTCGCCGCCGCGGTCGAGTACCGCTCGCGTGCCGCGCCGCCCGAGCCGGCCTCGGACGACCTGCGCGAGAACCTGCTCGGGCTCGTCACCTGGCTGGCGCGACAGATCGCCGAGCAGGAAGTCGGGCTGCTCGGGGCGCTGTTCGCCGGCATGCGCCGCGACCCGAGGCTCGCCGACGAGATGCGCCGCATACTGCGCCGCGACGGGGCCGGGTTGACCGATCACTCGCTGCGCAAGGCGATCGGGCGCGGAGAGTGCCTAGCGCCCCAGGCCGCCGCGCTCTTCGCCGAGGTCGCCCCGGCCGTGATCGCGCACCGACTTGTCGTCGTCGGCGAGCGGTGCGACGACCAATTCTTCAGGCATCTCGTCGACGACATCCTTCTGCCGCTGCTGCGCGGCCGGTAAGGCGGCCTGCACGAGACGGACTTGGCAAGACCGCTCTCCTCGGCACAACCGGCGTCCTGAACGATGTCACCGTCGACCACCTCGGCTGCGTGCCCGCGGAGCAGGCCATGGGCCGCCGCACGCGCGAGCCTCGTAGGTTGATGAGTTGACTACCCGCCAAGAGCGGCTCCGATCATGGCGGCGGCGCGAGGCGACCGGCCATCTGCCGGCGGCTGGATTCGCCGAGCGGTGTATTCGCGGCACAACGACCACGGCCCCGCATTGGGGCGCCACCCTGTGGTCTCGGATGGTCGCCGATGCGAACCTCGATATGTCAGCACGGTTCGCAAGAGTCGTGGGGCAGTGGGCGATCGTTCTTTACCGAGCCGGGCTTCCCGTGCTGGCTTCCCGAGCCGCCTTCCCGAGCCGGCTTCCTGAGCTGAAGACTCTGGGCGGAGAGCCACGCCTCAACGAGAAGGTGGGTGATGGAAATGCGCGGAACCCCACGGTTCAGTCGATCCGCTCGCCTCCGGCCCATTACTCGCCGTATCCCGGCCCGGACCGGAATCACGCCGCGCAATCCGCCTGCGGCGGTCTTCCGCAGGCCGGCGGCGAGTTCGTGCGGACGACGGGGGTGCGTTTGTCACGCGGACAGGGCACCGGCGCGGCCGATTACAAGGCGCGGATGCCGGCCGCACGGGTGCCATTCTTCATGGCTTCGGCTTCGCGCGTGGCATTCCGCGGATCCCCGAGCGCCCCGGCACGCCGCGCCGGGACCCGTGTTCCGGGACGACAGGTAAGGGGATTGGGCATGCTGGTTGACCTGCGACCGCACGCACGACTGCGGGGCAAGAAGCCACTCGACGTCGCGGCCTCACTCGTCCCGGTGGTGGAGGCGCTCACTGCGGACACCGACACGGACCTGGCGAAGGTTCGCCTTGTCTGCGACTGGGTGCAGTACAAGGAGAGCTTCCGCGACGTCGTCGAGGTCCGCCCGATCCTTGGGCGCGCTGCCCGTCCCACCGGCACCGACCCGGTGCCCATCCCGTCGAACGTCCGCGTGGACGACCTCGAAGTGGCGGTCGACGTCCGGCGCAGTGCGGATGTCGCCCTGCGCGAGCTGGCCGCGGCGCGGCTGCGCGAAGTCTTCGCCGGCGGCACATCCCACCGCACCCTCCTCGAGGACTGGGGGCCGGGCAGCCAGAGCTGCATCTGGGACTTCAACTCCCGCTATTGGGCCGACCTCGAACGCTGGGAAAGGTCCACCGGCCGTGGTTACGAGCAGGCGCTGCCGGGAGGCGAAAGCGACGCCCGCAACGCTGACGGCGCGCGCGACCTGATCCGCGACCTGTTCGCGATCTGGGACCCACTGGCGGATTCCGGCGCACTGCCTGAAGAGCTTTACGTTGTCGAACTCGGCGTCGGCAACGGCGGCCAGGCGAGAACATTCCTGGACGAGTTCCGACGTCTCGATGAGGCGCACGGCCGCGGCTACTATCAGCGTCTGCATTACCTGATGTGCGACTACTCCCAGCATGTGCTGAACCTGGCGAAGGAGACCGTCGCCGACCATCTGCGGCGAGTGAGTCTGTTCGCCCTCGACGCCACCCGGCCGCTGACCTCTTTGGGTTTCCTGAAATTCAAGGTCTTCCTGGTCTATATCTCCAACGTCTACGACAACCTTCCCACGGACGAAGTCGCCCAGATGGGTGGTGTCACCTACCAGGTCCAAACCCGTGCCTACCTTCCGGACAATGCCTGCGAGCCGATCGCCGAGCGGACACGCACCGAAGTCGGCCGGGTTCCCGGACTCGTGAGAAAGCTCCTGCGACTGGGCCCCGCGCTCTTGGCCGAGGCACTTCCCGCCCACTTCGACCACGTGCACGACGCTGTCATGTTCTGGCGGGACGTCTGGTCCGCCATCCGTCTGGAAGAGCGCTACCGGCCCTTGGCCGACCTCGACACCTACGAACTCGCGGAAGGGGTCAGCGGCGAGACGCTGCGGCCCCTGCTGGAATCCGGTGCCGATGTGCGCATGCACGTCAACAACGACGCGCTCGCCAGCTTTGTGCAGAGCCTCAAACTGCTCCACCCTTTCGGCAAACTGGTCTGCCACGACCTCTTCGTGACGGATCTGGACGCCTACCGGAACAACTTCCGTGGGCCAGGAAAGTACGACGGCTCAGTGGTCAACTGGGTCAACGGTCCGCTGCTGGCGCATGTCGGACGCCGTCACGGCTTCGACGTCACCTACACCCGCTTCGGCCACCGCACCGCCGGGAACATCGTGACGATGACAGCGCAGGTGAGGGATTGACGACGGCCATCCCAGCGGCGCGGACGCCTCCATCGTGCGCAACGAACCGGCCCCGGCAAGCACACCCTTCGTTGTCGACCGCCAAGACCTCCAACACCTCCCACACCTCCAAGACGACTGATCCATAAGGACAACCGAGGAGTACACCACCATGACCAGTCAGACCCACGAGACACCCGTCGGCACCGCCGAGCGACACCAGACCGTGAACGGGCTGGACTTCGCCGTGGCCGACCTGGCCTTGCACGAGTTCGGCCGCAAGGAGATCCGGCTCGCCGAACACGAGATGCCGGGGCTGATGGAACTACGCCGCGAGTACGCGGGAACCCAGCCGCTGCGGGGTGCCCGGATAGCCGGTTCACTGCACATGACCGTACAGACCGCGGTCCTCATCGAGACCCTGGTCGCCCTGGGAGCACAGGTTCGCTGGGTCTCGTGCAACATCTTCTCGACCCAGGACCACGCGGCCGCCGCCACGGTCGTCGGCCCCGCAGGCACTCCTGAAAGGCCGGCGGGCGTCCCCGTCTTCGCCTGGAAGGGCGAGAGCCTGGAGGAGTACTGGTGGGCCACGGAGCAACTCTTCGACTTCCGTGACGAGGCGGGAAACCTCGTCGGTCCCAACATGATTCTCGACGACGGCGGCGACGCGACTCTGCTGGTGCACCTGGGTGTTGAGTTCGAGAAGGCGGGCGCCGTACCGACCCCCGAACCCGACGACCCGGCCGTGTCCCACGAGTACCGCATCACTCTCGACACCCTTCGCCGCTCGCTGGCGGCCGATCCCGGCAGGTGGACAGCCGTCGCCGCCGCCATCCAAGGTGTCACCGAGGAGACCACCACCGGCGTCCACCGCCTCTACCAGCTCGCCGAACAGAAGCAGTTGCTCTTCCCGGCGATCAACGTCAACGACTCGGTGACCAAGAGCAAGTTCGACAACAAGTACGGCATCCGGCACTCGCTGATCGACGGCCTCAACCGGGGCACGGATGTGCTGATCGGCGGGAAAGTCGCGGTGGTGTGCGGTTTCGGCGATGTCGGCAAGGGAGCTGCCGAAGCCCTCGCCGGTCAGGGAGCACGGGTGATCATCACGGAGATCGACCCGATCTGCGCACTCCAGGCGCTACTTGAGGGCTACCAGGTCGCCCGCCTGGAGGACGTCATTTCCAGGGCTGACATCGTCATCACCACCACCGGAAACAAGGACATCGTCACGCTGGATCTGATGCGCAGGATGAAGCATCAGGCGATCCTGGGCAATGTCGGCCACTTCGACAACGAGATCGAGATCGCGGAGCTCGAACGCGCCGAAGGCATACTGCGTAACACCATCAAGCCGCAGGTCGACGAGTGGGTGTTCCCGGACGGCCACTCCATCATCGTGCTGGCCGAGGGCCGGCTGATGAATCTCGGCAACGCGACAGGCCACCCCTCCTTCGTGATGAGCAACAGCTTCTCGAACCAGGTGATCGCACAGATCGAACTCTTCACCCGGCACGAGGAATACGGCAACGACGTCTACCGGCTGCCCAAGATTCTCGACGAGAAGGTGGCGCTGATCCACGTCCGAGCGCTCGGCGGGGACCTCACCGAACTCACCGCCGATCAGGCCCAGTACCTCGGTGTTCCCGTCGAAGGCCCCTACAAGCCCGAGCACTACCGCTACTGAGCGGGAGGCCGCAAATGCTCCTCCGGCACACCGGCACACCGGCAATCCGGCAATCCGGCACCGTGGTCAGGGGCGGATGACCGGTCGCGGTGCGTTGCTCAGCTTTCGGAATCTGGAAGGCAAATCCATGACAACCACGCAACTGACCGACGCAAACATTCCCGACCTCTTTCGCGGAGTGATGGCAGGGGTCTGTACCCCGGTCTCGGTCGTGACCACCCTGGACGGAAAGCGGCCTCACGGCACCACGGTGAGTGCCTTCGCCTCCCTGTCCATGGAACCGCCCATGGTCCTGATCGCGTTGGACCGTGAATCCAACCTGCTGCGCGTCCTGCGTCGTAGCGGCCGCTTCGGACTCAACGTACTCGGCGTCCAACAGACGGCCTGCGCCAACGCGTTCGCCCGCAAGGGCGACGACAAGTTCACGGGTATCGACTGGATCGAGGACAGCGGGGTCCCGCGCATCGCGGACGTGCCCGGCTGGCTCGCCTGTGAGGTGGAAGACCTCGTGTCGGGCGGGGACCACGTCGTCGCCTTCGGCCGGGTCCGCGCGGCACGGACGGCGCCGGGTGCTCCGCTCACGTATCACCAGCGCGGTTTCGGAACGCACAGCGCGCTGTGAAGACGGAGCGTTCGCGCTCTCCCGGAGACGGGCCGCCGTGTCTCGACGAGGAGGCTGGTCATGGCGCGCAGGATCGACAGCGAGTTGCTGTTGGTGGGGAGTCTTCCCCTGGCTTCCCGGCGGGAGGCGGCGACGCCCGGAGGGGAGTTGTATCGGGGTTTGTCATTCGCCTCGCCGGGCGGCGAGGCGGGTGTCATGGTGACGTGGGCCGCTTACGACCACGCGTCGCTGCATCAGCCGCGGCACGATGTGGCGATCATGGGTTCGGGGGCGGAGTCGCAGCGGCCTATGGGTCGACAGGCTGGGCCCGCGGCTTGGGAGGGAACCGAGGGACCGAGGTATGAGAGATGGCCACCGATCGACCAGGCGATCGCCTCGTACGGGACCTTCTGCCGGCTGCGTGATACCGGGCTCATCCCACGGCACCTACGGTTTCAGGTGGCAGTGCCGCTCCGCACGAGCTGTACGGCCGCGTTCGCAGACAGTGTTGAGCGGGACCCGGAGACCAGGGATGCGGTCTACGAGGACCTGTTCACCCGGGAGATCCGCCGTCTCACTGCGGCCATTCCACCGGGGGACCTCGCTCTTCAGCTCGACATGGCGTGGGAAGCGCCGGACAGGGAGAGCATGACCGGGCGGGCGGACAACGGCGACCGGTTGGAGCGTTTCGTCGGTCCGCTACGGCGCCTCATGCCACTCGTGCCACAGGAGACCCCGCTCGGCCTGCATCTGTGTTACGGCACTCTCCCGGTCGGGCAGGTGCACGAACCACGAGACCTGCGGTGGCTGGTCAAGATGGCGAACCACGCCGCCGAGAACGCGGGCCGCGTCCTGGACTATCTCTATCTGGCGGGCCCGCCCGACCCACGCAGTGCAGACAGCGACTTCTACGCCCCGCTGGCAGACCTGAAATGTCCCGACACCAGAGTGTTTCTGGGGATCGGCCTCCCGGCGGACGGGGCGGAGGGGCTGCGCCGCCGTCGGGGCCTCGCCTCGGCCTTCATCGACGACTTCGGTGTGGCCATGTATTGCGGTGCAACGCGGAAGCCAAAGCAGCACGGATCTTGAGTCCGTCACGCGAACCATGGACTGCTTCTTGCGCCGGGCCGGGCCGGTCAACTGGGCCTGAAAACAAGCCGCCTTGACCGGCACTCCCAAGCATCCTGGTCAGACCCTGGCCGCCTTGTGGGCGCAGGGAGGAACTGATCAGATGACGCCGGCGCGGATCGCGTCGTACAGGTGGGTGGGATCCGCGGCCAGTGACTTCTTGACGTGTGCGCTCCAGTCGTCGGAGAGCACTTCGGCTGTTCCCGCCTCGATCCCGTCCAGGCCCGCACGGACGGGGACGTCTGGGTCACCCTTTGGTCCGCTGTAGGAGGCGCTGAAGTCGGTGTCGACCGCTCCCAGGTGCAGACCGGTCACGAGCGTGCCTTGCTCGGCAAGCTCCAGTCGCACACCGTTCGTCAACGCCCACTGGGCCGCCTTGCCGACGTGGTAGCCGTTGTTGCCCGGGGCGGCGTGCCAGGACTGTGCGGACAGCACGTTCAGGATCGCGCCGCCCCCGTTGGACGCGAGTACCGGGGCGAACGCTCGCACCACGGACAGCGTGCCCCAGAAGTTCGTCTCCATCTCCGCGCGTACGGCGGCCAGGTCGGCGGTGACGAGGTCGGTGAAGTGGGTGACCCCGGCGTTGTTCACCAGGAGCGTCACATCACCCGCCGCTGCGGCCGCGGACCGGACCTCCTCCTCGTCAGTGACATCCAGCCGCAATGACGTGACGCCGGCCAGATCGACTGTCTCTGGACGCCTGGCGGTCGCGTACACACGCGCCGCGCCGCGATCAAGGAGGTGCTGGGCGAACCGTCGGCCCAGTCCTCGATTGGCGCCGGTCACGAGCGCGACCGCGCCCTCGATCCTGAGGCCGACCGGTGAATGGTTGGTGATCGGTGTAGTCATGTGGAGTACGGTAAAACCTACCGTCCACGTGAGGGGCAAGTCGTTTGTCCAGGGCTCTACGGAAGTGGGAAGCATGCGCATCGGAGAAGTCGCCCGGCGCTCCGGAGTGAGCGTCCGCGCACTGCGCTATTACGAAGAACAGGGACTTCTTACGCCCGGCCGCAGCTCCGGGGGCCAGCGCGAGTACACCGAAGACGCCGTCGGCCGGGTTCGCGTCTTCCAACAGCTTTACGCCGCAGGTTTGCCCAGCAGTCGCATCGCGGAACTGCTCCCTTGCATCGACAGTGACACCACCACCGACCACCAGTTGGCCATGCTCCAGGCGGAACGCGACCGCATCAGGAAGCAGCGCGATCACCTCACCGCGACGCTCGCCCGCCTCGACAATCTCATCAAGGCCGCCGACGACCGCCGAGCCTGAGCAACCAGTGCTCTCAGCGCCGACGCGTGATGCTCACCTCCACCTTCAACGCTCCCTTGTTGTCCTGAGAGCAAGGCCCTGTGGCGTCATTGATACTCAGCTGCAGGGTTCCACTTGTGGATGCCTGAAACGTGAGATTGTCCTTGACAGAGCGGACAGGGCCATGCGGTTTGCCGGCGATACGCGTCAGCAGTGTGCCAAACGGTGCATCGGGGTCTACTTTGCAGGATTTGGCCCCGCCCAGTGACGTGTCCGTCGCGGTGTCATAACCGGCGGGTCCAGTCATCGGCATGTTTCGGTGGTCGACCGTCCATTTGCCCGCTATGAATCGCACGGTGACCTGGTCTCCTGGCCGGAGAGCAACATCGGATGCCTTCTGCCAACCGAGGGTCGACTCGACATCTACTGCGTTGACGGTCGCCGTCCCCGGGGCGCTGCTGTGCGGCAGCGCACCGGTGAGGAACAAGCTGCCCACGGCTCCCGCTGCCAGCGTCACTGTCCCAGCCAGGACCGGCCATGCTCGTTTCGCTCGTGCCGACCTGGACGGGTTCTTCGGGCCGGCCCCGACTGAGGTGGTGTGCACGGTCGTTGGGGTGAAGTGACTGGCCGTGACCTCGTGCGCCTCGTGCCTCGTCAGGGTGTCCGCGTCGGCCACCGATTGCGAAGGTCTGGGCACGCCCGCGGTCGGCGGCGGAAGCGGTGGGCTGTCCTGCTCTCCCTCAGCGACGTCTCGTAGGGCGGCACGCGCATCGGCTATGGAGGGGCGGTCGTGCGGCGACTTGAGTAGCAGCGACTCGACGATCGGGCGCAGCGGCCCCAGCCGTTCCGACAGGGCGGGTTCCTCGTACGCCACCGCGTGCAGCGTTGCCGGCTGCCCCGACTTGCGGAAAGGGGAGTGTCCTTCGCAGAGCGCGGAGAGGGTCGCGCCCAATGACCACAGATCTGAAGCCGGGCCGATTTCGGTTCCCGTCACCCTCTCGGGCGCCATGTATTCCAGCGAGCCGATCAGTTCGCCGGTGGTTGTCAGGGATTCGCCGTCGTCCAGGGCGGCGATCCCGAAGTCGGTGAGGACAGCATTGTCGTCGCGGCGCAGCAAGACGTTGGCCGGTTTGACGTCACGGTGTACGGCGCCTGCCGCGTGCACGGCCTCCAAAGCGTCAAGCAGTTGGAGCCCGAGGACGGCGGTGTGCCGTGGCGAGAAGGGGCCGGCCTCGGCGATGCGGTGTGCCAGGGAGGGTCCTGCGACGAGCTCCATCATGATCCACAGCCGACCCCCGGACTCCACCAGGTCGTAGACGCCGATGACGTGCGGGTGTTGGATGCGAGCAACCGCGCGTGCCTCACGGGTGGCGCGGCGCACTCGTATTCGCTGTTCCTCGTCGCTGTGGGCGACGATGTGCAGCACCTTGGCGGCGACGGGGCGGTCCAGTAGTTCATCGTGGGCCCGCCAGACCGTGCCCATGCCGCCTTTGCCGAGGATCTCGTGGAGCAGATACCGACCGGCGATCAGTTGATCTACATGGTTTCCGTTACGCGTCACCGGCTGGCCGTTACCGTTTTCTGCAGGTGCCACGTACTCTCCTGCGTTCCTAGCGCTTCGGGCGCTCGTGGTGGTTGTTCGGTTGAACGGTGCTCAGCATAACTGCTGCGCTATCAACTGCCGTGCCCACCACCCGGCTTGGCTTCTTGAAGCTGCCGGCAACCTTGGTGCCGGATCGAAGGCCAGGTGAGAGCCGGTGAGCCACACCATGCAAGCCGCCGCCTGGCCGCCCCAGGTCATGGTTTACCAGAGTCCCTGTCCGGCGAACACCCACAGCCCTGGGTGTCCCTGCATGGCCGGTAAACCGACACACCATGCGTGGGCAACTCTCGCTTGCCGGTGTCCACAAGCGCGCACATCTGCCTAGGCAGATGGGTGATCGTCCTCACACCAGAGCCAAAACCCAGTCTGTCGACCGCCGCCCCCGCCGCCGGCGGTCACGGGAACGTCGTCTGCACGCCCCATCGTTGGCCGAACTCTCCCCGGTCAGGATCTCGCGGGACGATCTGCTTAGGGGACCGGTGTACTCTCTTGCGACTCGGCCTGGATGGTGGAGACCAGTTGCGAGAGGTCGATGTACACACGTAGCGAGGTGACTTGTCCCTCGGCGTTGCGGTCGAGGACGGAGACGCACGGCGTCGGGACGGTGCTGCCTCCGTGTGTCGTGTAGTGCGCGGTCGCCTCCACCACGGCGGTGTTCCCGTCGTTGAGCTGCCACTGATTGTGGACCTCGTGGCGCAGCCCGCTGATCGTTGCCCAGAACCCTCCGATGGCCCCGCCGATCGCATCCCGGCCGGAGGCCGGGGGGTTGTTGGCGAACACGATCTCGGCGTCTTCGGCGTGCCGTGCCACGTACGCGTCGAGTCGCATGGCGTCGACGTCGGCGAAGTAGTCGGTGATCCAGTCGGACATGGTCGTACCTTTCGGAGAGGGGATCAGACGGTCACGCCGTTGGTGATTCGCCGTAGGGCATTGAGCGCGGAGGTGGCAGCGACGTGCCGGTCATCAGGTCGGTGCGCGCTTGCTCTGATGTGGCGTGGCCACTCGCGCCGGCCGGTCCGGTCCGATCAACCTGGAGGCCACCCGTTGGTTGGGCCCGGCTCGCGTGTCCTAAGTAGTGCATACACTTTTTGGGGTTGTCAACCTACCGGCAGATCGGTGCCGGTATCCTGCACGGCCCGTCGTCGGGGAGGGGCGGTGGGCACGGGACCCCGCGTTCAAGCCCCGCGGTTCTCGCTGCGCGCCGGTGTGGGGAGCTTGCTTTCGAGCCGACGATGAACCGGCTTCCTTAGCTGCCTGCCTGCCTGCCTGCCTGCCCGCCTGCCCGCACAGCGCAGTTGCCGCCTCAGCGCTCCCGGCCCTCACCTGCGTCGGACCGCCGCGAACGTAGGCTCGTACCGCGCACGCATTCCTCGATCACTGCGGCAACCTGGGCCGTGGCGGGGGAGTTGCGGTCCGTCCGGCGGGCCAGGAGAAGGTCGACGGATTCCGTTTCCGTCAAAGGTACGTACGTGACCCCTGCCAGGCTGAGGCTTCGCACTGACTGCGGGACCAGGGCTACACCATGTCCCGCCGCCACGAACACCACCAACGTCGCCGTCTCGCTGACCTCTACGAGAGGTGACGGCGTGAAGCCCGCGCGTCCGCACGCGGCAAGCACCCGGTCATACATTGACGAGCGAGCCTGCGAAGGGTGAGTCACGAAAGGTTCGTCGGCCAGGTCGCGCAGGTCCACTTGGTCTTGGTATGCGAGCGGGTGGTGGGAGGGGAGCACGGCTACGAGAGGTTCGGAACGCAATGGTGTGATGTGGATGCGTTCGCTGGGCGCCGCCTTGCGAACGAGCACGAGATCGTATGTGTCTTCGAGCAGGCCCTCGACGAGTCGAGGGGCAAGCACTTCACCGTGCAGTTCCATAACGACTTTGGGGAGTCGTGCTTTGACGGTGCGTGCGACCTGTGGCAGGACGTCATAGGTCGCCGAGCCGATGAAGCCGACGGACACGCGGCCGGCCCGCCCTGCTGCCAGCTCGCGCATATGGAGGCGAGCGCGTTCCTCTCCCGCGACGAGTGCGCGGGCGTGGTCGGCGAGTTGGCAGCCCGCCTCAGTCATCTCGACGCGCCGCGTGGTCCGGTTGAACAGCGTGATGCCGAGTTCCGTCTCCAGTTGCTTGATCTGCTGGGACAAGGCCGGCTGCGCGATGTGCAGGCGGGCAGCGGCACGCCCGAAATGGCACTCTTCCGCGATTGCCAGGAAGTATCGGAGCTGACGAATCTCCATCAAGCATTTGTAGCACGTGCTTATGAATCGATAAGAATTATGTGTTGGACCTTATGAACCCCTCACTCCTACGGTGAGGGAGTGACTGACAGCCACGTGTACGCGGCCGTGAGAACCCCCTTCGGGCGGGGCTCCGGAGACTTGGTGGATGTGCGGCCCGGCGATCTCGCGGCGCCGGCCATCACCGGGGCACTCGCCACGGCACCCGCGCTCGACCCGGCCGAGGCCGACGGCCGGCGGCTGGTCGACGAGCGGATGCCCAAGGAGTGGGCCGCTTCCCCGGGCGAGGCGAACGAGCGGCTCGCCGATCGATTCGGCGTATCTCGCGAACGGCCGGACGCCTTCGCGGCCCTGTGCATCGGCGTCGCCCAGGCACTCGCCCTTGGACTGGGGAACGTGGCAGGGAGCCGGGGATGAGCGCGCGGCTGTGCTTTCACGCGGACGAAGCCGTCGACGGTATCCAGGACGGCTCGACCGTGCTGATCGGCGGATTCGGCATGGCCGGCATGCCAGTGGCTCTGATCGACGCGCTCCTGAGGCAGGGCGCCGGCGATCTCACCGTGGTGTCCAACAACGCGGGAAACGGCGAAACCGGACTCGCCGCGCTGCTCGCCGCAGGGCGCGTCCGCAAGGTGATCTGCTCTTTCCCGCGGCAGGCGGACTCGTGGGTGTTCGACGCGCTCTACCGAGCCGGCAAGGTGGAACTGGAGGTGGTGCCGCAGGGAAACCTCGCCGAACGGATCAGGGCCGCGGGCGCCGGTGTCGGAGCCTTCTACTGCCCCACCGGAGTGGGCACACCGCTGTCCGAGGGGCGGGAAACCCGCGAAATCGACGGTCGCACCTACGTACTGGAGTACCCGATCAAGGGCGACGTGGCGCTCATCGGTGCCCACCGCGCCGACCGGATGGGCAACCTCGTCTACCGCAAGACCGCCCGCAACTTCGGTCCGGTCATGGCAACCGCGGCGACCATGGTGATCGCGCAGGTGCGCGAGATCGTCGAGGTCGGTGACATCGATCCCGAGACGGTCATCACCCCGAGCATCTACGTCGACCGAGTGGTGGAGGAGGCGGAGCGGGCGTGAATCCGACCGGGCAGACGCCACAGCGCGGCGTCCCCCTGGACAAGCACGACATCGCGGCTCTGGTGGCCCGGCAGATCCCGGACGGCGCGTTCGTCAACCTCGGCATAGGTCTGCCGACGCTCGTCGCCGACCATCTGTCACCTGGCTCCGGCGTCGTGCTGCACACCGAGAACGGCATGCTCAACATGGGACCCGCCGCCCAGGAAAGCGCCATCGACCCTGACCTGACCAACGCGGGAAAGGTGCCCGTCACCGAGCTGCCCGGAGCGGCCTACTTCCACCACGCAGACTCCTTCGCCATGATGCGCGGCGGGCATCTGGACATCTGTGTCCTGGGCGCCTACCAGGTCTCCGCCGGGGGAGACCTGGCGAACTGGCACACCGGGGCACCTGACGCCATTCCCGCCGTCGGCGGTGCGATGGATCTGGCGATCGGAGCCAAGCAGGTGTTCGTGGTGATGACGCTCTTCACCAAAGACGGCAGGCCGAAGCTGGTCCCGGAATGCAGCTACCCTCTCACCGGCCTGCGGTGCGTCGGGCGGGTCTTCACCGACCTGGCGGCCTTTGACATCTCGCCCCAAGGGGTCGTCGTGACGCAGACCTTCGGCACCACCTTCGACGAGCTCGCGGCACGGCTGGATGTACCCCTGCTCGATGCCTCCAAGTCATAGGACGTGAGCGGCAGTCGGCAGCGCTGATCCTTGTGCCGGAGTCGTCTTCGCCGAGCGAGGGCCGGCTCCGACCACGCCCCGTGACGCGCGGATGCCGTCAGGCGATCGGCGTGCTCGATTGGCATGGCCACCCACCGCGCCGACGGGAGGCACGGGATCACTTGACTATTTGCTATAGCAGGCTCACTCTTGTGGCATGAGCAAAGGCGTCCTCAACCCGGTGGACACGACGTCGTTGGCCGATCAGGCGTACCGGCGGCTGCGCGAGGCGATTGCCGAAGGCACCCTGCGGCCAGGTGAGAAGATCACCGAGCGGGACCTGGCGGCCCGCCTCGGAGTGAGTCCCACCCCGGTCCGTGAGGCGCTGCGTCAGCTGGTACACGAGAAGGTCGTCGAGCGTGCCGGGCCGCGATCCCTGCGCATCGCCGATCACTCGCCGGCCGCCCGATTGGAGATCGTCGAGGCCGAAGTCCGTTTGTCGGCGCTCATGGCGCGGCTCGCTGCCCGCAACGCCACGGCCATTCAGCTCGCCGCTCTGGTCGGGATCCTGACCCAGGCGGACGATCTCGTCGCCAGTATCGAGGAGTCTGTCGCCGAGCACGGCCCGGAAGCCGATGTGGCCGAACGGCTCGCCTCCGTATTCCACTTGGTGCGTCTGTTCCACCGCCAAGTCGAGGAGTGCGTGGGTAACCCCGTCCTCGAGGGGCTGCTCAATCAGGCGCGGGCTTTCAGCGACGAGGAGCGGCTCGACTTGACCATCCGACTCGCGCCCGAGCGGGCGGCCGACTTCCGCGGCCGCTATCACGAGCACCACGAGCTGTTGGACGCGCTCCTCGAACGGGACGAGGTCCGAGCCGAAGAGCTCGCCGCCCATCACCATCGCGCGGCCCTCATCCAACTCTCCAGTAACTGACTGCCACGCTGTACTGGTAGTCGTCCAGCCTCCAGAGCAGTGGGCTGCGTTGCGGGTTCGGCGTCTTCCACTTGCTATAGCATGTAGCGCAAGGAGTCGTTATGCCGCCCGACTTCCCGACCGACACGGACGCGGCTTTGGCCCGTATGCCCATCGCGGGTGACCGGATGAACCGCAGCGCAGTGCTCTGGGTGACCCTCGCCGTGTTCGCACAGGAAGCCGTCTGGAACTTCTACGACGCCCAGGTCCCCGAGCAGTTGCGGCACTACTTCGGCTCCGCCGGCGTGGTCGGACTGATCATGGGCTTGGACCACTCCTGGGGAATCTTCACCCAGCCGTGGGTCGGTTTCCTCTCCGACAGGCTTGTCCGACGCCGCGCGGGACGGTGGCCGATCGTCATGGCGGGCGCAGCGATCGCCACAGTGCCGTTCGTTCTCATCCCCTGGGCGACGAGCCTACCGGGACTGCTGGCATGTGTGGTCGGCTTCGCCGCCATCGCCAATGCCTTCAAAGGCGTCACCGAAACCCTGATTTCCGACTACGTCGTGCCATCCAAGCGCAGCAAGGCCCAGGGCTTCATCAAAGCGGGGGTAAGCCTGACCATCATCGTCTCGTCGCTGATCAGTCTTTTCGTCGTCGACCGAAGCCTTCGGCTCGCGTTCGCGATACCTCCCCTGCTCATGCTGGCCATGATCGGCCTGTCCTGGATGTTCCTGGGCCGGCATCACGCCGCCGCGGTGCTGCCCGACGACCAGGCCGAGCCGGGGCCGGAGCCGGAGCCGGAGTTCGCGTCGCCACGCGATGTCGTCAAGGACGCGCTGCGATCTCCGTCGAGCCCCACGCTGATGCTGATGGTCGGCATCTTCTGCTTCGCCGGCATGTGGTCGGCGTTGCGACAGCTGATGACCTCGTACGGCACCCAAGTCCTCGGCCTCGCCCGTGGCGACGCCGGGGGTCTCACCCTCCCGGGAGCGGTCGCCTTCCTGGTGTGTGTGCTACCGATCGCCTTTGCCTCGAACCGACTTGGGCAGTTGCGTGCGATGCGCTACGGCGTTGGCTTGTTCATCATCGGGCTCCTCTTTGGGTTCACCGTTCAGACCGTCATGGGGACGATCGCCTGCATGGTGCTGTGCTCTCTCGCGTACGCCTCCTTCGCGGTCAACGCTCTTGTCGCTCTGTGGAACCTCGCCCCGACCCAGAAGGTGCTGGGCACCTACACCGCTCTGTACACCATCGCCTCGGCCTCCGGAATGGCGCTGGGCCCGGCGATCCTCGGCACCAGCGTCGACCTGACCAGTTGGAACTACATGCTGTTGAACGCGGCGGCCTTCGCCGGCGTCACGTTCCTCGTCTTCACTCGACTTGCCCGCCGCGGCGTTGACCGCGCCTCCGTTTGAGCCCCCATTGACTTCCATCCCGTATGCGCGGGACGAAAGGCCCTTTCTCATGGAACTTCGCATTCTCGCCCCAACGGGCGCCCTCGGCGCCGGCTTTGACGCCGACGCCTTCGCGCGCGGTATCGCTGCCCAACCGGATGTGATCGCCTGCGACGCCGGTTCGACCGACTCCGGGCCCGCGGCGCTCGGTTCAGGGGTGCCGAAGCTGTCCCAGCAGGCCGTCACCCGCGACCTGCGGCTGCTGCTGAAAGCCCGAGACCGGCTCGGCGTGCCGCTCATCATCGGCTCGTGCGGCACCTCGGGGCGCGACGTCGGCGTCGACGGGGTCGCCTCGATCGTCCGCGGTATCGCCACCGAGGAGAACCTCCACTTCAAGCTCGGCTTGATCTACTCGGACCAGCCCGCCGAACGCCTCCAGGATCTGTACGACGCCGACCGCATCCAGCCGCTCGAGTACGCCCCCGCCATCGACCGGGAACTGTTCACCCGCAGCCACACCGTCGCGATGATGGGAGTGGAGCCGATTCAGCGGGCGCTGGCCGACGGATGCGACGTGGTGCTCGCCGGACGCGCCAGCGATACAGCGCTGTTCGCCGCGCTTCCGCAGCTGCGCGGTGCCGACCCCGGACTGACATGGCACATGGCCAAGACCATCGAATGCGGCGCCGCCTGCGCGATCCCGGCGTCAGCCAACGGGCTCCTGGTGACTCTCCGAGACGACCACTTCGAGGTCACCACCCTCGTCGAAGGGACTCGCCTCACTCCACGATCCGTCGCCGCTCACACCCTGTACGAGAACGCCGACCCGTTCCACATCGCCGAGCCCTCCGGAGTCCTGGACACCAGCGAGGCGACGTACGAGGCGGTCGACGAACACACCGTCCGCGTGCGCGGTGCTCGGTACCTCCCCGCCGACGGCTACACCAACAAGCTCGAAGGCGCGGAACTCGTCGGCTACCAGACAGTCATCTTCGGCGCGGTCCGCGACCGTATCGTCATCGACGCTCTCCCCAAGCTCCTGCCCCTGGCCAAGCAGTACTTCGAGGCGAAGATCCTCGATGTCTTCGGAGGGGAAGTCGACCCCGCCTCAGTCGACATCGACTACCGCCTCTACGGCGCCGGCGCCGTACTCGCGGGCAGTGAGCCCGAGGCGCTCACTCCGCGAGAACTCGGGGTGCTGATCACCGTCACCGCCGGCGATCAGGACACTGCCCACGCCGTCGCCACGTTCGTCGCACACGCCAGCAGTCACCTGCCGATCGCGGAGTACGACGGTCTGGTCTCCACCCTCGCCTACCCCTACTCCCCACCGGAGATGGACCGAGGACCGCTCTACCGCTTCACCCTCAACCACGTCGCCACCGGCGTCACTCCCACCGAACTGTTCCGTACCGTGACCGAGGAGCTGTAATCCACATGGCCACTCTGCTCGACTTCTGTTCCCTGGTGCGCTCGAAGAACGCGGGGCCCTTCACGCTCACCTTCGACTTCATGTGCCATGACCAGGCGGCCTACGACTCCCTGGTCTCCACCCGCTTCCTCAGCGAGGAACTCTTCGCCGCTCTCTACCGGGCCGACCCGGATCAGATCCGCGTCGTCCATCACCCCCTCGCTCTCGCGATCAAGGTCTCCCTTCCGCGCCCCACCGTGCAGGGCGACATCCACGACGCCGACTGCTACGCCGGCCAGCAGTACGCCCCGCTCATGGACATGCACGTGGCTTCGGCGTGAGCGGCGGGCGCCACCGGCTTTCCGCTTCCTTCACCGGTCACGGGTACGCCCCGCGCCGGACGGTTCGCTGCTCTCGAAATAGACCACCAGTGTCTGCTCCGGCTGTTCGGCCAGGTGGAACGCGGTGTACGCATAGTCGATCGCTCCCCGCCGCGGGTGCCGCAGCAGTTTTCGGCCGCTGTGCCGGGCCTGCACCTCGTACTGGGGCCACCAGTCCCGTACTTCGGGACTGGCTTCGTGCAGTTCCTCGATCAGTCGGGTGTACCGAGGGTCGCCGGAATGGCGTGCGGCGAGCGTCCGAAGCCTGCCGAGCAGGCCACGTGCCTCGGGTTCCCAGTCGACCAGCACATCCCTGGCCACCTGTTCGAGAAACACCCAGCGGACGAAGTTGGCCGGGCGGTCCCCGCCGGTGATGAGCTTCGGAAACAGCTTGTCGGCCGCCGAGTTGTGACTGAGGACGTCGTAGTTGCCGTCGATGATGTACGCCGGGTTCGGCTGGAGAAGCAGCGGGACGGCACCCGCCTCGCCGGTGAGGGGCTCGCGTTCCTCGGCTTCGGCCACCGTCGCGTGACCGGCCAGCTGGAGGAGATGATCGCGTTCGTACCGGTCGAGTCGCAGCGCCGCGGCGAGTGCGTTCAGCACTTGTTCCGAGGCGCGGATCTCCCGCCCCTGTTCCAGGTACGTGTACCAGGTGGCGCTTATTCCGGCCAGCAGGGCCAGTTCCTCCCGGCGAAGTCCGGGTGTGCGGCGGCGGCCGGTCTGGGGCAGCCCCACCTCGGCAGGGGTCAGACGTTCTCTCCGGCTGCGCAGGAACTCACTGAGCTGACGGCGTTGGTGCGGCTGTGTAGACATGGCTCATGGCACCTCTGGTTCCAGAATAAACACGGTCTGGATACCAGGCTAAAGCTGTCGGAGAGTGGTGAGTGAACACAGGCCGCGGCACAGCTGACGGCCTTCACAGTCACACCGGTACCCGGCCGGCCAGAGCGCGACGGCTCGCGGACACGTCTCCAGCGCCCGTTGCGGCCAGGCATTCGGGCCGAGGTGCCGAGTACGGAGAGGACGGCCTCATGTCCGGTATCAAGGACAAAGTGGTGGCGATCACGGGAGCAAGCGGCGGCATCGGTGAGGCGACCGCGCTGCTGCTCGCCGAGCGCGGCGCGCGTCTCGTCCTGGGCGCGCGTCGGACCGACCGCCTGGCGGATCTGGTGGCCCGGATCGAGAAGACGGGTGGAGCGGCCGTGCAGATCCGCACTGACGTGACCCGCCGGGAAGACCTGGAGGCCTTGGTCGCGCTGGCCGGTGAGCGGTTCGGCCGGCTCGACGTACTCGTCGGCAATGCGGGCGTCGGCACGATCTCTCCGCTCGACGATCTACGTGTCGAGGAGTGGGACCACATGGTCGACGTCAACGTCAAGGGAGTGCTGCACGGGATCGGCGCCGCGCTGCCGGTCTTCCGGGCGCAGGGCGGCGGCCACTTCATCACGACGGCCTCCACGGCCGCGTTTCGCGTCGTACCCACCATGGCGGTCTACGCCGGCACCAAGTTCGCGGTCCGGGCCATCTGCGAGGGACTGCGCCAGGAAGCCGGCGACTCGGTGCGGGTGACCACCGTCTCACCGGGCGTGACCGCGACGGACTTCGCCGAGGCGTCGAACAACAGCCAGGTCAGGGCGGAGATCACGAAGATGCGGGACCGTATCGCGATTCCGCCCGACGCGATCGCCCGGGCCATCGCCTTCGCGATCGAACAGCCCGCCGCGGTCGACGTGAACGAGATCGTCGTCCGGCCCACCGCCCAGAGCTGACCTGCCCGCCCCTCCGGCCGGGGGTCCGCCCCTCCGGCGCCGGGCATCCGCGCCCCCGAAGCCGCTCCGCGGGACCTCATGCCACCCACGGGCCTGTGGACCGCGGGTGGCACGCCCGAGCGGAGACGACGGACGCCGCACGGCCGGGCCTATCCCAGCACCCGCCCGAGGAAGCCGCGCATGTAGCCCGCGACGACGTCCAGGTGGCTCTCCAGCAGGAAGTGACCGCCGTTGACCAGATGCACCTCCGCGTCCTTGGCGTCGCGCGCGAAGGCCCGCGCGCCCGCCGGGCCGAAGATCTCGTCGTTGCGGCCCCATACTGCGAGCACCGGGACCTGCCTGGTGCGGAGGAATTCGTGCAGCAGCGGATAGAGCGGGCGGTTGTTCTGGTAGTCGCGGAACAGCGCCAGCTGGACCTGGTCGTTGCCCTCGCGGGAGACGAGGGCGAAGTCGTGCTCCCAGGTGTCCGGGCTGACCAGGCTCGGGTCGGGCACACCGTGCACGTACTGCCAGCGGATGGCGTCCAGGCCCAGCGCGGCGCGGACGGCGGGTTCGGTCTCGGGGCCGGGGTCGGCTCCATAAGCCCAGACGTCGGTCCAGAACGACTCGACGAAACCGTCCTCGTAGCCGTTGCCGTTCTGGGTGACGACGGCGGAGATCCGCTCGGGGTGCTTGAGCGCGAGGCGCCACCCGATGGGGGCGCCATAGTCCTGGACGTAGAGGGCGTAGCGGTCCAGGCCCAGTTGGTCGAGCAGTGCCGACGTCAGTTCGGCGAGGGCGTCGAAGGTGTACGCGAAGTCACCCGCGAGCGGGGCGTCGGAGTGACCGAAGCCGAGGTGGTCCGGCGCGATGACGTGGTACTTGTCGGCCAGCAGCGGGATGAGTTCGCGGAACATGAACGAACTGGTCGGGTAGCCGTGCAGCAGGACGATCGCGGGGGCGTCGGCGGGGCCGGCCTCACGGTAGAAGATCTCGTGGCCGTCGACGGTGGCGGTCCGGTAGCGCACCAAGCTCATGTCTAACCCCTTTGAGTGTTTGCTACGGTTAGGTTTGTCATGCAAGCACGGATGGGCTAACCCGTCAAACGGCACTATCTGGTTAGAGAGGGAGGGGGTGGCGACCGATGGACGCGCTGCTGGACCTGCTCAACAGCAGGCCCTTGGTCAACGGTGAGGAACAGGACGCGCTCGGCGACCCGGCCGAGGGCAGACGCTGGGCACGGGAGCACGGTGGCGAAGGCAGCCTCGCGGAACTGACGCTGCTGCGAACGACGCGGGACATCCTGCGGGACATCGTGTGCGGGGAAAGCTCGCCCACCGCGTTGAGCCCGCTGCTTGAAGGCGTCCGCCAGGTCCCCGAGATCACCTCAGCGGGCCTTCAGTGGGTGGTCGAGACGCCCCCGCACGCCCGACTGGCCGTCGAGGTGGTCCTCGCCTGGGCCGCCACCGAGAAGCAACTGCCGGGCCGACTGCGCCCCTGCGCCAATGAAGAGTGCCGACTCTTCCTGCTCGACCGAAGCCGGGCGAACCGTGCTCGCTGGTGCTCGATGGCCGTCTGCGGCAACCGCGCGAAGGCACGTCGCCACTACGAACGCACCCGCTGACCGTCGCCCCACGCGGGCGTTCCCGTAAACGGCCCCGCCCGGAGAGATACCCGATTTCAAGGAAGAGGCGCCGGGGCAGGGTGATCCCGGACGGGGCGACGGCATCGCTGCCCGCCAGGAGAGGATTGCCGAGTCGTATCGGACAGCTATCAGGTCGTAACAGCCTCACACCGCCATAGATCGCGAAGACCTGCGCCCATGATGAATCGGGCTGGAAGAGGCCGGATTCGACTGCCGTTGGGGCGTGCGAGGCTGCCTGAGTCCCGCCGTACGAATCATCGGAGTCCCGGTATGACGACCCCTTCCCCTCTGACAGCCGCGGAATGGCGCGCGTTCCTCAGCGACTACAACACCAAGCTCATCAACTCGGACGAGGTCCGTGAGGCTGTCGAGGAACGTCGGCAAGTCATCAGCAAGGAGCGGCTCGAGGCAGGGTGGGCCGGTGCCGAACCCGCGAGCGAGGAAACGCTGGTGGCCGCCGAAGAGCGGCTCGGGGTGCGGCTTCCTCCTTCGTACCGGAACTTCCTCAGCGCAAGCGACGGCTGGGAGTACATCGGGGACGTCGACCTGCTCCGGGCCGCGGAAATCGGTTGGTTCGCCGACCACGACGAAGGCGTTCTCGAAAAATGGTCGGACGTCGACTTCTTCGCGGACTATCTCGCCGTACTCAGGCGGTGTCTGCTGATCGGCAGCGACAACGGCGGCAGTGGCTGCTACTGGCTGCTGCACGCGGACAGCGTTGGGGCGGCCGGTGAGTGGACCGCGTATGAATGGTGGCCCGGTGACGGTGAGGTCCCCGAACCGTACGACCACTTCGCCGACATGGTGCGGAAATCATTGCACTTCTCGTAGCAGAGAGCTTTGTTGGGGCCAATGGCGGATAGTCGACATCCTTGATCATCGGAAGCAGGAGGGCCATCGGGTATGACGGACGACACCGATCCCGCCGGCCTCCTCCCGCCCCGGCTGGGGTACTTGGTCAGGAACGCCTACCTCGACCTCGCGGCCCTGACGGCGAAGGCGCTGGAGCCCTACGGTGTTCATCCGAAGGAACTCGGTGTGCTCTCGGTGATCGCGGCGGACGGCGCCGAGCGCTCGCAGAACGAGCTGGCCTCGGCGGTCGGCATGGACCGTACGACGATGGTGGCCGTCATCGACGAACTCGAAGGGCGGGGGCTGGTGGAACGCCACCGCAGCGCGCGGGACCGACGCCGGAACGTCGTGACCCTCACGGACGCCGGTGCCGTCTGCCTGCGGGACGCGGACCGGGCGCGGGTGGAGGCCGAGGAGGCGTACCTCGCTCCGCTGCACGCCGGCGGCGCACGAGCACTGACCGACGCGTTGCGTGTGCTGAACAACGCTCACCTCGGCTTGCGCGGCACGCCCCCGCCGCCCGCGCCCCAGCCGACGGCCGCCGCAGGACACTCCGTCACGGCCGTCGGCGTACCCGCCGAAGCCTGAGGCGCCCGGAGCGGCGTCCGCGCCGCGCGGTGTCACCGGCGCCGCAATCCGCAACTCCTTGAGCTGGAACGGGAATTCGGTACGACGGCGTGTTCTGCCGAACAGTCTGTAGGGGTACGGCGCACGCACCCGGCATCAAACCCGTGGAGATCGCCAAGGGGTCCCCTCTAGGATGGCCCGATGCCGTCGATCAAGCAGTTCCAAGTGACCTTCGACTGTGCGGAGCCCGAGCGCGTCGCCCGATTCTGGTGCGAGGTGCTGGGATATGTGCCGCCGTCGCCGCCCGAGGGGTTCGCCACCTGGGACGACTACAACCGTTCCCTGGCCCCCGAGGAGCGGGATTCGTGGTTCGCGTGCAGTGACCCCTCGGGTGCCGGCCCGCGCCTGTTCTTCCAGCGCGTGCCCGAAGGCAAGGTCGTCAAGAACCGGCTGCACCTCGACGTGCGGGTCGGCACCGGCCTGGTCGGTGAGGAACGCCTCGCCGTGCTGGAGGCCGAGTGCGCGCGCCTGACCAAGCTGGGCGCGTCGCGCGTACGGCTGCTGGTCGCCGACGAGGAGAACGAGTCGTGCCTCGTGATGCAGGACGTCGAGGGCAACGAGTTCTGCCTCGACTGAGCCCTCACGAACCGGCGATGCCCCGGTGACCGGAAGATGACCATGGGGTCCGACGAGGGCGGGACCGGAGTACGGTGGCAGTACCGAGCGCACCTCGCACGCCGTCATCCGTTTCGGCGTCGCCCTCGGGGAACGGCAAGGGCCGGAGCGTCACGCGTCCGGCCGGAGAAGAGCCGCCCCACATGAGTCTGATGAGTCTCGGAGTACTCGCCTCCTCCCGCAAGGAGAACGAGTTCCGGCTGCCGCTGCACCCGCACCACCTCGACCGGATCGCCCCGGACGTACGCGAGAGGATCTTCCTCGAACACGGCTACGGCCATCGGTTCGGCATCGCCGACGACGCGCTGCGACCACTCGTGGCGGGCCTGCGCACCCGCGAGGAACTCCTCGCGGAGTGCGACATCATGCTGCTCCCCAAGCCGGTGCACGAGGACGTTGCCGAGCTGCGCGAGGGCCAGGTGCTGTGGGGCTGGCCGCACTGCGTGCAGGACGAGAAGATGACGCAGCTCGGCATCGACCGGCGGCTGACCCTCATCGCCTGGGAGGCCATGAACCACTGGACCTCCACCGGCGCCTTCAGCGTCCACGTGTTCCACAAGAACAACGAACTCGCCGGATACTGCTCGGTGTTGCACGCCCTCCAGCTCGGCGGGCTGACCGGCAGCTACGGCCGCCGTCTGCGCGCGGTGGTCATCAGCTTCGGCGCCACGGCGCGCGGAGCGGTCACCGGGCTCGGCGCCATGGGCATCTCCGACGTCACCGTGCTCACCCAGCGCGCCGCCGCGGCGGTGGCCTCACCCATGCCGTCGGTGGTGATGGGCCACTTCCAGGAGCGGGAGGACGATCCGACCAGGCTCCGGGCGGTCACCCCGACCGGCTCCGTGCCGCTCGCGGAGTACCTGGCCGGGTTCGACGTCGTCGTCAACTGCGTCCTCCAGGACACCGACGCGCCGCTGACGTTCGTCACCGACGAGGAACTGGCCCTGTTCCGCCCCGGGACCTTCTTCGTCGACGTCGCCTGCGACGAGGGCATGGGCTTCGCCTGGGCGCGCCCGACCACGTTCGAGGCGCCCATGCACGACGTGGGGCCGGGCTGCCACTACTACGCGGTCGACCACAGCCCGTCCCATCTGTGGAACTCCGCCACCTGGGAGATCAGCGAGGCGCTGCTGCCGTATCTGCGCACGGTGATGAGCGGCTCCGGGGCGTGGGACGCCGACGTGACGGTCCGCAAGGCCATCGAGATCCGCGACGGCGTCGTCCAGAACCCGAAGATCCTCACCTTCCAGCACCGCGGGGCCGACTACCCGCACGCCCCGGAGGTCCCGGCGACCGCTAGTCGGTGATCGAGGCGCGGAAGCGATAGCGGTCGCCCCGGTAGGTGGCGACCGTCAGCTCCAGCGGGCGCGCCTCCTGGTTGAAGGCGAGCTGGGTCGCCACGAGCACCGGAGTGGTGTCCGCGATCTCCAGCAGCTCCCGCTCCTCGGCGTCCGGCTGTCGCGCCTCGACCGAGTAGTCGGCGACGTGGGGGGCCTGCGGCGGATCGGCCTGCCGCAGAGTGGCGTACAGCGACGCGTGCGAGAAGTCGGTCGTGGCGAGCGCCGGACACAGCGCCAGAGGCAGGCGGTTGTGCTCGATGACCACGACCAGGTCGTCGAGGAAACGCAGCCGGCGCATGCTGAACAGCGGGGCGCCGGGGGCTATCCGCAGTTCCTCCGCCTCGGCGATCGTCGCCGCCCGCACCCCCGAATCCAGTACGCGGGTCCGCACGGCCAGTCCGTGCCGCAGCGCGTAGTCCGCGAAGCCCTGGACCGTCCGGCCCGCGCTCGGACGGGACAGGGCGGGGTGCGCGGCGGACCGGTCCTCCTGGAGGAACCATCCGCGAGCCGGCGCGGAGGCGATGAGTCCCTCCTCGGCCAGCCGGTTCAGGGCGGACCGCATGGTGACGCGTGAGACCTCGTACCGCTCGGCGAGCACGCGCTCCGACGGCAGCCGGTCCCCGGTGCTCATCCCGCCGTCCGTGATGTCGGAGCGAAGGCGGCGGGCCACCAGGGAGTAGAGGGGCAGGGGCTCGCCTTGGACGCCCGTGGCGTCCGGTTCCGCATTGCTAGGCATACCAGAACCATACCAGATCAGGTCTTTGACGCTACCGGTTCATACCAGTACTGTGGCGGCCGACGGCGCGAGTTGCTGGAAAGCTCCTAGTGAGGTGCAGGGTGTCCGACGTTTTGGATGAACTGGTACGAGACCAGAAGGCCGGGGTAGCGCACGGTATCGCCTCGGTGTGCAGCGCGCACCCCCTGGTGCTGGAGGCGGCGGTGCTCCAGGCCCGCGAGACCGGCCGCCCGCTCCTCGTGGAGGCCACGTCCAACCAGGTCGACCAGTACGGCGGTTACACCGGAATGCGTCCCGCGCAGTTCCGCGACCTCGTGTACGCGACGGCCGACCGTTTCGGTCTGGCCCGCGAACGCGTCGTGCTCGGCGGCGACCACCTCGGCCCCAACCGCTGGCGCGACCGCCCGGCGGACGCGGCGATGACGGAGGCCGAAGGGCTGGTCCGCGCCTATGTGGAGGCCGGCTTCACCAAGATCCACCTCGACTGCAGCTTCGCCTGCGCGGGGGAGACCCTTCCCCTGTCGGACGAGGTGGTGGCGGCCCGGACCGTCCGGCTCGTACGGGCCGCCGAGGAGACGGCCGGTTCCGGCGCCCACCGCCTGCGCTATGTGATCGGGACCGAGGTGCCCGTACCGGGCGGCGCCGACCACGTCCTCCAGGACGTGCCGCCGACCCCCGCCGCCGCGGCCCGCCGGACACTCGACACACACCGGGATGCCTTCACGGCCGCGGACCTGGCCCCCGCGTGGCAGCGCGTCATGGCGCTCGTCGTACAGCCCGGCGTCGAGTTCGACCACCACGGAGTGGTCGACTACCGGGCCGACCGCACCGCCGCGCTCCGCGACGTGCTCGACCACGAGCCCCGGATCGTGTTCGAAGCCCACTCCACCGACTACCAGCTCACCTCCTCCCTCGCGAACCTGGTCCACGACCACTGGGCGATCCTCAAGGTCGGACCCGGACTCACCTTCGCGCTGCGCGAAGCGCTGTTCGCGCTCGCCGCCATCGAGCGGGAAGTGGTGCCCGCCACCCGGCTCTCCCACCTCGTGGACGTGGTGGACCGCCGTATGCGCGAGGAGCCCGGCTGGTGGCAGGGGTACGCCGACGGCGACGCCCGCGCACAGCGGCTCAGCCGGCTCTACGGCTTCAGCGACCGGGTGCGCTACTACTGGACCGACCCCGAGATCCTCACCGCCCAACAGCGCCTGCTCGACAACCTGGAGGGCGACGCCCTTCCCCTCCCTCTGCTCTCCGCACACCTGCCTCTCCAGTACGCACGCGTCAGATCCGGATTCCTCGCCCCACGGCCCCACGACATCCTCGTCGACCGGGTCCGGGACGTGCTCCGCGACTACGACCGCGCCTGCGTCCCCCGTTCCAAGGAGTACGCGTGACCACAGTCCCCGAGACGAGCGACCTGCCGGCCGTGCCCACCGGCGCGACGCACACCGACCGCGAGATCCGGCAACAGCCGCGGGTGTGGGGGGACATGCTCGACCACCTGCACGCACGCCGGCCGGCCCTCGACGCGTTCCTGGCACCGCTCCTCGCCGAACCCGCCCTGCGCGTCGTCCTGACCGGCGCCGGGACCTCCGCCTACGCCGGCGGCATCGCCCGCTCCGTCCTCGCCGCCGCTCTCGGCCGCACGGTGGACGCCGTCGCCACGACCGACATCGTCGCGGACCCCGGCGGCTGCTTCGAGGAGACGGAGCGCCCGACCCTCCTCGTCTCCTTCGCCCGCTCCGGCAACAGCCCCGAGAGTTCCGCCGCCACCGAACTGGCCGACCAGGTCCTCGACCGGTGCGCCCACCTCGTGATCACCTGCAACGCGCAGGGCGCCCTGGCCGTCCGCCACCACGCCCGTCCCGACTCCTTCGTCCTCCTGACCCCTCCGGAGGCGGAGGACCAGGGGTTCGCCATGACCTCCAGCCTGACCTCCATGCTGCTGGCCGCCCTCGGCGCGCTGGGCCACCGGAAGGTGCGGGGCCTCGACGCGTGCCGGCGAGCGGCGGCGGACGTGCTGTCGGACGAGTCCGTACGGCGCGTCACCGACCTCACCCGCAGGGACCTGGACCGCTTCGTCTACCTGGGCAGCGGCCCGCTCAAGGCGCTCGCCGGCGAGTCCGCCCTCAAGCTGCTGGAACTGACCGGGGGAGCGGTCAGCTCCCTGGCCGACTCCTCCCTCGGATTCCGTCACGGCCCCAAGGCGTTCCTCACCCCCCGGACCGGCGCGATCGTCTACGTCTCCAACGACCCCTACACCCGCCGCTACGACCTCGACATCTTCGACGAGCTGACCGCGGCCCTCCCCGCCGGGCAGGTCGTCGCGATCGCCGGCCGCCCCGACGGCCTGCCCGCCGCCGACACCTGGCTGGTCCCCGCCATGGCGGACGCCGACGACGCCGCTCTGGCGCTGCCCGCCGTGGTGTACGCGCAACTGGTCGCGCTGCACGCCTCGCTCGCCCTCGGCATCACCCCCGACAACCCGTTCCCCGACGGCGAGGTCAACCGGGTGGTCCGGGGCGTCACGATCCACCCCTTCCCACAGTCCTGACGACACGTCAGCACCCGTCCCGAAAGGAGGAACGCGCCATGTACCTCGGAGTCGACGGAGGCGGCACCAAGACCGCCTTCTGCCTGCTCGACGACACGGGCGCCGTACGCGGAGCGGCCCAGGGCCCGTCCACCGTCCCGGCGGTCGGACCCGGCGGCACGGACACCGCCGTCCGCGTCCTGCGCGACGGGATCACCGACGTCTGCCGGCAGGCCGGCACCGACCCGGCCCGCCTCACCCACGCGTTCCTCGGCCTGCCGGGATACGGGGAGTCCGCCGCTATGACCGAGGCGCTCGACGCCCTGCCGAAGCCCCTCCTCGGACACGGCCGCTACACCGTCGACAACGACATGGTGTGCGGCTGGGCCGGATCACTCGGGCTCGCGGACGGCGTCAACGTGATCAGCGGCACCGGATCGATGGCCTACGGCGTTCTCCAGGGCCGCGACGCCCGGACCGGCGGCTGGGGCGAACTGTTCGGCGACGAAGGCTCCGCGCACTGGCTCGCCGTGCACGGGCTGAACCTGTTCACCCGCATGAGCGACGGCCGCGCCCCCGTCGGACCGCTGCACGGCCTGCTCCGCGAGCGGCTCGGGCTCGAACGGGACCTGGACCTGGTGGGCGCCGTCCTGATGGACCGCTGGGACCGGACCTCCGTCGCGGCCCTGAGCCGCTGTGTCACCCAGGCCGCGGACGCCGGGGACGAAGCCTGCGCCGAACTGCTCGCGCGGGCGGGCAGGGAACTGGCCGAACTCGCCCACGCCGCACGGCGCGCACTCGGCGCCACCATCGGCACACCGCTGCCGGTCTCCTGGTCCGGCGGGGTCTTCACCGTCCCACGGGTGAGGCAGGCGTTCACCGCCGCCCTCGACGCGGCGGGGGACCAGTTCACCGTCCGCCCACCGCGCACCACCCCCGTACTCGGCGCCGCCTCGCTCGCGGCACGGCTCGCCGGCACACCGCTGAGCACCGAGGCGATGGAGCGACTGCCGGCCCCCACCGGCCCCGCCCGCCCCTTCTAGCCCACCTCACCCCGGGCCCGCGTGCCCAGGCCGCCGCCACGGCCGAGCGGCCGGCACCACGCCCGCCACGAAAGGAACCACGTGTCCGACACACCCACCGACCGGCGCTCCCTCGTCCTCATCGGGGCGGGCAGCGCGGTGTTCACCCGAGGACTGCTCGCCGACCTCATCACCGCCGACGACCTCGGAAGCTGGGAGATCCGGCTGGTCGACGTCAACCCGGAGGCCCTCGCCGTCGCCACCCGCCTCGCCGAGCGCATGGTCGAGGCCCGCGGCGCACAGGCCCGCATCACCGTGCGCGCCTCCACCGACCGGCGCGCCGAACTCCCCGGCGCCGACTACGTCGTCACCTGCGTCGGCGTCGGAGGCCGCCCGGCCTGGCAGACGGACCACGAGATCTGCCAGCGGCACGGCGTCTTCCAGCCGGTCGGCGACTCCGTGATGCCGGGCGGCATCTCCCGCCTGCTGCGCACCACCCCCGTCATGGTCGACATCGCCCGCGACATCGTGGAACTCGCCCCCGACGCGTACTTCTTCAACTACAGCAACCCGATGACGGCCAACATCCAGGCCATGACCCGGTACGCGGGCGCCGAGGTCGTGGGCCTGTGCCACGGCATGCACCACGTCCAGCGGGAACTGGCCGCGTTCGCCGGACTGCCCTTCGAGGAGACCTCGACGCTCTACGCGGGCATCAACCACCTGACGTTCATCTACGACTTCCGCCACCAGGGCCGCGACGCCTGGCCCACCGTCCGCGCCCGGATGGAACGCGAACTCGCGCAGCCGCCGCACCCGGACGACATCGGCGCGATCTGGGAGAACGGCAAGGCGTGGCACAACCCCTTCTCCTGGGAGATCTTCCGCACCTACGGCGCCTACCCGGCGGCCAACGACCGGCACGTCGTGGAGTTCTTCCCGGAGCGCTGGGCCAAGGGCGACTACTACGGCAAGACCCTGGGCGTCGACGCGTTCTCCGTCCCCGAGATCCTGCAGTGGGGCGAGGAGCGCTACCAGTCCATGCGCGCCCAGGCCGAGGGCGACACCCCGCTCGACGCCTCTGCGTTCGACCGCTCCACCGGTGAACAGGAACAACTCCTCGCGATCATCCGCTCGATCACCTTCGACCGCCGCGAGATGTTCTCGGTGAACGTGCCCAACCGGGGCAGCGTCCCGGGACTGCCGGACACGGCGGCCCTGGAGATCCCCGCCGTGGCCACGGCCCGGGGCCTGCGTCCCGTCCAGGTGCCGGATCTGTCCGCGCCTCTCACCTCGATCCTCGCGCGGCGGCTCACCTCCGTCGACCTCGCCGTCGAGGCCGCGATGACCGGCGACCGGGATCTCGTCGTGGAGGCCGTCATCGCGGACGGCGCGGTGACCGACCGCGCCGCCGCCGCCTCGCTCACCGCGGACCTCCTCGACGCCCAGAGCCGCTTCCTTCCCCGGTTCTTCTGACCCCGCGTCGAAGAACCACCGCGACCAGCACGGAGAAAGACAGTGAAGATAGCCCGCGTTCGCCACGAAGGGCGCGTCCTCGCCGCCCGCGTGGACGGGACCACGGTGTACCCCGTACTGCCCGAGGAAACCCGGCACATGGCCGACGCCGTCCGCGACCTCATCGCCGACGGCACGGCCCATACGGTGCTCGCCGCCGACGTGCCGGGCATCCCGCTGGACGACGTCGAACTGCTCAGCCCGCTCGCCGCACCGCAGAAGATCGTCTGCATCGGGCTGAACTACGCCGACCACATCCGCGAGACCGGGCTGGCGACACCAAAGGTGCCGCTGTCCTTCGTCAAGACCGCCCACTGCCTCACGGGCCCCACCGCGCCGGTCCGCATCCCGCGCGGCGCGACCGAGCAACTGGACTGGGAAGCCGAACTGGCCGTGGTCATCGGCCGGACCGCCCGCCACGTCCCGGCCGAGCACGCGGCCGACCACGTCTTCGGCTACACCGTCGCCAACGACGTGTCCGCCCGGGACGCGCAGTTCTCCGACGTGCAGTGGTTCCGCGGCAAGAACTTCGACGCGTTCTGCCCGCTCGGCCCGTGGATCGTCACCGCCGACGAGGTGCCACGGCCGCAGGACCTCGCCATCGGCGCCCGGGTCAACGGCGCCGTGGTCCAGGACAGTTCCACCAAGGAGATGATCTTCGGCATCGCGGAGACCATCGCCTACCTGTCCCGCTTCATGACGCTCTACCCGGGCGACGTCATCGCCACGGGCACCCCGCACGGCGTCGGCATGGGACGCGATCCGCAACTGTGGCTGCGCGACGGAGACGTCGTGGAGGTCGAGGTGGAGGGCATCGGCGTCCTGCGCAACCAGATCCGGTTCACGGACTGACACCCGCGTCCACGGACCGACTCCCGCGACCGCCGCGCCGCGCGGACGCGCGCCGAGCCGGCGACGGGCGGTCACCCGTTCCCCCTCCTCTCCGCACCCCCTCGGGCCTCCCCTGCTCACGTCCGGGGAGGCCCCCGCACTTCCGAGTCCAAGGAGCCGCCATGAACATCGCCGACGATCCGGACCGCGCCCCCGCCCGCTCCCACCTGTACGCCATGGGGCTCAGCGACGACGACATGCGCCGCCCCACCGTGGGCATCGCCTCGACGTGGACCGGCACCATGCCCTGCAACCTCACCCACCGGGACCTGGCCCGGCATGTCGCCACCGGAGTGCGCCGCGCGGGCGGCACACCCATGGAGTTCAACACCATCGCCGTCTCCGACAACCTGACGATGGGGACGCCCGGCATGCGAGCGTCCCTGGTGAGCCGCGAGGTGATCGCCGACTCGATCGAACTCATGGGCCGGGCCCACCAGTTCGACGCCCTCGTGTGCATCGTCGGCTGCGACAAGACCGTTCCCGCCGCGATGATGGCCATGGCGCGACTCGACGTCCCGTCCGTCCTGCTCTACAGCGGCAGCATGATGCCCGGCCGGTGGCGAGGGCGCGAGGTGACCATCCAGGACATGTGGGAGGCCCTCGGCGAGCGCGCGGTCGGCCGGATCGACCAGGAGGACGTGGACGATCTCGCCCGCCACGCCTGTCCGGGGGCGGGCACCTGCGCCGCGCAGTACACGGCCAACACGATGGGCACGGTCGCGGACTTCCTCGGGCTCGCCCCCTTCGGCGTGGGCGACATCCCCGCCACCGCCCAGGAGAAGACGCGGGCCGCCGAGCAGGTGGGCGAACTGGCCCTCGACGTGCTCGCCCGCGACCTGCGGCCCTCCGCGATCCTCACGGCGGACGCGCTCCACAACGCGATCGTCTCCGTGGCGGCGATGGGCGGCTCGACCAACGCCGTCCTCCACCTGCTGGCCGTGGCCCGCGAAGCCGGCCTGGACCTGGCCATCGACGACATCGGCACCCTGTGCCGCCAGGTGCCGATCATCACGGCGCTGAAGCCCGCCGGCCCGTACACCGCCGCCGACCTCTGGCGGGCCGGCGGCACGTCACTGGTCGCCGCACGCCTCCTCGAAGCCGGTGTGCTGCGCGACTCGGTGACGCTGGTGGACGGACGCTCCCTCGCCGACGTGGCCGCCGACGCGGTCGCGGCCGACGGCCAGGACGTGGTGAAGGACGTCGAGCACCCGGTCAAGCCTGCCGGCGCGCTCGCGATCCTGCGCGGCTCCCTCGCACCGGACGGCTGCGTCCTCAAGCTGGGCGGCCGGCCCGACTTCGTCCGCTCGGGGCCCGCCCGCGTCTTCGACTCGGAGGAGGAGTGCTTCACCTCGATCCAGGCAGGCGCGATCAACGAGGGTGACGTCGTGATCGTCCGTTACGAAGGCCCGGCCGGCGGCCCCGGCATGCGCGAGATGCTGTCCATCACCGGCGCGCTCGTCGGGCAGGGGCTGGGCGACTCGGTCACCCTCGTCACCGACGGCCGCTTCAGCGGTGTGTCCCACGGCCTGGTCATCGGTCACGTGGCACCCGAGGCGTGGCACGGAGGTCCCGTGGCCCTGGTACGGGACGGGGACACCGTCACCGTCGACAGCGCGCGCAACCTGCTCGACCTCGACGTGCCGGCCGAGGAACTGGCCCGGCGCCGGGCGGTGTGGACCCGCCCGGTCCGGCCCGTGGAGCGCGGGGTGCTCGCCAAGTACGTGGCCACGGTGGGTTCCGCGTCGGACGGCGCGGTCACCGTCTGACCCGACGGACCATGGGTGAGGGGCCCCGCCGCACGGCGGGGCCCCTCACCCGTCTCCTCGTCGTCCCGGATCAGTGAAGTGCCTTGCCGTGTACGGCGGATCGGCGCGGGCCGGGGAGAACCGCCGGGCCGGGAAGGGGACATGTGACGGCGGCGCCCGCACGGTCCGTACCGTGCGGGCGCCGCCGTCGAGCCGGGGATGGCGAGCGAGTCGTCTCAGGACACCCGGTGAACCGGCGCCTGCGGTCCGGACGCGGTCCGTGTGAGCCTGCTGACGAGCGGTGCGGCGGACACCTCTCCGGCCGGCCCCGGGTCCTTCAGATGCCAGAGCCGGCCATCCCTGCGCACCACGAGATCGACGCGGCCCCCGGCATACGCGATGGCCGTGGCGGCGACCGCCGTGACCTCGTTCGACCCCGGCAGCGCCAGCCGGCGGTCCTCCTCCGGGCGGCCGGGCCGTACGACCTCCAAAGCGCAGCCGCCGGTCCACAGATACAGCCGCTCCTCACCCCCGGGCGCGGCGACCGCGACCGTCCGGGCGGCCGGGAGGACGTGGCACCGCCCGTCGGGTCCGGCGTAGACGGTGCGGTCGGAGGCGAGCACGGCGACACCCGGGCGGACCGCTCCCGGTACGGGGAGCAGGACGACGTCGCTCCAGCGGTGCCCGGCGAGCGAGACCGGAGGAGTGGCCTCGGACCAGCTGAGCCGGGGATAGGCCGCGGCGTCTGCCCGGAGCAGCTTCAGGGCGCCGTCTTCCGTGACGGCCGCGAGCCACAGGGTGCCGTCGGAGGTCTCCGCGATCGTCGCCGAGGAGACGGCGCCGGTCGGGGGCGCGTCCTCGGTGGTGAAGGCGGCTTCCGGGCTCCAGCGAAGACGATGGGGCGAGGAGGCCGCGTGGGCGAGCACCTCCAGATGGTGCGGGCCGTGCAGGCTCTGCACGACGTGCACTCCGTCGTAGCGCCGGCCCGTGCCGAAGCGCAGGGCGCCACTCCACTCGCCGGGAGGCGGGCCGCCGGGTTCCGGCTCCGTGTCCTCGGGATCGCTGTTGAACCACAGCACCCACAGCCCGTCGTCCTCGTCGCACAGCAGCAGTTCGAGGTTTCCGCGGACACCGTAGCGGCCCTGCGCGAAGGCGAAGCGTCCACGGTTCGGGGGCGGGTCCGCGGTGCGGAGGGCGGAGACAGGGGCAGCAGCCATAAGACACCTCGCGGGCCGGCCGTCGGGGAAGAGGCGCGTTCCAGGCCGGCGACCGGCAGCACCTCAGCGGAACCCTACGCATCCCAGTAACACGCGTCAATGAGCATAAACGAGCAAGAGTGCGCGTGGTGGTGCGAACGGCCGGTCACTCGCGCACCGTAGGACCATGACGACGCCGCCACCGCCCCTTCCCGATCCAGGACCCCGCGGGTCCGAATCCGGAGCCGTCCTGGTCGTGGGTGCCACACGCGTGCTGCGGCCCGCGGTCGCGACGCTCGTGGAGCGTGGAGAGCGGGTGCTCGCGGTCTCCCGCACCGCGGCCGACCTGGAGCTGCTCGGCGCGGAGTGTCCGGGGTGGGTCAGGACGCTGGCCGCGGACTGCGCGCGGCCGGACTTTCCCTCCCGGCTGCGGCGGGCCGTGGAACCCGCCGGTCTGTCCGGCGCCCTCGTCTACGCCCCGGCGGCATCGCCCCACCCGACAACCCGGGTGCCGGCAGGGCTCCTTGGCGGCAAGCCGCTCGTGCTGATCCTGACCAGTGAGGTGGCCGCCCCCAAGGGCCGAGACGACGAGGAGGCCGCCTTCGGGCGCGGCGAGCCACCGCACGGGCTGGTCCCGCCGGAAGCCCTCCAGGGCGTAGACGTGCGCCCGCTCGTCCTCGGCTGGTGCGCGAGCGGGGGCGCGGTGCGCTGGCACACGCCCGCCGAAATCTCCGCGGCGGCTCTCGCGCTGCTCGACGCCCGGCACTCCACCGGCGGGCTCCTCGGAACCGTACGGCCGTGGGCGGACCGGCCGCGGTGAGGACGGCCGCGGTGACGCAGACCGGGTGACGCGGACCGGGGTGACGCGGACCCGCGACTCGTCGGCCGCGGCGCACCAGCTTCGCGCAGACGCGAGCACCGCAAGTAAGCTGACTGCTCGCGGCCGGCGGGTGACCTAGGCCCGTCACGTCGCGAACACGGGCCACAGGCCCCCCTGCCACCCGCCACAAGGAGAAGACACCAGGTCATGCTGGGCGCAGAGCGTAGGAAGAGGCTCCTCCACGAGGTGCGCGCGCAAGGCGTGGCTCACGTGGCCACGCTCGCGGAACGGCTGGACGTCAGTCCGTCGACCATCCGCAGGGACCTGTCCGCCCTGGAATCACAGGGGTTGCTGAACCGCACGCACGGCGGCGCGGTCGCCGAGTCGGCCGCCTCCGTGGAGCCGGACCGGCCCCAGCGCAGCGGCTTCGCCCCCTGGGAGAAGCGCAAGCTGGCGAGCGCCGCCGTCCGGTACATCGAGCCGGGGTCCACCATCCTCATCACCGGCGGCACCACGACCGCCGCGATGGTCCCGCTCCTCGGCTCCGTCGACCAGCTCACCGTCGTCACCAACTCCCTGCATCTGGCCGGAGAACTGGCCCAGCACGAGGAGATCAGCACGGTGGTGCTGGGCGGCTATCTGCGCCACCGGGAGATGTCGCTGCTCGGCCACCTCACCCGGCAGGCGCTGGAGGAACTGCACGTGGACGAGGCCTTCGTGGGCGCGTACGGCATCACCGGCAGCGGGATAAGCGGCGCGCACGTGGACGAGGCCGAGACGGACCGCTGGCTCCTGTCCCGCGTTGAGCGGATCACGGCACTGGTCGACGGCTCGAAGTTCGGCCGGTCGGGCCCGGTCCGGGTGGCGCTCGCCGCCCAGCTCTCCCGGGTGATCACGGACGAGTCGGCTCCGGAGGACGATGTGCGGGCGCTGCGCGCGGCGGGCGTCGACGTCGTGCAGATCTGAGCACGGCCGGGCGACCGGCCTGGCCTGTTCACCCTCATCTCCGTCGGCCGACCCGCCCTGCTCATCACCGTCGCCGACCGGCGTGGTCACCTTGAGCTGACGGGCGCGGTCACCTTGGGCGCCCACCGGTGTGGTCGCCCTCGGTCGGCCTGCGTGACCCGTGTAGGGCAAGCGGTCCGGTCTCCGTCGTACAGCCGGTCCGGTCTCCGGCGGGTGACCGGACTGATCCCCGTCGGGTGCCCGGCCTGACCTCTGTCGGCCGGCCTGCGGGCGCTCCGGCGGCGCGGTCCCGCCGGGGTACTGCTCGGGTCAGGCCCCGGCCGCCGGACCGCTGCCAGGCCATTCGACCCACACCTGGTCGGCGGGCACGGACCAGCCCTCGGCCAGCGACGACGCGGCGGCCCGCAGGGCGCGTCCGGTCGCCTCCTCGCCCCGGTCGGAGCCGTGCAGCACCGCGAGCGGCCACGCCTCGACCGCACCCGCGCCCGTGGTCGTCACCGCGGCATCCGTCAGCAGCGCCACGACGCCCGAGGGTGGCAGCGCGAGCGCGCCGGCCACGGCCTCGCACAGCGATCGCAGCCGTTCCTCGTCCCGCCGCGCCTCGTCCGCTCGCGGCGCGGTCACCTGGATCACCGGCATGGGGCTCCTTCTGCTCACGACGGCCGGCAGGAGGCCGCCCATCACCGTCCCGCGTTCTCGCAGGTAGACGGGGCGCGGACAGTACGCGTCCGGTGCAGGCTAAGCGGGGCCCACGAGGGCGTCAAGAAAAAATGAGCAATATAAGTCAGCACGTGCTTGTTATTGACTCACCTTGGCGGCGCGGACTAGAAATCAGACATCGGGGTTGTGCCTGGCCGAATCTCCACCGCCGGCCCTGCCCCCGCATCCGGAGGACCTCACCTCCCCCTCTGACTTCTAAGGATGTGCCCATGGCTGTCGCCAGACGAGCGGTGCTGGGCGCCGCCGCTGCTGGAGCCGGCGCCCTCGGATACGCCCGCCGCTCCGGCTTCACCCCCTCCAGCACCGGATCGGGAGGCCCGGACACCCTCACCTTCTCGCTCTGGGGGAGTGACGCGGAGACCGCGGCCTTCCGGGCGCTGGCCCGGACCTTCGAACGCCGCCACCAGGGCGTACGCGTACAGATCCGCCTCGAGCCCTACGAGCAGATGTACACCAACATGGACGCCCTGCTCGCCGGCGGCCGCGCCCCCGACCTGTTCCGCTGCGACTACGCCAACCTCGGCATGTACAGCGCGAGCGGCCAGCTCCTCGACCTCAGCCCCTACTTCGGGGAACAGGACCGCGCCGCGTTCCTGCCCGCCCTCTGGGAGGCCGTCTGCCACGAGGGCCGCCCCTACGCGGTGCCCCACCACACGGATACCTCGGCGGTCCTCTACCGCAAGGACATGTTCCACGCGGCCGGGATCACTTCCGTCCCCGCATCGCTGGACGAGGCCTGGACCTGGGACGAGTTCACCGAGATATGCGCACGACTGCGCAAAAAGGTGCACGGGGTCTACCCCTTCGTCTACGGCTGGCAACAGACCGGCGCCTTCCGCTGGCTGACCTGGCTGTGGGAGGCCGGCGGGCGCATCCTCGACCAGGACCTCAGCGCCCCCGCCATCGAGTCGGCGGCGGGACTGCGCGCCCTGCGCTTCACCCAGGACTTCTTCCGCGAGGGCTTCGTCCCGCCGAACAGCTCGGTGAAGAGCGCGGCCTACCCCGATGCCCTGTTCACCGCGGGCACGGTGGCCATGAGCTTCGCCGGCGACTTCCTGCTGCCGACCATCGACCCGGCACTGAAGAAGGAACTGTACGGAGTCACCTTCCAGCCGCGCGGCCGGCAGTCCGCCACCGACCTCGGCGGCAACGCCGTGGCCGCGACCCGACACACGGACAACCCCGAACTCGCCGCCACCTTCCTGAAATTCCTGGTGGAGGAGGAGAATATGGCGCGCTTCTGCGAGCAGGGTGTCATGCTCCCCAGCCGCCGCTCCCTGCTGAACCGGCGGCTCGACTACGCGGTGCGACCCGACCTGATGTCCGTCTACGCGGAACAGGCCACCACGCTCACACCGGGCATGACCGCGCAGGTCGCCGTCCCGTCGTTCGGCCGGATCAACACCGCGCTCCAGGACGAACTGGAAGCCGCCTTCGTCAACCGGCAGCCCGCCGACGTGACCCTCCACAACATCGCCGAATCCACCCGCACCGCGCTGGCCTCCGCGTAAGGCCCCGCCCGCATCCTGGAGCCGTCATGGCCACCACCGTCTCGCCGCCGCGCGCCACGCACCCCAAGGCCCCGGTCGGCACACCTCCCTCCGCGCACCGGAGGAGAGCGGCACGATTCCGCGAGACCCTCGCCGCCTACTGCACCCTGGGTCCCAACCTCGTCCTGGTCACGGTCTTCCTGCTGGTCCCGCTCGTCATGGCGCTGGTCCTGAGCTTCCAGTACAGCACCGGACTGGCCGACCCCACCTGGGCGGGCCTGGCCAACTACCGCCAGCTCGCGCACGATCCCGTCTTCTGGCGGACGCTCCTCAACACGGGCGTCTTCTGCGTGGCGACCGTGCCGGTGGAAATGGCCGTGGGACTGGCGGTGGCCCTGCTGTTCAACAAGGTCATGCCGGCACGACCGCTGTGGCGCACACTCGTCTACCTGCCCATGGTCATCTCGGGCGTGGCCACCGCGCTCATCGGCACCCTGATGTTCGACCAGAACATCGGCCTGCTCAACAAGCTCATCGCCACGCTCGGGCTGCCCGCCATGCCCTGGCAGACCAGTGGCAGCGCCGCCATGGCCTCCGTCGTCCTGATCACCCTGTGGATGCGCATCGGCTTCAACATGGTGATCTACCTCGCCGGACTCCAGGGCATCTCACCCGAGATGTACGAGGCCGCCGAAGTCGAGGGCGCCGGGTTCTGGCAGCGGCTGCGGCACATCACCGTGCCGCTCCTCGGCCCCTCCACCTTCTTCCTGCTGATCATGAACGTCATCTACTCGTTCCAGGTCTTCGACACCGTCTACGTGATGACACTCGGCGGCCCCGGCCACTCGACGGACGTGCTGATCACCTACGCCTACCGCAACGGCTTCCAGGGCAGGCAGCAGGGCTACGCCTCGGCCATCGGCATCGTGCTGTACGTCATCGTCATGATCTTCACCGCCCTCCAGTGGCGCTTCAGCCGCAACAGGGACACCGTCGGCTGATCCCGCGCCCGCCGCTGATCCCGCGCCCGCCGCGCCCAGCCCGCCACCCCAGTCCACCGTCACGAAGGACACCGATGTCCGACACCCCACCCCGGTCCACCCCGCACGGCACGGCACCGAGACGCGACCGTGCCCGTGTGCTCCGCGCCGTCGCCGCGGCCCTGATCGGTCTGGCCATGGCCCTGCCGCTGTTCTGGATGATCCTCGTCGCGTTCTCCCCGCTCTCCGACCTCCACTCGCCGCACCTGCGGTGGTGGCCGAGCGCCCCCACGCTGGACAACTTCCGCCGGGTGTTCAAACTGCCCGTGTGGACGTGGACGATGAACTCGACCGTCATCACCAGCCTGGTCGTGCTCCTCACCGTCTCCTGCAACCTGCTGGCCGGCTACGCGTTCGCCAAGATGCGGTTCCGCGGCCGCAACACGATCTTCCTGCTCCTGCTGAGCACCATGACCGTGCCCGTACAGGTCCTGATGGTGCCCCAGTTCAAGCTCGTGAGCGCGTTCGGCATGTTCGGCAGCTTCTGGGCGGTCATCGTGCCCGCCTCCTCCACGGCCTTCGGCGTCTTCCTCGCCCGGCAGTTCATGCTCGGCATCCCGGACGAGGTCATCGAGGCGGCCAGGATGGACGGCGCCGGCCAACTGCGCACCTTCGTCACCGTCGTCCTCCCGCTCTGCAAGCCGCTCATCGCCGTGCTCTCGCTGCTCACCTTCCTCAACCAGTGGAACGACTTCGCCTGGCCGCTCACCGTCCTCAAGGACGAGCGGCTGTACACCCTGTCCGTCGGCATGGAGTTCGTCAACGGCCAGTACACCGCGGACTACGGCGCCATCATGGCCCTCGGTCTGCTCTCCGTCCTGCCCATGGTCGTCCTCTTCCTGTGCTTCCAGAAGTACTTCGTCCAGGGCTTCGCACGATCGGGAATCAAGTGACCACCACCCCCTCCTCCGTCCACTACCTCAGCACCCTCTCCTTCCCGGACCGCTGGCTCGACGAGCTGCGCCGGCGCCACCCCGGACTCGCCGTGACGCAGATTCACGCCGAGAGCCCGGCCGACATCCCCGACGAGGTGTGGCGGCGCACCGAGATCCTGCACACGGGCGCCGTCGTGCCCCGGTCCGGCGCCGACGTCCCGCGGCTGCGCTGGATCCAGCTCGACACGTCCGGCGCCGACCACCTCAAGGGCACGAGCGCCTGGGACCTCCCCGTCCCGCTGACGTCCATCGGCGGCATCTCGCCGGTGCCCATGGCCGAGTACGTCATGATGATGCTGCTCGGGCTCGCGCACCGGCTCCCGCAGACCGTCGAGATCCAGCGCGGCGGGGTCTGGCCCTCGCTGGCCGAACGCTGGAACACGCTCATGCCCCGCCGGCTGCGCGGCGCCACCGTCGGCATCGTCGGGTACGGCCGCATCGGCCGGGAGATCGGCCGCCTGGCCGGACAGTTCGGCATGACCGTCCTCGGGCTCAAACGCGGACGCGGCACACGCTCCGGGGAGTTCTTCGGCAGCGCCGCGGCCGAGGACACCGACGCCGAGCTGTACACGCCGGACGAACTGCACGCCTTCATGGCCCGATGCGACTACCTCGTGGTCACCTGCCCGCTGACCGACCAGACCCGCGGCATGATCGACGCCGCCGCGCTCGGCGCCCTCAAGGACGGCGCCATGGTCGTCAACGTCTCGCGCGGCGGCATCGTCGACGAAGCAGCCCTGCGCGCGGCGCTGCGCTCGGGCCGCGTCGCGGGAGCGGCACTGGACGTCTTCGACGAGGAGCCGCTCCCCGAGGGCCACTTCTGGTGGACCGAGCCGAGCGTCCTCATCACCCCGCACGTGGCCGGCTTCGCCCCCGACTACGAGGAGCAGACGCTGGAACTCGTCAGTGCCAACGTCGGCCGCTTCCTGGCCGGGCACGAACTGCTGAACCTGGTGGACAGGACGCATGGCTACTGACTTCTTCCTCGCGCCCCAGCGCCGGCAGGCCGTCCTCGCCCGGCTCCGGCACCGCGGCACGGTCAACGTCCAGGAACTGTCGGACCTGCTGCGGATATCGCCGTCCACCGTCCGGCGCGACCTGCGCGACCTGGAACTCCGGGGGATGCTGCGCCGGGTGCACGGAGGGGCCACGGTGCTCGACGGCACGACCGAACCCGAACAGCCGCAGCGCGCCGGGACCCACCTGGAGGAGAAGGGACGTATCGCCGAGGCCGCGCTGCGGCTCATCACCGACAACAGCACCGTCCTCATCAGTGGCGGCACCACGACGGAGACGCTGGCCGCCCGCCTCGGCGACCGGCGCGGCCTCACCGTGGTGACCAACGCCCTGCCGATCGCCCAGGTGCTGTCCGCGACGGCCACCGTGGACGTCATCGTCCTCGGCGGCGTGCTGCGCCATCGCGAGCAGTCGCTCCTGGGACACCTGGCCGAGCGGGCCCTGAGCGAACTCCAGATCGACCAGATCTTCACCAGTGCCTTCGGGCTCGACGCCGACGCCGGACTCACCGGCGCCCACGTGGACGAGGCCCAGACCGACCGGGCCCTGCTCGCGGCGGCCCGCCGCATCGTCGTCCTGGCCGACGAGTCCAAGCTCGGCCGCCGCGGCCCGGTCCGCCTGGCCCCGCTGGACCAGGTGTCCACCCTGGTGACCGACGCGGCACCCCACCACCCCGTCTGCAGCGCCCTCCGGCACCGGGGAAGCGACATCGTCAGCGCCTGAGACGCACCCCTCCCCGCCCTCGGCGATCACCGCCCGTTCGAAGATCCGAAGAAGAGACCATGCCTCTTGTTTCCACCACCGCCCTCATGGACGAGGCCGTGCGCACCGAGTCCGCCCTCCTCGCCTTCAACGTCATCACCCTGGAGCACGCCGAAGCCGTCGCGCGCGCCTGCGAGGAGACCGGCGTACCGGCCCTGCTGGCCGTCAGCCACAACGCCGTCCGCTACCACCACGACGACCCCGCCCCGCTGCTCGCGGCCTGCGCGCGCATCGCCGAACACCGCGGTACGTCGCTCGGGCTGCACCTCGACCACGTGGAGGACGCCGGCCTGGCCCTGCGGGCCCCCGACCTGGGCTGCGGTTCGGTGATGTTCGACGCCTCCCGCCTCCCGCACGCCGAGAACGTCGCGCGGACCGCCGAGGTGACCGCCGAACTGCACGCCGCCGGGGTCTGGGTCGAGGCGGAACTGGGCGAGATCGGCGGCAAGGACGGCGTCCACTCGGCCACCGCCCGCACCGACCCGGCCGAGGCCGCCGCGTACGTCCGCGCGACCGGAGTCGACGCCCTCGCCGTGGCGGTCGGCAGCTCGCACGCGATGACCACCCGGACCGCCGCGCTGGACCAGGAACTCATCGCCCGGCTGCGCGAGGCCGTGGACGTACCGCTGGTGCTCCACGGATCGTCGGGTGTGCCCGAGGACGCCCTAGCCGAGGCGATCACGCACGGCATGCGGAAGATCAACTTCGGTACGCACCTGAGCGCGGCCTTCACCCGGGCCGTGCGGGCGAACCTGGACAGCGGGACGAGCGTCGACCCGCGCCACTTCCTGGGAGCCGGCCGGACCGCCGTGACGGAGGCGGCCACCGCCCTGCTCCGACGGCTCAGCCCCGTCCCGGCCTCCACCTGAGAAACGCGGAACCTCCAGCCGGCCCGCACACCGGCCGGCCCGTACGCGACCCGCATCCGCGCTCCCTGCGGACCTGTACCCGCGCTCCCGGCCGGCCCGTATACGTGCTCCCGGCCGGCCCGCGCCCACCCTTCCGCCCGACCCCACTCACCCCGACCGGCACCCGCCCACCCGCACACGACAGGAGCCCCCATGTCGTCCTCACCGCCGCCCCTCGGCGCCCCCGTACCCGATCCGCGTGCCCTGCTGACCCGGCTCGGCCAGCGCGTCCTGGAGCGCGAGGGCATTCCGATGTTCCTCACTCTTCAGTCCGCCGCCCCGCCCACCGCACCAGCCGAAGCGGCGCCGCCCCACCCGGAGGGAGCGGAACTGTCCGGACTCCTCGGGCACTACCGTGACGCCCTCGCCCCGGAGGCCCCGGACACGGACGAACCCGCTCTCATCGAGGTGCTCCAGGTCATGGGCGCCGCACACTTCTTCCCCCGGGACGACGAGGAAGGTTCCCCCGCATGAGCCCCAACCCCCCGAGTCGCCTGCCGTCCTTCGCCGGACAGGAAGCGGGACTGCGCTCCGGCCAGTACCTCCGCGTGGTCAACTACCACAACACCCCGCACGCCGACGTGGAGAAGATCAGGGCCGAACTGGGCGAACTGGCACGGCACTTCGCCCCCGTCACCCTTGACGACCTCGACCGCTTCCGGACGACGGGCCACTGGCACAAGGACCGCCCCGGGATCATCCCCGTGTTCTACGAGGGCTACCGGAACAACGCCGAGGTCGCGGGCCCGCTGGCGGAAGAAGCCGGCCTGACGGCCTGGTTCTTCATCTGCACCGCCTTCCTGGACGTATCGGTCGCGGAGCAGTTCGACTACGCCAACGCGCACAACATCGACCTCGTGGAAGAGGACCGCAGCGGCGACCGGCTCGCGATGACCTGGGACGACGTCGCCACGCTCAGCCGTCGGCACGTCGTCACCCCCCACACCGCGAACCACGCCGAGGCGGCGTCGTTGCGTACGGCGGCGGACCTGGAACGCGAGATCTTCGCCCCCAAGCGCCGGATGGACGAGGTCACCGGCCAGGACGCCGCGAGCACGGCCTTCCTGTGGGGCACGCCGTACGGCGCGAACCCCCTGGTCGACTCCGCACTCCGGGACGCCGGGTACCGCTACCAGTTCGGCAACACCATGATCCAGCATCTCGGTTAGCGGAAAACCTCGCGCACACCAGGTCGCGGACCCCCGCACCCGGCGGGGGGGGCGGACAAGTTCCGGTAAAGGAGGCGGCCGGTGCGC
>NZ_JBEYFY010000027.1:75851-105835 GCF_040703595.1 Streptomyces sp. NPDC007084
TCGTAACCGGCGTCCCAGTCCTTCCAGGACACCGGCCACCGGCCGTCGGTCATCCGCATCGGCGCCAACTGCCGTGTCCGCGCGACCGGACGGGGTGAGCGACCTCTTGCCGTTCAGGAAGGCAGCCGTTGCACCATGGAGTTGCTGAACAGGAAGCGATAGCCGGCCTCGCGCAGCGCGTCGCCCGCCGCACTCGTCCCCTCCCAGGCGGTGCCCTCCAGCCAGGCGGTCGCCGGGGCGGACCCGCCCGTCACCGCGTCCATCGACCGCTTCGGTGCGGTCACCTCCCGCTCGATGTCGGCGGGTTCGCGCGTGGCACGCGCCGGCGCGTGCGAGGCGGTGTGCGGTGTGACCACGTGTCCGCGCCGGTGCAGATCGGCGATCTCGTCCCAGTTCATGGCGAGACGCTCACGGCGCCGGTTCTCCTCCACCAGCTTGATCCGGTGGGCCAGGGCGTAGTCGTACTGCTCGGCGACCGGGGTGTCCACGAAGCCGGTGCAGACGAAGAACCAGCCGATGACACCGGCCTCCTCGCAGGCGGCCGCCGCCACCTCGTAGTTGTCGCGGTAGCCCTCGTAGAACACCGGCAGCAGTCCGGGGCGATCGCCGTGCCACTCGCCGGTCCGGGCGAAAGTCTCCAGGTCCCGCACGCCCACGGTGTCGAAGTCCCGGGCGTAGCCGCGTAGTTCGTCGGTCAGTTCGCGCTGCCAACTGGGCGGCGTGTTGTGGTAGTTGACGACCCGCAGGAAGTGCCCGGCGCGCAGATCGGCCGCCGTGCCCTCCGGGCTCACCGACGGGTCCTGCGACAGGGAAGCGGGGGAGGCGGCCGGCCGCCCGGGCGGAAATACCGGCGACGTACGGTGCCGATCGGGTCCGAGGAGTGTGTGAGCGAGCGCCTGGAGCGCCGCCACGACGCCGGCTTCCGTACCGCCGGCCCCCGGGGCGAGGCGCGCGTGATAGTCCTCGAAGAGCGCCGCTGTCCGGCTGTTCGCGTCGTCCGCGCCCCGGCCCGGGACGGCACGTTCGGCATACGGTCGCGCCGCGTCCGGCGCCGAGGGCGGGGCGGTGCGCAGCGACACGAGCATGGGTACGCCTCTGCGGCGGGAGACGAGATCCTGACTGGCGGCCAGAGCCTCTTCGGGGGTGGTGGACGACAGGTGGGACGAAGACATGTGGGTCCTTGGGGAAGCGTGCACGAACACCTCTCACTCTGCTCGCGACGACGGCCGAGCGGCAGGGCCCGCGACCGACTGACCGCTATTGCTCATTCGCCGGCCGCCGGCCGCGGGCAGCCGGCTGTGGGCAGCGAGTGCGGGCTGTGGGCCGCGGGCAGCCGGCGGCGAGCTGCGGGGAGAGGGACGGCTGACGGTTCCGCGCCACGGACCGCCGGACACCTGGGCGTTCCGGACCTTCCGCCCGGTCACCCCGCAGCGCACAACCATCGGCCGCCCCCACGTGTCTCGCAGGTGAGTCACAACCGCGCGCACGCGTTCCGACATCGCCTGCGCTTCGAGGAGGAACCGTGGGCATCCGCCGACCCGCCCTGTCGACCGCCGTCGCCGCCGCGCTGATCGGCACGTTCAGCGTGCCGATCGCCGCGGGCACCGCATCCGCGAAACCCGGTGCGACCACCGTCCGCGAGGACTTCGACGGCGACGGCTACCAGGATGTCGCCGTGGCCGCCCCCGGCGCGAAGGTCGGTGGTCACACCTGGGCCGGCTACATCACGGTGAGCTACGGCTCGGCGAAGGGCCTCGACCCCAAGCGCACCAAGGTCATCACCCAGAGCACCGCCGGCGTCCCCGGAGTCGCCGGCGACAACCACGTCTTCGGCTACGCGATGATCCCCCGCGACCTGGACGGCGACGGCCTGACCGACCTGGCCGTCGTCGCCCGCGACTACCGCGAGCAGGGCAACATCAGCGGCTCGGTGATCGTCCTGTGGGGGCGGAAGACCGGCCTCTCCGGCCAGGACGCCGTCCGGATCGCCGCACCGGCGAACGCCGATGTCGGCGCCGACATCACCGCGGGCGACTTCGACGGCGACGGTCACGTGGACCTCTTCATGGGCAACAGCGAGGACTCCTACGACGTCCACGACGTGCTCTACGGCCCGCTGAGCCGGAGCGGCTCCCCGGCCCGCGAACAGACGGTGCCGGTGTACAGCACCGACAACACCATCGACTCCAGCGCCACCGGCGACTTCAACGGTGACGGCATCGAGGATCTCGCCACCTTCTACGTCTACGAGAACCACGCCGAGGGCGGCAAGCTGTGGCTCGGCACCAAGACCGGCCTGTCCACCGTCCCGCAGCGGCTGCCCTCCGCGGCGGCCACCGCCGTGGCCGACTTCGACCGGGACGGCTACGCGGACCTCGCCACGCGCATCTTCCCCGGCGGCGACACCGAGAACCTGGAGGACCCCGGCACCGTCACCATCTACTACGGCTCGCCCTCCGGCCCCAGCCAGACCCGCACGCGCACCATCACGCAGAACACGGCGGGCGTGCCCGGCGTCAGCGAGAAGGGCGACCAGTTCGGCGGGCGGCTCAGCGCGGGTGACGTGAACGGCGACGGATATCCCGACCTGGCGGTCGGCGTCCCCGGCGAGGGGATCGGCTCGAAGAAGAACGCGGGCGCCGTGGTGCTGCTGAAGGGCGGCAAGAGCGGCATCACCGGCACCGGCGCGCAGTCGTTCCACCAGGACACGGCGGGCGTGCCGGGTGTCGCGGAGCGCGGGGACCTGTTCGGCGGCTCGACCCGCCTGCTCGACATGACTGGCGACGGCCGGACCGACCTGATCGCGGGGGCGCCGGGAGAGGACCTGGGCACCGTCGTGAACGGCGGCGCCGTATGGCTGCTGCGCGGCACCGCCTCCGGTCTGACGGCGTCGAAGTCGGTCGCCGAGAACCCGACGGACATCGGGGCCCCGGCGACGAGGGCGCTGTTCGGCTTGAACCTGAGCGGCGACAACGGCCCCGGAACGGCGATCCCGTAGCACGCCCTGCCCTGCCCTGCCTGCGCGGCGCGGCGCGTTCACGTGCCGCGCGGGGGGCTGCCGGGGGCCGGCGCAGCAGGACACGAAGAGCCCGGCCGCCCTGATCGTCCTCGGCGGACCGGCCGTGCTGGCCGTCGCGGCCTCGCCCGTCGGCCACCACGCGATCGCCCCGCTCGCCGGTGCGCTCACCACGGCCGTCGACCCCGCCGGCCTTCCTACGTGATCCTCGACTGAACGAGACCGAGAGGCGAGACGAGGAGCGGGCCGCGAGGCGAGACGAGGAGCGGGCCGGGACGCGAGAGCCGAGGGCGTGTTGGGCACGCCCTCGGCCCGTGCGTTCCTACTGGGCCATCTCGTACGCACCGGACAGCGCCTCGACGCGGCCCCACACCTCGGCCGAGCGCGCCTCGTCCACGACGGGGCGCCGGATCGCGCCGAGCGCCCAGTCCTGCTGGCGCGCGGTGGCGGAGTCCTTGCCGTGGAGTTCGACGCAGTGACCGGAGAAGTCCCGGACCAGCACGGCGAACAGCTCGTCGAGCACCGGCGTGTCGAGGTCCGTCAGGCGGGCCTGCTCCAGGATGAGCTGCCCGTGCACCACGAGCGCGAACAACTGCCCCACCGAGAGCAGGAAGTCGAGGTCGCGGCTCTGCTCCTCGTCGGGGGCGACGCTGGTGACGAACTCGCACAGGGCGTCGGCCTGTTCGCGGAAGCGGGCGACGTTCGGGACCGCCGCGTACGCGTCGTAGGCGGGGCGCCAGTCGTGGAAGCGGACCGAGCCCAGCCCGCGGGCCGGCCCCTGCCGGAAGAGGAAGGCGTCGTCGGCCGCGTCGAGACGGGTCGGCACGGCGGGGGCGTCGATCGGGTCGAGCAGGTGGTTGCGCATGAACTTGAGGATCAGCGCGAGGTTGACGTGCACCGTGCCTTCGAGCTTGGGCAGGCCCCGGATCTCGACGGCGGCCTGCGAGAAGTAGTTGTCCTTCTCGAAGCCCTTCGCGGCGATGACGTCCCACATCAGGTCGACGACCTTCTCGCCCTCCGTGGTCACCTTCATCTTGGTCATCGGGTTGAAGAGCAGATAACGGCGGTCGTCCGGCCCGGCCGAGCGGAAGTAGTCGACGGCACGGTCGCTGAACAGCTTCATGCCGACGAGACGGACGTACGCCTCGGACAGTTCCCGGCGCACATGGGGGAACGCGGTGACGGGACGGCCGTACAGGACGCGGTTGTGCGCGTGGGTGACGGCCTCGTACATCGCGTGCTCGCAGATGCCGATCGAGGCGGTGCAGAGGTTGAACTTGCCGACGTTGACGGTGTTGAGCGCCGCGTCGAAGGCGGCGCGGCCGGTGTGCAGGACGTCCTCGGCGGCGACCGGGTAGTCCTCCAGGCGGAACTCGCTGACGTACTTGGAGGAGTCCACGACGTTCTTCACCAGGTGGTACGCCGGGTGCCGGCTGTCGGCGGCGAAGAAGACGTATCCGTCCGGGCCGTCCACGTCGGTGCGGCGGCCGAACACGGAGACGAGGCCGGCGGCGTTGCCGTTGCCGATGTAGTACTTGGAGCCGCGGGCCAGGAACCCGCCGTCGCCGTCGGGCTCCAGCAGCATGTCGGTGGAGTAGATGTCCGCGCCGTGCGCCTTCTCGGACAGGCCGAAGGCGAAGACCTCCCCCTCGGACAGCAGGCCGGCGGCACGGCCGCGGGCGGCGGCGTTCTCGCTCTGCCAGACCGGGCCGAGACCGAGGATGGTCACCTGCCAGGCGTACCAGTAGTCGAGGCCGTAGAAGCCGAGGATCTCGTTGAGGGCGGCGATCCGGGCGGTGTCCCAGCGCTGGTCCTCGCCGGTGGCGGCGGAGGCCGGGGTGAGGAACGTGGCGAACAGCCGTTCCTTGGCGGCGAAGGCGAGGAAGTCGCCGAGCCAGGCCCGGGTGCGGTAGTCCTCGATCAGCCGGCGCTTGCCGCGGTCCTCGAACCAGTCGATGGTGGCACGCAGCAGCCTGCGCGTCTCGGCGTCGAAATGCGCCGGGTCGTAGGTGCGCGGGTTGAACAGCAGCGGGCCGGTCATGGGAGTTCGCCTTCCAAGCGGTGGGGGACAGTCGCGCAGTTCTCCCGCGAGGTAGCGCGCGAGGCGGTCGTGGCGCGCCCTGCGGGCGCCCGCCCCACAGCTTTCTATGCAACTTGTTGCACAGGCAAGTGCAGCCGCCGGGGTGAGACAGGGCTCACCCCGGCGGTACGCCCCCTGCGCGGGGGCGGGGGGTCAGCGCAGCCCGGCGAAGAGGTCGTTCTCCGGCACCGGGGCGTCGGTGGTGTCCCGGACGCGGACGAAGGTCTCGACGCCCATCAGCTCCGTGAACTTCTCCCGGCCCATCTTCAGGAAGAAGATGTTCTCGCCCTGACTGGCGTGCGCGGCGAGGGCGTCGAACTTCTGGCCGCCGAACGCGGTGGTGTCCACCCAGGTGGTGATCTCCTCGTCGGGAAGCCCGATCTCGGCCAGCGCGGCGGCCTCCTCGGGGTCCGGCTCCTGCCAGTCGGCGTCGAACTCGCGCATGAGTTCACCGAACCGCCGCATCATCGAGCGCGGCGCCGTCGTCCAGTACACCTTCGGTGTCAGGTCGGTCATCTCCAGCGCGGCCATCGTGACGCGGTTGGCCTGGATGTGGTCGGGGTGACCGTAGAAGCCGTTCTCGTCGTAGGTGACGACCACGTCCGGCCGGTACCGCCGCAGGAGTTCCGCGAGCCGGGCGGCGCCCTCTTCCACCGGCGTCCGCCAGAAGGAGTCGGGGGCGTCGTTGGTCGGCCAGCCCATCATCCCGGAGTCGGCGTAGTCCAGGGTCTCCAGGTGGCCGATCCGCAGAACGTCGCAGCTCGCCTTGAGTTCCTCGCGGCGCATCGCGGCGACGGCCGCCGGATCATGGCCGGGATCGCCCGGCTTCACACCTCCGGGGCCGTCGCCGCAGCCGCCGTCGGTACAGGTCACGAGCACTGTGCGGATGCCTTCGGCCGCGTACTGGGCGAGGACACCTCCGGTGCCGGTCGCCTCGTCGTCGGGGTGGGCGTGCACCGCCATCAGGGTCAAGGGCGCGTCGTTCATAGTGAGATGTCCTCCCGTGTGAGCTGAGCCGTGGGCGCGTCCGTGCCCGGCGGGTCCCGGCACCCGGCCCCGCGATCGGGACCGGACGTACGGAACGGGCGGAACAGGGACTTACTCCGCCGCCACCTTACGACGGGCGCCCCCGACGCCCGCCGCGGTGAACGCCTCACCGGCCCGGGTCGCCGCCACAGCCCCTAGGCTGGGGACGGCCGCTGGTAGACGGCGTCGAGGGCGAGCTGGGCTCCTCCGTGGGCCGCGGCGGTGAACCCCAGTGCGGACAGGCGCACTTCGCAGCCCCCGGCCTGCGGTGCCATCACCCGAGCCTGGACCGTCTCGCGGACCCGGTCCAGGAACAGATCCCCGATGTGCGTGAAGTAGCCGCCCAGGACGACGAGTCGCGGGTTGAGGACGTCGGCCAGCAGTGCCAGGCCGAGCCCCAGGTCGTGCGCCACCCGGTCCAGCGCCCGCACGGTGCGCGGATCGCCGGCCTCGGCGCGACGGCGCAACTCGCGTAGGCGGCGCGCGAGTTCGACGTCCGGGTCGTGGATCGTGTCGCTGCCGGGCGCGGCGAGCCGGAGGAGGGCGTCGAGTCCGACCATGGTCTGCCAGCAGCCGTGGCGGCCGCACACGCAGGGGTTGCGCAGCGGGTCGAGCGGCATGTGGCCGACCTCGCCGGCGAAACCGGCCGCGCCGCGCAGCAGCCGGCCGTCGTTGACGATGCCCGCCCCGATGCCACGCTCTCCGGTGATGCACAGCATGTCCCGTACGCCCGAGCCGCGGACCTGCGCGTACTCGGCGAGGGCGGCCAGCTTGGCGTCGTTGTCCACGGCGATCGGCGGCACCGCCCCCGCGGCCCGCTCAAGGCGCGTCCGCAGGGCGTCGGCGACGGGTACCTCGCGCCAGCCGATGCCGGGGGCGTAGGTCACGGTGGCCGACGCCATGTCGATGACGCCGGGCACGGCCAGCGTGAGCCCGACCGGGCGGCTGCCCTGCCGGTCGAGGGCGGCCAGGCAGTCGGTGACATGACGTGCCGTCAAGTCCAGTGTCGCGTCCGGTCCTTCGTCCCGAACCGCGAGCGGCGCCCGGACCTCGTGGACGGGCGTCCCGTCGAGTGCCAGGGCGAGTACGTGGATATAGCTGGTGCTGATCTCCACGCCGATGCCGCAGAGCCCGCCGCCGTCGAGATGCACCAGTGTGCCGGGACGGCCCACGGCACCGTCCCGCCGAGCTGGGCCCTCACGGACCAGGCGCAGGGCCACCAGCTCGGCGACGAGGCTGGTGACCGTCGGCTTGGGCAGGCCCGTCTCGGCGGCGATCTGCGCGCGCGAGCGCGGACCGCCGTCCCGCAGCAGGCCCATCACCGCGCCGAGGTTGGTGCGCCGGATGGACGCGCGGTCGCGCGGACCGGAGGTGTCCGAGGGCGCCGCCTGCCCCGCTGCCGCCATCCCGAGTCGGGTCACGTGCTCCTCACCGAAGTCCCTTCCTGTCCGCGACCGGTGTCCGGGCCGCCGCCCCCATCATGACAAGTACCGCTCCCCTCCCGCCGGTTACGGGGGAGCGTCCTCGACCGGCCGCGACCACGGACCCCGGCCGAGAGCGCCGCCGACACCGGCCATGCGCGCGCCGCCGGTCCCGGTCACGCGCGCCGACGGCTCCCCTCGACGCATACCGGCAGGAGTGCTTGACAGCCTCTCCATTAGTTCGGATTCTAGTCGAACTAAATCGCGCGGTGCCGCGGACACCCTGCGAACCCCCACGGTCCGAGGCCCACGGCATGCCGGCAAACGCCCTGCCCCGGACATCTCGCCCTCCTGAACCGCCGCACCGCCGGGCTTTGTTCAGGTATGAGAGGAGCAGTTGTGCCCGCTCGTCCAGGAAGAACGGCCGCCTGCGCGCTGGCCGCCGCCGGCGCGATGCTGCTCGGCGGCTTCACCGGCCAACCCGCCCACGCCGGACCCACCGCCCACGCCGAAGCCCCCACCTACACCGTCTCCGTCGGCACGAAGGGCGCGTGGACCCACCCCGACGACAGCCCCGCCGCGACCTACATCGACAAGAACGGCTCGTTCCACTACCAGTCCGCCCACGCCCTGTACGGGGCCGACGACCCGCGCGAGTGGACCTTCTACTCCGGCAAGGACTTCGACGCCGCCACCCGCGACGCCGCCCTCAGCGACGCGGTGAACCCGGCCAACGCGGCCGACCGCAACGACGACACCACCTGGCGGTGCAACAACAGCCCCACCGGCCGCGAGGCCACCTACGCCCCGACCACGTCCAGCTACGCGCAGAAGAACTACTGCGACCTGATGGGCATTTGGGTCGACCCCGACAGCGGAGACTGGTACGGCCTCGTCCACAACGAGTTCACCCCGAGCCCCTTCGGCGACGGCCTGCACTACGACGCCATCGACTACGCCGTCTCCAAGAACCAGGGCAAGACCTGGGACATCAAGAACCACGTCCTCACCTCGCCGTACAGCACCCGGCGCGGCGACAGCAGCGCGTTCCCGCACGAGACCTACTACTACGGCAACGGCGACCCCCGCCTGTTCGTGGACACCGCCTCCGGCTACTTCTACGTCTACTACAACTCCCGCGCGATCCCGAAGGGCGGAGTCCCCGGCGGCTGGACCGACGGCAGCCGCGCCCATGTCGCCCGCGCCCCGATGTCCGCGAAGATGGCGCCCGGCTCGTGGAAGAAGTGGTACGACGGCGCCTGGTCGCAGCCCGGACTCGGCGGCCTGGAAAGCAACATGGAGCCCGTCGACGCCCAACACCCCACCGGGTACACGGCCGTCGCACACGACTACGCACCGGGCAACGCCGGCACCGTCGCCCAGCAGCAGAAGGCCGGAACACTGCCCGCCAAGTCCGACCTGCTGACGATGAACATCGCCTACGACGCCCACCTCGGCCTGTACATCGGGCAGCCCGAGGCCGTCGTCCAGGACTCCTCCGAACCGCAGCGCTTCTACGCCACCGACGACCTCGCCACCCAGAAGTGGCGTCTGCTCGGCGACACCGGCAGCTACAAGACCGGCTCCTGGTACCGCTGGATGCTCGACTCGGTGAACCGGACCGGCTCGACCATCGTCGGCAAGAAGTTCCGCAGCTACTGCTCCTTCCAGTGCTCCAACGGCACCGACGGCGAGTACTACGAGACCGTCATCGACACCACCACCCCGGCCGCCCCCGTCGCCACGGGCAAGGCCCACACCATCGCGAGCGGCACCGGCCGCCTGCTCGCCCAGATCGGCGGCGGCTCGGCGACCACCTCCCGCAGCGGCAGCGGGAGTTCGGCACTGAGCCAGTGGATCTTCACCTCCAACGGCGACGGCTCCTACCGGATCGCCAACGTCTCCACCGGCCGGCTCCTCGGCGTCGACGCCACGCGTGACGCCGGGCGCGCCTGGGGCGCCAAGCCCACGGTCACCGCCGCTCCGGCCGGCGGACCCACCGTCGGCCAGCAGTGGTTCGTCGTCCCCGGCAAGACGGCCGCCGGCGCGGCGACCGGAACGTACCGCCTGGTCAACCGCTACAGCGGTCTCGTCATCGGACTGTCCGGCAACGCGGCGAGGACCGCCGAGACCACCCCGACGCGAGCCTGGACGGACACCACGGGAGGAACCGTCGGCGCCGCCCGCACCGCGGCGGAGCAGACCCTCACCCTCACCCCGGTGAGCGCGGCACGCTGACCCGTCCGTGACTCCCGCGTGCGCGCTCTCCCGCGGGCGCGCACGCGGGGTCCCTACGAACCGAGGTCGGACACGCCGGATGAGCAGGTACTACTGACGATGAGCCAGGCCTGTGGAGTGGACGCGTCCGGCCCATCCGAGAGGCAACCGGACGGGGCGAGTGCCGCACGGGCATGGCGCACCGCGTCCTCGGCGGTCAGCAGGGCGCCACGGTCGTACGCCTCCGTGAACGCGGCGGAGCCCAGCGTGGCCCGCGCCGCCGCGGTGACACGGTCGACGTCGGCGCGTTCGGCGGGCGGCAACGGGGCTCCGGCCCGGCAGCGGGCGGCAGCCGCCGCGCCCAGCAGCACGGCCGCGCAGGTGGCGGGCTCCCGTTCGCCGGACAGGGCCGCCGCACCCGCGAGTCCCTCCAGGGAGAGGGCCAGGGCGCGCGGCTCGGCGAGGAGGACGGCGATCTCCAGCCCTTCCCCGTGATGCGCCGCCGCGCCCTTCGCGTCCCCGCGGAGTTCGGCGAGGAAACCCAGCTCGGCCTGGAGTAGGTGATCACCCGCCCGGGAGGACACGTCGGCGTAGCCGTCGCGGAGCCGCGACAGGTGCGCCTCGGCCCCGTCGAGGTCTCCGGAGCGGCGCGCGCCGAGGGCGAGCCCCATTCCGGAGTGGATCTCGCCGTACTTGTAGCCCTGTTCGGCGGCGATCCGCCGCGCCTGTTCGTGCAGATCGCGGGCGCGGTCCCAGTCGCGGGCGAGCAGCGCGAGGCGGCCGAGCCCGGAGAGCCGCGCGGACACCTCCGCCTCAAGTCCCAACTCCCGTGCCATCCCCAGCCCTTCGTGCTGACGGCGCTCCGCGTCCGCGTACGCGCCCTTGATCTCGGCGAGCGAGGCCAGCGGTGACACGGTCTGCAACTCGCCCCAGCGGTCGCCCAGTTCACGGAAGATCCGGGCGCTGCGCCGACCGTCGCGGCCGAGCCCGGCGAGGTCCCCGCGGACCAGCGCGAGCGTCGCCCGCAGACCGAGCGCTGCGGCGGTGCCCCACTGGTCGGCCGCACCGGTGAACAGCGTGAGGGCACGGGCGTTCAGCTCTTCGCTGCCGGCCACGTCTCCCGTGCTGAACAGCCCGTACGCACAGAGCCACAGGGCACGGGCACGCCGTACGGGGTCGGGGACAGCGGCGGCGGTGGCGGTGAGGCTGGTGCTGGTGCTGGTGCTGGTGCTGGTGCTGGTGTTGGGACCGTCCTCCGTCGCGGTGAGGCCTGTCCTGGTGCCGGTGCCGGTGCCGGTGCCGGTGCCTGTGCCTGTGCCGTCTTCCGTCGGGGTGGGGCCGGTCCGCGTATAGAGGCTGTTCGCCGCCGGGGTGCGGCCACTCCCGTCGCCGAGCCCGCTCTCCGTGGCGGTGCGACCGTCCGCCGAGGCTGCGGTGACCGCTGTGGGGTCGCCGGTGAGCAGGGCGAAAGCGGTGTGCAGCAGGGCGAGTTCGGCAGGCGCAGAGGCGTCCGGCATCGCGGCCAGCACAGCTCCGAGGCGGCGGTGGCCCTCGGTGAGGCGGCCACGCAGCAGCCACCACCACGCCAGCGCGCCGGCCAGCCGGACCGCCTCCTCCGGTTCCCCCGCGCCCGCCCGGCGCACCGCCTCGTCGAGCGCCGTACGCAGGTTCCCGGCCTCGGCGTCCAGCCGGGCCAGCCAGAGGTGCTGCGCGCCGCCGCGCAGGAGCGGGCCGGCATGTTCGGCGAGCGCCCGGTAGTGGCGCACCTGGCGGTCCCGTACGGCGGTGAAGTCCTCCATCTCGTGGAGCTGCTCGGTGGCGTACGCGGCGACGGACTCCAGCAGGCGGTAGCGGGGACCGTCGGGCCCGTCCACGACGACCACCAGGGACCGGTCGACCAGCCGCGTGACAAGGTCGAGGACCTCCTCGCGGGCGACACCGTCACCCGCGCAGATCGCCTCGGCGGCCTCCAGGTCGCAGCCGTCGCCGAGCGCGCCGAGGCGTCGCAGCACGATGCGTTCGGGCGCGCTGAGCAGTTCCCAGCTCCAGTCGATCACCGCACGCAGCGTCTGCTGCCGCGCCGGCGCGCCACGGTGCCCGAAGGTCAGCACCCGGAAACGGTCGTTGAGCCGGGCGGCCAGCCCCTTCACCCCCAGGGCGCGCACGCGGGTGGCGGCGAGTTCCAGGGCGAGCGGGATGCCGTCGAGGCGCCCGCAGATCTCGGCGACGGCCCGGCGCTCGGTCTCCTCCGGGGCGTGCGGGTCGCGCGGGAACCCGGGGGTCGCGGCGGAGGCGCGCTCCATGAACAGGCGGACCGCGTCGACGGGCGGCAGCGGCTCGACAAGGAACACCGCCTCGCCCGCCAGGCCGAGCGGCTGCTGCCCGGTGGCCAGCACACGCAGGCCGGGGGCGGTGCGCAGCAGCAGATCGGTCAGTTCGGCGGCGGCCTCGACGACGTGCTCGCAGTTGTCGAGCACGAGGAGGGTGCGCCGGTCGCGCAGAGCGGCGGCGAGCCGGTTCGGCAGGGGACCGGCCGAGGCGCCGGTCCCGGGCAGCGGACGGGGGGAGTCGTCCCGGATACCGAAGGCGGCGGCGAGGACTTGCGCCAGGTCCGCGGTGGCTCCGGCGCGCAGACCGGAGAACTCCACGAGCCGGACCGCGTCGGCCTGCTCACCCGCCTCGGCCCGATCACGCTCGGCGGTGGCAGCCGCCACGGCCAGGCGGGTCTTGCCCACCCCGCCGGGTCCGGTGAGCGTCACCAGCCGCTTCTCCGCCAAGAGCAACGAGAGCTGTGCCAAAGTTTCTTGACGGCCAATCAGGGGGGTCAGAGGCGCGGGGAGGTGGGAGGGGGCGCCGGGCCAGGCGGTGTCGGGCGCGGAGGGTGTGTTCGTACCGGCCCTGCTCTTACCAGCCCTGCTGCCCGTGCCGACTGCCGACCCCGCGCCGACCAAGGACACCTGTACCCTCGGCGCGTCCCCCTCGGATACCGCGTGCCCCTCGGATACCGCGTGCCCCTCGGATACCGCGTCCCCCTCGGACACCGCGTCCACTCCGGAAGCCACGCCCCCATCGGAAGCCGCCCCCGCCCCGGATGCGGTGCCCCCCGCCCTACCCCCGAAGGCCCCCGGACTCAGCCCCGGCTCCTGTCGCAGCACCGCCCCGTGCAGGGCGGCCAGTTCGGGGCTCGGGTCGACGCCCAGGTCCTCGGCCAGCCGGTGTCTCAGCTCGTCGTACGAGGCCAGCGCCTCGTGCTGGCGCCCCGCCGCGTACAGCGCCCGCATCTGGACGGCACGCAGCCGCTCCCGGAGGGGATGGCGGGCCACGAGGTCGGCGAGTTCACCGGCGAGGAGAGCGTGCTCGCCGCTCTCAAGGCGCGCCTCCGCCTGCTCCTCGAGGACCGACAGCCGCTGCTCCGTCAGACGCCGAGCCGGCCCCCGTACGAACTCGTGGTCCGTGAAGTCCGCGTACGCGGGCCCCCGCCACAGCCCGAGGGCCTCGGTGAGGAGCGCGGCGCGGCTGTGCGGGTCCTGGGCGGGCCGGGCCCGCGTCACCAGAGCGAGGAACCGCGCGGCGTCCACCTCGTCGTCGGTGCCGAGCCGCAGCCGGTAGCCCGGCGGCTGCCGCAGCAGACGGTCCCGGCCGACGACCCGGCGCAGTTGGGAGATCTTGGCGTGCAGAGCGGCACGGGGATCACCCGGAGGGGTGTCGCCCCACAGGTCGTGGATGAGACGGTCGGCGGACACCGGCCCCTCCTCGTGCGCGAGAAGGTCCGCCAGCAGGGCCCGTACCTTGGCCTCGGGAACCCTGACCTCCCGGCCTTCGCCGTCCCACACGACCAGTGGGCCGAGCACCCCAAACCGCATGGTCACCACCGTACATGGCCGCTGAACCGGCCTCGCCGGGCTCCTGACAGCCCCGCCCGGGCTCCCACGCGGCCGTCCGAAGGTTTCCGGAAGGTTCCCCGAAGGGCCCGCGCGCAGAGTCGTCCCAGGGGGAGCACCCGCACCGGCGGGGAACGGGCGCCCCGGGAAGGAGCGGCACCATGACCAGGTACGCGGGCAGGAAGGCGCTCGTCGTCGGCGAGTACACCGGCATCGGCCTGGCCATCGCCAAGCGCCTCGTGGAGGGCGGGGCGACGGTCGTCCTGACCGTCCCCACGGCACCCGAGCGGGCCCACGCGGCAGCCGAACTGGGCTCCACCGCCCGCGTCGTCACGCCGTCCCGCCTGGAAGCCGCGCTCATCGCGTCCTCCGGCCCCGGACCCGAGGCCACGACGGGCGGCCTCGACCTGCTCTTCTCCGATGCCATCGCCACCGCCCGCCCCCTGCTGCCCCACCTCGGGGACGGCAGCGCGATCGTGCTCACGGCTCCGGCCCCGTGCCCCGACGCCATACAGGCGCTCGCCGCCGAACTCGCCGGCCGGGGGATCCGCGTCAACGCGGTGGCACCCGGCTGTATCGAGGCGCCGGGCGCCCACACCGTCGCGCTGCCTCCGCTGGGCCGCCTCGGCGCCGCCGAGGAAGTGGCCCGCGCCGCGCTCTTCCTGGCCACGGAGGCGACGTTCACCACGGGCGTCCGGCTCCCCGTCGACGGCGGCCTCGGCCCCGCCTGAACCGGCCACCGAGGAGCACGACCGGCGCGCCCCCCCCGCGCCTCACCTCTTCTCTTCCGGAAACCTGGAGCACATCCCATGAGCACCACACCCGACTCCGCGCCCGACACCACACCCGACTCCGCGCCCGACACGGCGCCCGACCCCGCGCCCGACCCCGACCCCGCCTCCGACACGGCGCCCGACCCCGCGCCCGCCGCCGCGGCATCCACCGCCACGGCACCGCCCCCGCCAAGCGGCGGCGACGGACACCAGGGCCTCCCCCTGTTCGCCCTGCTCGCGCTCGCCACGGCCGTCTTCATCACCAGCCTCACCGAGACCCTCCCCGCCGGCCTGCTGCCCGCCATGAGCCGGGACCTCGGGGTGAGCGAATCGGCCACCGGCCAGACCGTCACCATCTACGCGATCGGCACCGCCCTGACCGCGATCCCGCTCACCGCGGCCACCGCCGGCCGACGGCGCAAGTCGCTGCTGCTCGCCGCCATGGGAGGCTTCGCCCTCGCCAACACGGTGACGGCCGTGTCGTCGCGCTACGAGCTGACGATGGTGGCGCGCTGCGTCGCCGGTGTCGCGGCCGGTCTCGCCTGGGCCCTGCTCGCCGGCTACGCGCGCCGCATGGCCCCCGCCCACCTCCAGGGCAAGGCGATGGCCATCGCCATGGCGGGCATCCCCGTCGCCCTCTCCCTCGGCGTCCCCGCCGGGACCTTCCTCGGGGACTGGCTCGGCTGGCGCGTGGCGTTCCTCGCGATGACGGCGCTCACGGCGCTGCTCCTGGCGTGGATCGCCGCCGCCGTACCGGACTTCCCCGGACAGGGGCGCGGTGAGCGGCCCAGGATGCTGCCCACCCTGCGCATCCCCGGAGTGACCCCGGTCCTCTTCGTCACCCTCGTCTTCGTCCTCGCCCACACCATCCTGTACGCGTACATCGCCACCTACCTCGACGACCTGGGCCTGGGCGGCAGCACCGGACTGGTGCTCCTCGTCTTCGGCGCCGCGTCGCTGGCGAGCATCTGGATCGTCGGCGCGCACATCAACCGGCGGCTGCGCGGCCTCACCCTCGCCGGCGCCCTGCTGGTCGCCGTCGCCGCCGCACTGCTGGCCGTCCTCTCCGACACCACCGCCTTCGTCTACGTCGCCGCCGTGCTGTGGGGGCTCGGCTGGGGCGGCGTGCCCACCCTGCTCCAGACCGCCGCCGGGGACGCGGGCGGCGCGTCCGCCGACTCGGCGCAGGCGATGCTCGTGACGCTGTGGAACGTGGCGATGGCGGCCGGCGGCATCATCGGCGGCGTCCTCCTCGACGTGGTCGGCAGCGACTCCTTCCCGTGGACGGTGCTGCTGCTCCTGCTCCCGGTGATCGCGGTCGTCCTGTACGCGCGCCGGGCCGGCTTCCCCGCCCGGCGGCCCACGGCCCCGGCGCCCGACGACGCGCAAGCCCCGAAGCCCGACGACGCGCAAGCCCCGAAACCTGTCACCACGGCATGAAGACCTCGTGAAGCGCGGCCGGTCGAGCTGTTCGGACGCCGACCGGCCCGTGCACCCTCGAAGAGCCACGCCACGCCACGCCACGCACCCCGCCCCCGAGCTCTCAGAAGGAGACCGAGCCGTGCCCGCCACCCGCAGGAAAGCCGCGCCCGACACCCGCAGGAAACAGGTGCACCTCGCAGCGCAACTGCCCGGCATCCACAACGTCACCGTGTGGTCCGACCCGCGCTCCGAGAGCCAGATCTCCATCGACTCCTTCATCCGGCTCGCGCAGACCGTCGAACGCGGCAAGTTCGACTTCTTCTTCCTGGCCGAGGGGCTGCGCCTGCGCGAACACAAGGGCCACGTCTACGACCTGGACATCGCGGGACGCCCGGAGAACCTGACCGTCCTCAGCGCCCTGGCCGCCGTCACCACGCACCTCGGCCTCGCCGCCACGGTCAACGCCACCTTCAACGAGCCCTACGAGGTGGCCCGCAGGTTCGCCACCCTGGACCGGCTCAGCGGCGGACGGGCCGCGTGGAACGTGGTGACCAGCTACGACGCCTTCACCGGCGAGAACTTCCGCCGGGGCGGCTTCCTGCCCGAGGCCGACCGCTACACCCGGGCCGCCGAATTCCTGCGCGTCGCAAGGCAGTTGTGGGACAGCTGGACCGACGGCGACCTGCGCGCCGACGCGAGCACGGGGGAGTTCGCCACCGCCCGGGCCGGCCACTTCGAGCACCGGGGCCGCCACTTCGACATATCCGGCCGGTTCACGACCCCGCCCGGCCCGCAGGGCCACCCGGTGATCATCCAGTCCGGAGAGTCCGACGCGGGCCGCGAGTTCGCCGCCTCCGACGCCGAAGTCATCTTCAGCAAGCACAGCAGGATCGACGCGGCCCGCGACTTCTACCGGGACGTGAAGCGCCGCCTCGCCGCCTACGGCCGCGGCCCCGAGGACCTGCTGATCCTCCCCACCGCCAACGTGGTCGTCGCCGACACCGACGCGGAGGCCGCCGCCTACGCCGAGGAGATCAGCCGCGCACTGGTGAGCCCGCAGACCGCGATCGCCCACCTGGAAGCGGTCTGGGGCCGTGACCTGTCCGCCTACGATCCCGACGGACCGCTGCCCGACAGCGAGCCCGAGGACGACTCCCACCTCCTGAAGGGGCACTCCGTGTTCCGCAAGGGCCGGGCGGAGACGGCCAGACGGTGGCGCAAGCTCGCCGAGGAGCGCAACCTGTCGATCCGCGAGCTGATCATCAAGGTCGGCGGCCGCCACACCTTCGTCGGCAGCCCGCACACCGTCGCCGACGCCATCGACCACTACGTCCAGACCGAGGGCGCCGACGGCTTCGTCCTCGTCCCGCACATCACCCCCGGCGGCCTGGACGACTTCGTGGACCGCGTGGTGCCCCTGCTCCAGGAGAAGGGCGTCCACCGCGCCGACTACACCGGCGGCACACTGCGCGACCACCTCGGCCTGTCCCACACCCCCCGCCCCGCCGTCTGGGGCGGACCGGCTCCGCGCGACCAGAAGGAGACCTCCGCATGACGGGCACCACCGCCACCGGCCCGGCCGGCACTCCCGGAGCCCCGCTGCACCTCGCCGTCGCACTCGACGGCGCCGGCTGGCACCCCGCGGCCTGGCGCGAGGCGGACGCCCGCCCCGGAGACCTGCTCAACGCCCCGTACTGGGCCGGCCTGGTCACCGAGGCCGAGCGGGGCCTGCTCGACTTCGTGACCTTCGAGGACGCCCTCGGCCTCCAGTCCGCCGCCTTCCACCGGCCCGACGACCGCACCGACCAGGTCAGAGGCAGCATGGACGCGGTACTCCTCGCGGCCCACCTCGCCCCGCTCACCAACCGCGTCGGCCTGGTCCCGACCACCAACGTCACCCACACCGAACCCTTCCACCTCGCCATCGGCATCGCCACCCTCGACCACGCCTCCCGGGGCCGCGCCGGATGGCGCCCGCAGATAGCCTCCCGCGCAGCCGACGCCACCCACTTCGGCCGCCGCACCACCCCGCAGCTCACCGAAGAGGACGTGACCGACACGGAGTTGATCGCCAAACGGCTGCGCGACCTGTTCGCGGAGGGCGCCGAGGTGGTCGAGGCCGCCCGGCTGCTCTGGGACAGCTGGGAGGACGACGCGGAGATACGGGACGCGGCCACCGGCCGCTTCCTCGACCGCGACAAGGTCCACCACATCGACTTCCAGGGCACGTACTTCAGCGTGAAGGGACCGTCGATCACCCCGCGCGGCCCGCAGGGCCGGCCGGTGGTGGTGAGCCTCGCGCACGCCTCGACGCCGTACGAGTTCGCGGCCCTCGGTTCCGACGTCGTCCACATCACCCCGCACGACCGCGCGGGCACGGTGGCCGTCCTCGCCCAGGTCGCCGAGGCCGTGCGCCGCACCGGCAGGGACCTGACGGAGCGCCCGCTGCGGATCTTCGCGGACCTGCTCGTCGCGCTGGACGACGAACCCGGCGCCGCCGCCCGGCGCAAGGCCCGCCTGGACGAGGTCGCCGGCGCCGAACTCGCCTCCGACGCAAGGATATTCACCGGCACCCCCGGCGAACTGGCCGACCTGCTCCTCGACTGGCGCTCGGCGGGCCTCGACGGCTTCCGCCTGCGGCCGGCCGCCCTGCCGTACGACCTGACGGCCATCACCCGGAGCCTGGTCCCGGAACTGCAGCGGCGCGGGGTGTTCCGCACGGAGTACGAATCCACCACGCTGCGCGGCCACTTGGGGCTCGCCCGCCCCGCGAGCCGTTACGCGAGGACGGGATAGGAGACGAAGGCGAAGTGCCGGCTGTCGGGCGCCCAGCTGTTGACGTTGAGGGTGCCCTGACCGCCGAAGAGCGGGTACGTGCGCAGCGGCGTTCCCCAGGCCTCGGTGGAGACGACGTGCACCTTCACATGGACGTCCTCGGGATGACCGAGCGTCCCGGCCGGGAAGGCCACGTAGGTGGCGAAGCGGCCGTCGGGGGAGAGGTGCGGAAACCAGTCCACGGTGTCGGACACGACCAGGCGTTCCAGCCGGCCGCCCGTCGCGGGAAGGCGGGCGAGCTGGGCGTGTCCGGGGGCCGACGCGAACGCCTCGGTGTTGACGTGGATCCACTCGCCGTCGGGAGAGTACTCGGGGCCGTCGACATGACCGGCGCCCGTGTCCACCAGTGTGCTCGGGCCACCGCCTGCGGGCATCAGCGCGAGCCGCCCGGGGACACCCGTCGTGCCGCGCGGGATCGCCACGTGGGCCAGGGTGCCGCCGTCCGGGCTGATCCCGTGCAGGAAGTGCAGCAACCCGTCGTCACCGGTGAGACGCGATCCGCTGCCGCCGGCCGCCGGCGCCCGGTAGAGATGGCCGTCCATGCCCGACAGGAACACCCGCGTGCCGTCGGGAGACAGGACGTGGTCGTTGTTGATCGGCGGAACTCCGTCGAGGGGGATCTCCGAGAGGCCGGGGGACCCCTCCGTCAGCCCGAGCCGCCACAACCGGCCGCCTCCGTTGAGCAGCAGATGCGAGCCGTCGGCGCTCCAGTTGGGCGCCTCCAGCAGCAGCCCGGAGGTCTCGTGGACGAGTTCGGGAACGGAGGAGTCCACGGACGCGATCCACACACAGGTCCGCTGCCCGTCCCGCAGTTCCCGGGGACGCATGCCGGTGTCCTCCGCGGCAGACGGCCGCGCGGGCGAACCGGCGGGCGCGGTGGGTGCGGTGGGCACGGTGGGCCGGATGTCCGTCATGGCGCTTCCCGTTCTCTGATCGGTGGGGAGGTGGGCGAAGGCAGGTCGCTCGCGAGCCGGACCGAGTTGGGCCGGACTGAGCTGGGCCGGGCCGGGCTCAGTCCAGGCCCCGGTGCGCGCCCCACAACTCACCGGCGCGGCTCGCGGCTTGGGCGATCAGGTCCGCCAGCTCGGGTCGGTCGGGGACGGCGAACGAGACGTACGCGCCCCGGCCCCCGGCGACCGGCCGCCCGTAGGCCTTGGCCGCGAGCCGACCGTCCGGGAGGAGCCGGACGTTGAGCGTGGTCAGGGTGAACGCCTCCCCGCGGCGGGTGTCCGTCCAGCGAAGCTCCTGCGGGACCGTGACATTGATCGCCAGAGCGCTGACTTCGGGTTCGCTGCTCATGAACGGATGCTCTCACGCGAGTCCTGCCGACAGCTTCGGGACGTCGCGAAGCGCGCCGGAGCCGTCCGCGGGCGTCAGCCGCTCGGTGTGGTCGACGCCAGCGGGGTCAGCAGGCCCCGATCCAGGACGGTGGGGAGGGAGAGCGTGCGGTAGCCGACGCTCTCGAAGAGGACGGTGATCCTCGTGCCCTCCTCGTTCATCACCTCGCCCTCGCCCCAGGTGCTGTGGCTGACCCGCATGCCGGGCGGGAAGGCGTGACCGGCTGCGGCGGACTCCGGCGGCTCGGCGCCCGCACCGGCGCCGGAACCGGCACCCGTCCCCGTACCGGAGAGGATGTCTCCCGGCCGGCCGGACGCCCGCCGCGCGTCCTGGGCCCGCGTACAGGTGTCACAGCCCGTGCAGTCGCCGTCCGCCAGGGCCTCGCCGAAGTAGCCCAGCATGTGCCGGCGACGGCAGCCGTTCGTCTCCGCGTAGGCCCGCATCATCTCCACCCGGGACCGCTCCAGGTCGACGCGGGCGGACGCGAGGCGCAGCGCCTCGGTGACGCAGGTGTCCCGCCGGGCGCCGGGTACGGCCGTGACGCCGCCCTGCTTCCGGGTCGTCAGGGCTCCGGCCTCTTCCAGCAGGTGCAGCAGGGACGTGAGCGGTGTCTGCGAGAGTCCGGTGCGTTCGCGCAGCTCCGTGGCCGTGACGGGCCCCGCGTGTTCGCGCACCGCGTCGAACAGGGTGCCCAGGACCTCCGGGTCGGGGCGGGCGCCGGTCCGGAAGCGCTGGACGCCGAGGTCTTCGGGCCGGTAGGCGAGGATCGCCGTGGACGGCTGCCCGTCGCGGCCCGCCCGGCCGATCTCCTGGTAGTAGGTGTCGAGGGAGCCCGGCACGGTCGCGTGCAGCACGAAGCGGATGTCGGGCTTGTCGATGCCCATTCCGAACGCTGAGGTGGCGACGACGACGTCGAGTTCTCCCGCCTGGAAGCGGTCGTGCGTCCGGGAGCGCTCGGCGGCCGGCAGCCCCGCGTGGTACGGGGCGCTGTCGAACCCGAGCGCCGTTAGCTCCCGCGCGTACTCCTCGGCCTCCCGCCGTGTCCCGGCGTAGACGATCCCCGGCTTGGCCTCGCCGGCCGCCCGTTCCACCACCCATCGGCGCTTGCCCGCGTTGTCCCGGTGACGTACGACCTCCAGGGTGATGTTGCGGCGGTCGAACCCCGCGACCACGGCGTGCGGTTGACGCATCCCGAGCCGCTCCACGATGTCCGCCCGCACGGGCGCCGCCGCGCTGGCGGTCAGCGCGAGAAGCGGTGGCCGGCCGATACGCTCGCGGACATGGCCGAGGGACAGGTAGTCCGGGCGGAAGTCGTATCCCCACGAGGACACACAGTGCGCCTCGTCGACCACCATCAGCGCGGGAGCCGCCGCGGCGATCTGCTCGACCACCTCGTCTTTGGCGAGCTGCTCCGGCGAGACGAACAGGAAGTCGAGGCCGCCGTCGCGTACGCGCTGCCACACGGCCTCGTTGTCGCGGGCGCGCTGCGAGGAGTTGACGGCCGAGGCGTCGGACCCCTCGATACGGGCGAGGTGGGCGACCTGGTCCCGCTGCAGGGCGATCAGGGGCGAGACCACGACGGTCGGCCCCTTCAGGAGCACACCGGGCACCTGGTAGACGGCGGACTTCCCGGCACCCGTCGGCATGACCACGATGGTGTCGTGCCCCCGCATCACGGCTGTCATGGCGTCGAGTTGGGAAGGACGCAGACGGTCCCAGCCGAACACCTCGCGGGCGCAGCGGCGCAGACGTCTTCTGAGTGACCTGGTCCTGAAGAATCCGACCTTGACGGGCATGGCACTCCTGACGCCGTTCTCCGGTGGTGTTCGGCGCTCGTGTACCCCCGGTCCGCCCGGAAAACGGTTCACCCGCCGGGAGTTGCCCTAACGTGTCCTTCCGCGACCTTGCGTGCCCCGCAGAGGCCGGGGATTTGGCTACGGGACGCGGGCGACCCCGACGTGGAACCCGCTCGGCTCGGGCTCCGGCGCGGGCGTCTCCTTGAACCAGTGGGTGGCCGTCACCAGCCCCGGACTCACCAACTCCAGCCCCTGGAAGAAGGGTTCGACCTCGGCCCGGGTCCGCATCCGCAACGGGATCTCACCCTTGCGGTACGTGGACGTCACCGACCGCACGAGGTGCGGGTGTTCGTCGGTGGTGCCGTGGGAGAACACGAGATAACTGCCGGAGGGCAGGGCGTCGACGAGGGTCCGGGTGAGCCGGTAGGGGTCTTCCGCGTCGGAGATGAAGTGCATCAGAGCGATCATCGACAGCGCGAGGGGCCGGCCGAAGTCCAGAAACGTCCGGGCGTGGTCGAGAATGACCTCGGGCTCGCGCACATCGGCCTCGATGTAGTCGGTGGCCCCCTCCGGGCTGCTGACCAGCAGGGCTTCCGCGTGCCGGAGCACGATCGGATCGTTGTCGACGTACGCGATCCGGGCCGACGGCACGATGTCCTGAACGATCTGGTGCAGGTTCGGCGCGGTCGGGATGCCGGTCCCGATGTCCAGGTACTGGTCGACGCCCCGGCCCGCCAGCCAGGCCGCCGCGCGCCGCATGAACGCCCGGTTGCGCATGGCGTTCAGGCGCGACTCCGGAGGCAGCTTCTCGGCGACCGCCTGATCGACCGGGTAGTTGTCCTTGCCGCCCAGCAACCAGTCGTAGACGCGCGCGGGGTGGGGCCTGCTCGTGTCGATACGGCTCTCGACACCGCTGGGGGCGGTGCTGCCGGTGCGGCTCTCGGAGGGCTGTGCCGTCATACGTGTCTCCCGCGTGGCTGGACCGCCGACCGGTTCCCCCGGGCCGGTGCGCACAGCCGGGGCGGCCGTAAGGACCTGGCGAGTATGTCACCGGCCCCGCGTTGCCACCGGGCCGCTGCCGGGACCCGGCACCCTGGCGGTCCGCGCACCGCGGGGTTTCGGCCATCGCCGCCGTCCAGCGCTCGCGTCCCGGGGCGCCCGGCGAAACGCCGGGCGCCGCCACAGACCGACGGCCCCCTCCGGACGAACACCATGGTTCGTCCGGAGGGGGCCGCTGTCCCCGACGCGCGTCGCTCGCGGGACTCAGCCGGGCGGTCAGGTCACCGTGCCACCTTGCCCCCGGCGCTCCTCGGCGGCGCCGCCCACTCCGCGGCGGGCGACCACAGCCCGGCACCACGGCCCGGACCTGTTCCCCCGCCCGCCGGGCTCCACAGCGCGGACGCTCCGGCGGCGCGGTCACCGCCGTGACCACCGGCCGCGCCCGGCCGGTCGTCGCGGTCCGTGAGCCGGAACCCGACCGTGTAGGTCCGGGTGAACGACCCGTTGGCCGAGGTCACCTTGATGGTGCGGGTGGCGAACCGGGCCCCGGCGGAGGAGAGGACCGAGCCGCCGTCGGTGACCTTCACCCGCGCGCCGGCCTGGGCCGGCAGGGCGGAGACAGCCGGGAGCCGCACGCTCTTCGGCCAGTCGACGACATACGTGGACCCGTCCGGATCGAACCCGTCGATCGCCACACCCCCGACCGTGATCGCCTTGGCGTCGGCGACACTGGCCTTGGTGGCGTCCGAGAAGTTCTTCACCGTGACCGACCCGTCGGCGTCGACGGCCACCCGCGCCGACATCGCCGCCGCCAGGTTGATCCGCTGCCAGCTCGCCCCGCCCTTCGCCGTGAGGTCGAGCGGATACCCGGAGTCCGTCGCGGTCTGCTCGAGGATCTGGGTGCGCTGCTCCGTGCTGAGGTCCGGGAAGGCCGTGATCAGCAGGGCCGCCGCGTCCTCCGGAGTCCTGAGCGCCTGCCCGGCCCGGCCCGTCCGGGAGAACCCGTAGGTCAGGCGCCGGGTGTACAGGTCGACGTCCTGCGCCCTGCTCAGACCGGCGTACGAGTCGCCCTCGCAGGCCGTGAGCGAGTCGCCGTATCCCGCCTTCTCACACTCCTGGAGCAGCACGTTCTCCATCTCGGTGTGCGCCTGCGTCAGCAGCTTCGCGAAGTCCGGGTCCGCCCAGCGGTGCGCCACGGTCGCCTGGGCGGAGATGCGTCCGCCCATCACGTCCAGGGGGTAGTGGAAGCCGAGGACGACGCGGTTGTCCCCGTACTCCGAGGTGCGCGCGAGGATCGACGGCGCCAGCTCCGGCAGCAGCGTGGCGAGGATGGTCCCCGCCTCGTAACCGCCGTAGGTGTGGCCGCTCGGGTAGGAGCCGCTGGTGGCGAGACCGCCGTAGGAGCCGTCCTGCGACTCGTAGACCGAGCCCCCGTCGCCGACGAACCCGAGCCGCACGTAAGGGCGTTGGTAGCCGTAGTGGTTCTTCGCCGCGTCGACCTTGTCCAGGCCCCGCGTGACGCGGGAGAACAGGGCGCTGGTCTTGGGCAGTCGGCCGCCCTTCAGCGCGTCGCCGTAGATCCGGCCGAGCCGGGACCCGAGGCCGTCGGCCATGGTGACGGTGGAGCTGTTGGTCGCGTCGACCTCGGCCCGGTCCACCTCCTGCTGCGTCGCCGCGTTGTTGACGCGCACGGCGATCCGGTCGTTCTCGGCCGTCGGCCGGGCGCCCGGGGTCACCTTGGTGTTGGCGCCGAGGACGCCGGAGCCGAGGTCGCTGAAACCGTCGAGCAGGCCCTTGAAGTAGTCGGTTCCGTCGCCGGACCCCGGCCACTTGTCCGACGCGTAGGCCGCGTTGAGCGTGTCGTCCGGGAAGGGCGAGGGCTCGTACGCCGGGTCGGCGGTCGCCGAGTCACCGGCGACCGCCTTGTCCGGCTCGCTGTTCGCCGCCGGGCTGGCCGTGAGCGAGTCGTCGGAGGTCCCGGCCGGAGTGACCGCGGTGACGGTGGCCGTATGTGCCCTGGCGTTCGCCCTGGCCGTGAGCAGGGCCGTGCGGGTCGTGGCGGAGACGTGTGCGGTGGTTCCGTCGCCGAGGGCCACGGTGTAGCCGATGACCGGGAACCCGCCGTCGGCGGCCGGCCGCCAGGTCACACGGACCTGCTTGCCGGTCGTGATGACACCGGTCACGGCCGGCTTCTGCGGCTTGCCGCCGCCCGTCACCACGGGTGCGGTCGCCGCGCTCGGCGACGAGGTGCCGATCGGGTTCACCGCCCGGACGCGCGCCGAGTACGTCCCGGGCCGCAGCCAGGTGAACGTGGTACGGCGGCTGTCCGGGTCGTGGATCTCGACCTGGTGGCCGTCGTCCAGGGTGACCTTGTAGCCGGTGACCGGTGCGCCGCCGGTGTCCTTCGGCGCGGCCCAGGCGACCGTCACACTCGTGCCGGACGAGGTCGCCGACACCGCCTCGGGCACGGCCGGCACCGCCTTGGGCTTCGTTCTGAGCGCGGACAGGGCGCCGCGCAGGGTGTCGTAGCGCGCGGAGAGGACCCCGTCCGTGGCTGTGTCGTTCGCGACCGCGGTCTTCGCCTGGGCGAGTGCCGTGGTGAACGCCTTCCATGAAGCGTCCGTGTAGCGCGCGTTCTGGAGCGCCGAGGCGGTCGCGACCAGGTCCTCCAGACGCAGCCTCGGGAGCGGGATCAACTGCCGTGCGGCGAGGGTGAGTCCGCGTGTCTGGGTGTCGACGTCGAGCTGGGTCGCGCCATCGGCGTCGAGAAGCGCGCGGGCGGCGGCGAGTTCGCGCCGGTACACGCCGAAGTCGATCGTGTCGTAGCGGGCCGCGTCGGCGGAGAGCCCCTCGTACTGCTCGATCGCCTTCCGCAGCCCGGACTTGTCCGTCTCGGCGGGCGCCTGAACGTGGTCGAAGGTGATCCGGCCCAGGTTCGCCACGTAGGGGTGCGCGGAGTCCGGGGTCGTCGTCAGCCGCAGGTGGACGCTGTGCGTGCCGGTGACCGGCTCGGGCAGCGTCAGACTGGTCGTCCCACCGGACGACCAGGCGGCCCCCGTGACGGGCAGCGGCACGGTCGCGTACGGCGTGCCGGGATGGGCCGGGTCGAAGGAGTCCAGATAGATCTGGACGGCCGAACCGGTGCCGCAGCGCGCGGAGTTGTTGGCGTAGGTGATCGTGACGGTGTTCTTCGGGGAGCCGCCGAAGTCGATGTCCCCGTAGTCGAGCCAGGCTCCGTCGTAGGTGCCGCCGAGATCGGTGGTGGACCCCGAGCCGGTCCAGCCGACCGGCTCGCTCTTCAGCCCGCCGCCGCTGTTCGAGCGGAACGCCGTGGCGTCGAAGCCGACCGCCGCGTCGGCCTCCCGCGTCAGCGCCAGCGCGTAGACGTTGCCCACATAGGGCTGGGACGAGGACTGGGTGCTGGAGACGAACGCGGCGTACACGTCCTGGACGCCGGTGAAGACGCCCGGGTCCAGGTGCACGCTCGTGGTGGCGATGGTGCCCCAGCTCGAACCGGTGTACTCGAGCGGGATGTCGACACTCCTCGTACCGTCCTTCGAACCGAGGCGCAGTTCGATGTGCGAGTCCGAGGCGGCGCGCGACTGCGGCTTGTCATAGCGGACGGTGACGGTGTCCGCCCCGCCGCCGAGGTCGGTGTCCTTCCATGAGGCCCACGCGCCGTTCGTGACGTTCTCGAAGATGCCGTTCGCGAGATTGAGCGGCGCCGAACCCCCGCCGGTCCCCGTGCTGTTGAGCGCGGTCAGCGTGGCGAGCGTCGTCGTCGGGGACGTGGAGACGTCGTACGGCGAGAACTGGTACCAGTCGAAGTTCGACACCCACTGCTGCCCGGCCGGCGCGTGGAACACGAACGTCGCGCCGGCCGCGGCCAGCAGGGCGTCCGGATCGGTGACAGCGGCCTGCACGGTGGTGTAATACTGCCAGCCGCCCGTGCCGGGAAGCCGCACGGTCGCCACCACGGGCCCGTCCGCGGCGCCGGCGTGGATGTCCACGCTGCTCGGCTTCGCGTTCGTGGCCTGCGAGTTGGCGTAGCGGACCGAGACGCTGCGCGGGGCGACACCGCCGAAGTCCAGCCTGGTGAACCGCTCCCACGAGCCCTCGGTGACGCCGCCGAGGTTGCCGTCCGAGTTGTTCCGCTCGCTCGTGAGGCTGGGACCCTCCTTCTCGTCCGGGGACTCGGCCTGCAGGACGGCGAAGCCGCCCTCGTCGATGGTCAGCCCGTCGACCGCCGACCGCAGCGCGTCCTCGGCGGCCATCAGGGTTCCCGTCGCGGAGGCGGTGTCCGCGAGGACGGTCCGCGCGCGTTCGAGCGCCGCACGGAAGACGGTCCAGGAACCGTCCGAGTAGTTGCCGCCGCGCACCAGCGACGCCTCGTCCACCAGGGCGCGAAGTGCCGTGCGCCGCACGGCCGCCGCGGAGACGAGGAGCGGGTCGGTCGGGGATATCCCGGTGCCGTGGACGGTCGCGGCCCGCGCCCCGTGGGCGAAGGCCGCGTCGGCGAACGTGATGCCCACGTGCGCGTCCACCCGCGTGCTCCCCGAGAACGACAGGGTCGCCGTGCGGGGACCGGAGACGCGCAGATCCGCGCCGACCCCGCCCGGAAGCCCGGTCACGGTCGCCGCACCGCTCTTCGTCAGGCTCGTTCCGGTGCGGGCGGCGAACGACGCCGGCCCGGAGAGCGTGAGCTTCACGCTGCCGTCGACGGCCCCGTCCGCGCCGGTCTGCACGGTGCCCGGCCGGGCGGAGACGATCGTGTCGCCCTTGCCCGTTCCCGCGCCGCCGCCACCCGTGTCGCCCCCGTCGGCGTCCAGCGAGTACGCGGGCGCGGTGTGCGTGCCCCAGGACGAGGGCCGGGAACCCATGGTGAAGTCCAGCGTTCCGCCGGAGATGATCTGTCCGTAGTCGAGCCAGGTGTTGTCGAACCGCTTGCCGTTGAGGGTCGCGCCCTGCACGTAGTACTTGTCCGGCGACACCCCGTCGGCCTTCACCGTGAACCGCTTGCCACCCGCGTAGGTGATGGTCGTGGAGTCGAAGAACGGGCTGCCGATCTGGAACTGGCTGGAACCGGCGGTCACCGGGAACAGGCCCAGGGCGGCGCCGACGAACATGGTCGACATCGTGCCGGCGTCGTTGTCCATCGTCGGCAGGAAGCCGTTCGGGGAGAGCTTGTAGACCTGGGTCTTGACCGGCGGCCTGAACTCGCCGCCGGAGCTGGGGGCTTCGTTCGTGGAGCCCGTCGCGATATAGCGGTTCCAGGTCGTGCCCGTGTAGATGGCGCGCACCCACTTCTGCGTCAGGCTGGGCTCACCGACGTAGTTGAAGAGGTAGGGCGCCTGGAGGTCGATTTCGTTCGCGTTCGAGTGCAGCATCGTCGAGCCGTCGTCGGCGCCGGAGTCCTCGCCGAACATGTGCCTGACCGCCGCCCGGCCGGCCTTCGCACCGCCCATGGCCTTGACGAGCCCGCCCATGTCGTACGCGTCGTACCAGTGGTACTGCCACAGCGTGCCCTGGTAGAGACCGGCCGCCTCGAACTTCTCGTAGTCGGCGCTCTGCCAGTCGCCTCCCGAGCCGCGCGGGGTGAGCAGACCGACCTTCGTGCCGTCGGCCGCGCTCCAGGCGCCCGGCTTCACGAGGTTGTCGATCGCCATGGTCGACTGCGCACGCAGCTTCTTCGCGTCCTCGTCCTTGCCGAGCGCGTCGGCGACGACGGACAGCGCCCACTGGTCGTAGCCCCGCTGGACGGTCGTCCCCGGGTCCCCGCTGACATAGCCCTGCCGCAGCTGCGCGCCCGTGTAGTACCCGGAGTACGACAGCAGCGCCGGGTACGCCTCGTCCAGCCGGTCGAAGTTCTTGTAGCCCTTCGACAGCGCGTCGGCGACCAGCACCGCCGAACGCTCCCAGCGCACCGTCGGGACCGAGTGGGTCAGGCTGCCCAGGCTCTTGCCCGAGGCCCGCGCGTCCGCGAACAGCTCGATCAGCGACTGCACCATGTCCCGGTAGGTGCCCGGGTCGATATAGGCCTCGACGGAGTACTTGCGGAAGTCGTCCCAGGTGGACCAGCCGTCGTAGTACGTGAACCCGTTCGCCTTGTGCACCGCTCCGTCGACACCGCGGTACGTCCCGCTGGTGCTGGTGGCGTTCACCGGCAGCGCGTACATGCGGTACAGGTGCGTGTAGAACTCCTTGGTGAGCGTCGACCCGGGGTCGGACGTCGCGGAGGCGCGCACATCGACCGCGCCCAGCGCCGTGTTCCACTCCGCCTTCGTCCGCGCGCGGGCCTGCTCGAAGGTGAGGTGGCCCACCTCGCTCTCCTGGTCGGCCGCGGCCTGTTCGGCACTGATCGGCGACAGCGTGACGCGCAGCTCGATGTCGTCGCCGGCGGACGGGGCGAAGCCGAGCACGGCGCCCGTGTCGGACCCGTCCCGCGTCGTCGCGTCGCTCAGCGTGCCGTCCCCGCCCCAGCTCTTGAAGGAGGTCACGGGGACGTTCGTGGTCGCGTTGTAGTAGAGCTGGTACGACGCCCCGTTGAACGACCCGGCGATGAGCCCGCTGATCGAGGTCGTCCCGTCCGGGAGCTTCGTCGCCTTCAGCGTCGAGCGGGTCCGGCTGGTGAAGTTGTTCGCGAGGTCGAGGACGAGTTCGGGCTCCGACCCCGCCGGGAAGCTGTACCGTTCGAGCGCCGTGCGCGTCGCCGCCGTCATCTCGGCCTTGATGGTGCCCGGGTCCTGCCGCACCGACGAGCCGGTGCCGGAGACGGCCCCGAGCCCCACCTGATAGGAGCCGGGCGTCGCGCTCTCGTCGTCGTGCCGGTAGGCGTGGGCGTACGTGCCGGGCGCGGGGCGCTTGTCGTAGCGCACCGAGGTCGGCACGACGAGCAGGTCGCCGCCGCCTCCCGAGCCGCCGACCCCGTCGAGGTTGGTCGCCGTGAACCCGGCGATGTGGTCCTCGTCGTAGTCGTACCCCGTGTGGTTGCGGTCCGGAGTGGTCAGCGGGTTCACCTTGGCCAGACCGTGCGGCGCCTGGGCGCCCGGCAGGTCGTTGCCGTCATCGCCGGCGGTCGACACGAACGGGTCGACGAGCCGGGTGTAGTCCGTCCCGCCCGGACCCGCGGACGCGGCGCTGACCGGCACGGCGACGGCCGGGCTTCCACAACGGCACGTAC
>NZ_JBEYFY010000028.1:0-3065 GCF_040703595.1 Streptomyces sp. NPDC007084
AGCAGGGCTCCTCCAACGAGAACATCAACCAGGCCTACTCCCAGTCCCAGGGCGTCTTCGACACCCTCACCGGCTGACCCCGGCCCAACAACCACTCGGCCCAACAACCACCCGGCCCAACGACCACCCACCCCACCCACTCGCCTCACTCCACCGCGCAGGAACCGGGAGACCCCATGTCCGAGAACCTCTCCGACGGCTACATCTACGTCGACTACAGCCACATGCAAAACGCCGGCGACGACATGATCCAGCAGACCAAAGCCATCGCCACCACCCTCTCCAACCTGGAAATGGAACTCGCCGAACTCCGCAACTCCTGGATCGGCGACGACCGCGACACCTACAGCAGGAAGCAGAAAGCCTGGGACGACGCAGTCAAGGCCATGGAACAACTCCTCACCAGCCACTCCGCCCTCCTCAGCGACGTCTCCGAGAACTACCAGTACAGCGAGAAATCCCTCACCCAAATGTGGTCCTCCGTCCGCATCGGCCGATAACCACCTTCCTCCTCTTTGGTGTGACGACGGTTCGAAAGGAAGAAGTCGATGGGCAAGGATCCCAACTCGAGTACCGGCAAGCTGGTGATGGACGCGGACGGCCTTCGCGCGTTCATCGACAATCGAGTCATCCCCTTCAAGGACTCACTCTCGAAGATCCAGTTGGATGATCCCGCGCTCGGTTACACGTTGGCCACGCTCCTGGGTGACAGCGACATCACCACCACGGAGCAGTACGACGCTTACGAAACCGGCAAGCCGCTGGCCATCGGATTCATGAATCAGGAGGGCGTCCTCGGTGACAAGGGAAAGGAGCTCAGCGAGGGGCTGGTCAAGGCCATCCAGTCGATCATCGAAGTCTACGAGGAGCAGTACGCGTTGTTCGACGACATCGTCGACAACATGGAAAGCACGTTGACGAAGTTGAAGGATACGCAGGGCGGAAACCTGGTTCAGCTCGACGGTCAGGAATTCCTCGACATCTTCGAGGACACGATTGACGACCTGACGACGACTGGCGGGAAGAACAACAGCGAAAACGAAGACAACGAGTAATCGTTCGTGAGTTGAGGACGAGCGTTCGCATGCCTCATCCCGGCATTTGCGTATTCGAGAGGAAATCCCGTGACAGTTTACCCCGCCGACTCGACGGACGACCACTGGCATTTGGCAGTCAAGTTGTTGACGGGGTACCAGGCACCCTTGCGGGACAGTCTCTTCGACAAGCTGTTGGGGAATCAGAAGATCCCGCTCATGAAGGTCGAGTTCAGCGACTTCGACGGTGAACCAAGTAACGCCATCCTTGAAGCGATCGACGACATGGACTGGCGGGTTCAGAACTCCGGATGGCGCATCGAGAACACCGACTTCGTCGTGCCCTTCTTCTCCGGGAAACACGGCCCGATCACCTCGGCATCCGTCGGAACCAAGGTGGTCATGAAGAAAGCGCGGGTCACTCTGCTCGGGACCCGCGGCACCGATGTGCCCTCCGGAGGCTGGGGCGAGGGCGGCGAGATCGTCAGTGGCATGGACAAGCCGTTCGACGACCTGGAGGCGCACCAAACCTGGAACGACCAGGCCTTGCACCAGTACAGCTATGGCGGGGGCAAGGCGCTGCAGCAGCTTCTTGGCTTCACCGGGTCCACCGTCGACTTCTCGTTCAACGGGATCTCGGTCGAGCGGAAGAACGCCGTCAGTCTCAAGTCGTTCGAGGAGGCCGCGCAGGCGTTCGACCGCGCCGCGTACTATTTCGCGGCGCGCCACAACGACCTCGCCGACTGGGAGTTCGACCTCGGAACGGAGCAGACAGCGTGGAAAGGCCAGGCGGCTGGGGTGTTCTATGACCTCGTCCACGGCCTCAACCGCAATTATCGCGAATACAGCGAGCAGCTCCCCTTTGCCGGGATCCTTGGATCGAAGTACGGAATAGAGTTGCGCGGCTATGCGACCGCGCTGCGTAACGCCGCCCAGGATCTGTACAACGCATGGGATTCGTGGCAGTGGTTCGAGGGGAATCCCCTGCGCTGGCTGCACGATGTGCTGCTCGATGTGACGGACTACATGTGGTATCACAATCTGACCAAGGTCCGATACAAGAGCAACGGTCGCGGCGGCGGTGACCACAAGGTGAAGTTCGACGGCTTCAACGGCGGTTATGAGGACTGGGGCGCGCTGGAGGACAAGGCCACGTGGAAGAAGATCGGGGAGGAGGCCATCCGCCGGTGGCAGAACTCCGTGAAGAAGGAACTGGGGGCGACGGGGCGCCAAGCCTTGATCGATATTCAGAACTCCTGGAATGACGAGTCCTTCAAGCCGATCACCACCGTAAATATTGATCTTAAGCAGCATTACGCGGACGACAAGCAGACTCAGGAAGAGGAGGAGCAGAAGAGGAAGGAGAAGGAGGCCGAGGAGAAGCAGGAGAAGAAGGAGAAGGAGGCCGAGCAGAAGCAGAAGGAGGCAGAGGAGAAGCAGGAGAAGAAGGAGAAGGAGGCGGAGCTCCGGCAGGAGCAGAAGGAGAAGGAAGCCGAGGAGAAGCAGGAGAAAAAGGAGAAGGAGGCCGAGGAGAAGCAGGAGAAGAAGGAGAAGGAGGCCGAGCAGAAGCAGAAGGAAGCGGAGGAGAAGCAGGAGAAAAAGGAGCAGGAGGCCGAGCAGAAGCAGGCCGAGCAGGAGAAGAAGCAGGCAGAACTGCAGGCTCAGCAGGAGGCCAAGCAGGAACAGCAGGAGAAGGAGGCCGAGCAGAAGCAGGCGGAACAGGAGGCGAAGCAGGAGGAGTTGCAGGCTCAGCAGGAGGCCAAGCAGGAACAGCAGGAGAAGGAGGCCGAGCAGAAGCAGGCCGAGCAGGAGAAGAAGCAGGAGCAGCAGCAGGAGGAGATGCAGGCCCAGCAGACGGCCATGTTCCAGCTGCAGCAGAAGGAGCAGGCGGAGCAGCAGCGCAAGGCCGACGAGAAACAGGCTCAGCAGGAGGCCAAGCAGGAACAGAAGGAGCAGGAAGCCGAGCAGAAGCAGGCGGAGCAGGAGGCGAAGCAGGAGGAGTTGCAGGCTCAGCAGGAGGCGAAGCAGGCC
>NZ_JBEYFY010000028.1:3165-103843 GCF_040703595.1 Streptomyces sp. NPDC007084
GAGGCGGAGCAGAAGCAGGAACAGCAGCAGGCGGAGCAGCAGAAGAAGCAGGAGGAGTTGCAGGCCAAGCAGGAGGCCAAGCAGGAACAGAAGGAGCAGAAAGCCGAGCAGAAGCAGGCGGAGCAGGAGGCGAAGCAGGAGGAGTTGCAGGCTCAGCAGGAGGCGAAGCAGGCCGAGGCGGAGCAGAAGCAGGAACAGCAGCAGGCGGAGCAGCAGAAGAAGCAGGAGGAGTTGCAGGCCAAGCAGGAGGCCAAGCAGGAACAGAAGGAACAGGAAGCCGAGCAGAAGCAGGCGGAGCAGGAGGCGAAGCAGGAGGCGAAGCAGGAGGAGTTGCAGGCTCAGCAGGAGGCGAAGCAGGCCGAGGCGGAGCAGAAGCAGGAACAGCAGCAGGCGGAACAGGAGAAGAAGCAGGAGGCGCTGCAGGCTCAGCAGGAGGCGAAGCAGGCCGAGGCGGAGCAGAAGCAGGAACAGCAGCAGGCGGAGCAGGAGAAGAAGCAGGAGGAGTTGCAGGCTCAGCAGGAGGCCAAGCAGGAACAGAAGGAGCAGGAAGCCGAGCAGAAGCAGGCGGAACAGGAGAAGAAGCAGGAGGCGCTGCAGGCTCAGCAGGAGGCCAAGCAGGCCGAGGCGGAGCAGAAGCAGGAACAGCAAAGGGCCGAGCAGGAGAAGCGCCAGGAAGAGCAGTTCCAGGAGGCGCAGCGGCGCCAGGACGAAGTGCAGAGCCAGATACCCGGCCGACTCGGCGGCGACCAGGGCGGCGTGCCCCTGGACGCACTGCCGGACGGCACGTCGATCCCGCAGCACGCCGGCGACGGCGTCAGCTCCATCAACCCGGATGGTTCGGTCACCACCGACTTCCCGGATGGCTCTTCCACCACGTTCAACCCCGACACCGGGCAGACCATCGTGACGTCGCCCGATGGTCACCGTGAGATCAGTCAGCTAGCACCCGGGGAATCCCTCCACAACCCTGACGGAAGCTGGACCACCCGACAGCACGACGGCACGCTCACCACTGATTTCCCCGACGGGAGTTCAACCAACGTCGACCCCGACACGGGCGAGGTCAGTACCACCCTTCCCGACGGCTCCCGCTCGACCACCCATATACAACCCGGTCAAGACTTCCCAGCCCGACCTGACAACCCATATGATTCAAACCCGCAGCACAGCCAGCCGCACTTCGAGGAAGACCTCGTCGACAACGGCCAGCTCGACGCCGGTGACCTGGGAGCCCCGCCGCACAGCGGGCGGGGAGGACAGGGACAGGGCGACATCACCACACCCAACGGGGCGCAACCCATGCTTCCCATGGGTACACGGATCAACGGGTCGACCTCGGGCGGCCCGAGCACCAGCGAGCGAGTGCGGGCCGTCCTCGACGACGAGCCGCAGACCGTCACTCGTCGCCGGCCTGGGAGGGGCACGACGGAGCAGGAGGACGTCGGAGTCGCCCAGCGCAGCGGTTCCACCAGTTCCGCTCCGTTCATGCCGCCCATGAGCCCACAGGGCGGCGCGGGCCAGCAGCAGGACACACAGAGCAGTGACCGTGAGCGCGAGTCCTGGCTGACGGAGGACGAGGACGTATGGGGCGCCGACGAAGGCGGCGCGCCGGCATCCATTGGGAGGGACTAAGTGCCGGAAGTGCAGAGCAGTGGTTTCCAGCGGGTGCTGGACGAGCTGAAGCAGGCTCAGAGTGCCCTGGAGGAGACGGAGAAGCGGATGAGCACCGCGACGTACACGGGCAGGTCCAAGGACCGCTCCGTGGAGGTCACGGTGGGAGCGCAGGGGCAGGTGACCCGCGTGCGGTTCCTCGCGGACAAGTACAAGTCGATGACGCCGGACCAGCTCGGTGAAGCCGTGCTGGAAGCCTCCCAGCGAAGCCGGGCCCATATGGCCGAAGCGGTGATGGGAGCCTTCAAGCCGCTGACCGAGCGGACCGCGGCCCTGCGTGAGGAGCGTGGCGGCGGGGGCGGCCTGGACTGGGGGCGCATCTTCGGCCCGTTCGAACAGGCGGTCGCCGAGGGCGGCGCGACGCGCGCCCAGCCGAAGACCAGGCTCAGGGACGAGATCGTCGAAGACCCCGACGAACCGTCAGGGCCCGCCAGTCGAACGGGAGGTGGTGGCAGGTGACGGGCGGTTCCTTCGAAGGCGACCCCGCACAGCTCCGCGATTTCATGGCGCGGCTGGAAGGAGTCTCCGCCAACGCGCGGGCCATCGCCGAGGACATGATCGAGGGACTGCGCCCCAACACGTCCTGGTACGGCATTGACGACGAATACGCGCAGAGCGCCGGCCCGCAGTACAAGCGCACGATCGAGACCCTCGTGGAGACACTCGGCGCACTCGGCCAAGCGGTGGAGGGCATCAACGCCGGCCGGCGGGCGGAGATCTACAAGATCACCGGCACCTCCAACTGGGCGCAGGAGCAGGTCGCCGAATTGCAGGGGAAGACCGACGAGATCGGCAACGAGCACAGCGGTGGCGGACGGGGCCACTGAACCATGGGACTGCAGCACCTCGACTGGCCGGACGACGCCCGGCGGCTTGCCTTCGCCCTGCTGGGGGAGATCCCTCTGCAGGCGGACGGGCGGAAGTCGGATGCTGTCGCCGAGACCTTCGGTGACACGGCGGACAAGATCGACGAGTTCCGGGACCTGCTCCAGCGGATTCTCCCCATGGCTCGGAACGCTCTGCCTCCGCAGGTGCTGCAGAACTATGAGGCCGCGATGTCCCAGCTCATGGGAGTGGGCGCGGCCGACAACCTGTCGGATCTGTCCCGTCAGATGAGAGATATCCAGTCCGGGCAGTACCAGCAGTCCCAGAGCATCATGGAGTCGAACTACCAGCTCATCATGGAGTTCGTGATCCTGGCGCTGGAGCTGGCGGCGATCGCGGCCATGTCCTTCCTCGCGCCGTATCTCACGGCCCTTGAGGGCTACTTGGCCAAGATGCGTACGGTCATGCAGGTTGCCACGATCATCGACACGATCGCACGGCGTTCGCATCTGATGCCGTCGCTGACGGAGGCACTCGAAGAGGCTTTCACGACGCTGGCGACGCGGCTCTTGATGATGACGAACTCGGGCCCCCTCAAGCCGGGGGGAGTCGACTGGAAGGACGTGGGGGAGAGCGCGTTCGGGGGCGCGGTGATGGGTGGTCTCATCCATCTGTTCAGCGGCGCGTTCCAGAACCTCTTCAAGAACACCTTCGACAGCAACAAGTGGGCGCGGCCCACGTTCGAGGTGTTCAACGCCTTCGTCGCCGAGGGTTTCGGCGAGGCCATCGGAGAGGGGATCACCCAGGCGGTCCTGCGCGGAGACTGGAAGTTCTCCTGGCAGACGATGTACGGGGCCGGCACGAGCAGTGTGGTGACCCTGGGGCTCTTCGCGGGGGCGAGCGCGTCCTTCGAGAAGTTCAAGGATCTCACCGGCATGTTCTCCACCGTCCGTACGGCGGTGAACACGGTGGACACCACCACCCCCGGCTCTGCCGACGATCACCACCTCAACACCACGCGGAAGCTGGTCGAGCCGCCGCCGCACAAGACCGCGACCGGGGCCGCCCCGATCACGACCTCGTCGGCAACCCTCAACACCCGGCCCGTACGCACGAATCCGGCAACACCGCGCGAGGCCACATCGCCCCTTCTCGAGCCGCCCGTCGTCCCGCTCGCTCCCCTGCTTCCGGTCAACTCCGCGCCTCCGGCGAGCGGTCCCGTCCCGACCACGAACACCGGCGGTCCGAAAGGCACGGTCCCGGACCTGCTGGAGGGCCTCACCACGCGGCCGTCCGCCCATGGCCTCCTCCCACTTCTCCCGCCGCCCGGCGCCACGCCGGGGACCTCACAGGGAATGCCTTCGGGAGCGACATCCGCACGGCCGGACGACGTTGCCGCGCCCCTGACCGACCCGCGCCCCGGCGATCCTCTCCGGGACGCGCTGCCCGGCGAGGCCCCCCTGGCGCCCTCCGCCACTTCACCCCTGCCGCCCATAGGCCGGCCCGGTACCTCGTCCACCTCCCAGCTCGACCTTCCTTCCTCCCCCTCGCCGCTCCAGCCCCCCGGCACTGATCCACTAACGGGTGCCAACCCGCTCCCCGGCACCACCCCGCTCACTGGCACCAACTCGCCCGTCGGGTCAGAGGAGTTCGGCCGGCAGGGCACCCTCGGCGGCGACCCGTTCGAGCCGGGCGCCGCGGCCCCCGCAGACGCGTTCCTCGGCGGGCCGTCGGCCATCCCCGCAGGCGGCGCTTCCGCCCCGGGCGCGACGCCGCAGCCGTCCGGTGCCCCGCACCCGGGCGGGACCCAGAATCCGAGCGGCACTCCCGTCCCGGGGGGCGCCTCCCAGCCGGCCGGCGCCTCCCACCCGAACACGGGCCAGCACTCCCCCTCCTTGGACCAGCAGCCCGGCCAGGACGGTGTGCATGCCCCTGGCGAGGGAGAGTCCGCCGGTACCGCCGGTGAGACGTGGCAGAACATAGCCCGGCAGGTGGCCGGCCCTGGCGCGAGCCCCGAGACCGTGGAACGGCTGACCCACGCCGTCGGGATCGTGGACGGTCTGCGGGGCGGGACGGCACCCGGATCCGCCCCGTCGGCGGCGACGCCGGTCTCGCAGGCCGACATCGACGCGGTCGCCCGGCGCGTTCAGCACCTCGCGCCGGACGCGGAGGTCTCCGGCCGGAACCGCGCAGACGCCCTCGACACCGTGCTGAAGGCCGCGGACGCCGGGCGGGCCACGAGCGTCTCCTCGATCGCCGCCTACGAACTGCAGCGGCAGGGAGCCCTTTCGCCCGCGACCAGTCTGCAGGTGGAGTCGGGCGGTATGACCGCGGGCCGCAACTGGACGGGGCAGCACATCGGAGCCGTCGACACCGCACGGGTGAGCGTTCTGGCCCCGGACGGGGAACAGGGCCTGGCCGCCCACGGCACGGAAGCGGCACCGTGGGCCCCCGACCCGGCGCGGCCGGCCGCGGTCGCCCCTTATGTGCTCGTCGCCGACGGCGACCGCGATCATGTGCTGGTCACCACCGCGGACGGCGTCCGCCACCGGGTGCCGGCGCAAGAAGCCGCCGAACTCGTCGCGCACGATCCGGCGCGCCACCCGCGGGCCCCGGTCGTCGTCGTGATCCCGCACGCCCGCGCGTCGCAGGACGAGCCGGGCCCCTTCGTCACTGCACTGTACGAGGCTCTTAGCGCGGAGGCGGGCGTCCCCTCCCGGCCCGGTGCTTCGGCCGCGGAGTGGGGCGCGCCGGCGCCGGCCGGCTGGGCGAGCGCCGGGAACGTGGCTCTGGTGCCGACGGGCAACCCCTACCGGCCCTGGCGCATCGCGCGTATCGCCGACCCCGCCGCGGGCCCGGGGGAGCACGGCGGATTCCAGCCCCTGACGAGCGGGCGTGCCGAACCCGCGCCCGACGCCCCCCGCGTACCGACCACCGGCCGTACCGACGTCTCCCGCCCAGAGGCGGAGGCGGAGGCGTCCGGGGAGAGTCCGGAGGCGTCCGAGGAGCGGGTGCTGCCCGCCGCCGCCCTGCCTACGACGAGCGGTCAGGCGGAGCCGGAGCCGCGAGGCATCGAGCCGGTCGCTCGGTCTCTGACACAGTCGTCGACGGGAGAGTCCGAAACCGGCGACGTCGAAGGGGACGTCTGGGACACCGCGTCGCGGACCCTGCCGGACTCGGACGCCGACCTCAGCGACCTCACCGACCTCTCAGACGTCTCCGCGGACGACAGCGACGCGGAGGAGTCCCGTACGGACGACGGCTCGGCGCCGCTGCTCGGCGAGAAGGGACCCGGCAGTGGCCGGGCCGGCCTCTTCACACGCGGCGGTCCGCCCCGTCGCCGCCCGCATCGGGGCAGCGCCCTGCTGCGGCAGACAGGTTCGGCAGCGTCACCCGCGGTCCCGCCCCGGCCCCGGCCGTCAGACGATGCGGCGCCGCCCTCTCGCGCCGACGTCGAAGCCGAGTTGCTGAACCGGCTCGGTGACGCGCACCGGGAACGGCCCGATCACGAGACCCGGGTCGAGACGCTGGCCGCCCTGGTGGATCTGGCGAGACGCGACCGCTTCCTGCACGTCGACCCGCTGTCGGCCGGCGCGCTTGTCCGCAGGGTGCTCGTCCCGCCTCCCGGCGGCCGGATCACCCCGGCGCAGATCAGCGAGCTGCTCGACTTCGCGGGACGGTCCGGGGCGGCGGACCGGCAGAGCCTCGCCGAACTCGCGGCCACCTACCTGGCGTCGCGGGGGGTCTTCGACGCGGACAGCCTGATGCTCGGCGAGGACGGCGCCACGGCCGTCGGGCGCGACTGGACTGCCACACGGCCGACGCGACTCGACCTCACCGAGGTGGAGACACGCGAACTCGGTGCCGATGGCAGGGCCGTCGGCACCACATCCCGGCCCGCACCCTGGGTGCGCGACCGGAAAGCCCGCGAGCCGTTCGCCGTGGTGCTCTCGGGCCGGGACGGTGTGGTGCCCATCCGGGTGGACGACAGCCCGCGCCCTGTGCCCTGGGACGTCTTCGTCGAACTGGCCGCCTTGGACCCGGCATTGACCGCCCGTCCGGAGAAGAGCGGGCTCGTCGTCCTCGCCCCGTCGGGAGCTCTGCCGCACGAGGGCTACTCCGCCCTTTCGGACCGCAGGGGAGAACCGGCCTGGTACACCGACGCCGCACTCCAGGTCGAGGGATCCGGTGACACCCCGCGCCGGATCGTCCTCACCGCGCGGAGGGACGAGCCGGAACCCCGCTTCGTCCCCGCCCGCACCGGACTGTCCACACCCTTCGATCCGGCCCTCTCGCCGGCCGACGAACAGTTCCTCGTCCATCCGGTGCACGACATGGACGGGCGGCTGCTGGGGGACGCCTCGCACACCGTGCAGGACATGCCGGCGCGCGACGGCGATCTGCGGCACATGGGCCGCAGCAGGACGATCGTCCACTTCGACCCGGCCGGCCGGCGGGTCGGCCCCCCGCACGCCCTGCCCGGCTGGAACGAGGAGACGTACATCTGGTCCTCCCACGCCCGTCCGGGCGGGGCCCAGCTCGTCACCCGGTCCGGAGCGAGCGCGTGGCTCACACCGAAGGCGTTCGCCGGCTTCCTCGCGCGGCGCGGCGCTGTGCGCGCGCTGCCGAAGGACGGCCGCATCCTGCTGAACAAGTGCTTCGCCCTGACGCCGGCGAGCGACGTGCGAGGTGTGCGCAACTACCCCCGCGCCGGCGGTCCGCTCCCGTTCGTCGCCGACCCGCTCGGCACCGTCTCCCTGGCCCAGCACGTGAGCAACGGAACGCGACGGCGTACCGCGGCCTCCGAGGGGGTCTTCGGCACCGCGCCCGTCCTGGACCCGGCGACCGGGCAGGACACGTACCGCTGGGGCTCCGTCACCGACGCCCAGGGCCGGCCGGCCCGCTTCGAGGACCGGCTGCCCGAGCCGCTTGCCGAGGACGTGGACCGGCTCGCCGTCGAGTCCGCGCTCTACCAAGGGCCCGGCCCTGTCCCCGAGGAGAGCAGGGACACCGTTCTCCGGCTGGTGCGGGCCCTCAGACTGGCCCTCGGGCACGACATCGACAGCGACCCGGGGTACGCCCGTCTCTTCCAGGGCATGGCCGCCCTGGAGCGGATGCGCCGGGCCGACGACACGCTGAGCCCCCTCGGCCCGTTCACCCTGGACCTGTTCCAGTCGGCGGCGCGTGCCCACGGCGGGCTGGACGCGGCGCAGCACATTCCCCGGGCGGTGTACGAACGTCTCCTGGACGCAGCGCTCGAACAGCTGGGCGAGCGAGCCCTGACCGACTGGGTCGCCATGCCGCACGCCGCCGCCGTGGCGCGCGACCTGTCGGCGCTGACCGGCGCCGAACTCGCCGCACGCGCCCGGACGGTCCTGCGCCTGGGCCCCGACGAGCCGGTGGGCCCCGCGGAACGGTCCCGGCTGCTGTGGGCCCTGACCAAGGCCGAGCAGTGGCAGGCGCCGGACTCCGACCCCGACGGGTTCGCACGCGCCGTCCTGCACCTGCCGGGCGACACGCGCGTGAGCCCGGACGATCTGCGCGTCTTCCTCGCGCAGGCGGCGGCCGTCGGACGGGACCTCACCGACCGGGTGACGCTCGGCGCCTTCCACCTCGAAGTCCTCGGCGCCTTCGACGACGCCCGCACCGCGGCCACGAACGGCGCCGGAGCCGTCGCGGGCCGCATCTGGTCGACCACCGCGGCGCCAGGGCCGTGGCTGCTGCCCGACGGCACCTTCGTCGCCGTGGAGCGGGACGGCCGCAGGACACTGAGGCCCGTCCCGTGGCCCGCCGGTATGGGGAGTTACCTCCACATGCTGGACCACGCCGGCGCCGATGACGTCACCCTCACCCTGCCGGGCGGGAAACTCACGGTGCCGCGGGCCGAATTCCTCGAACTGCTCGCGCACGACCCCGCCCTGGACGCTTACGGCGACGGCCTCGTCACCGCCCTGTTGTTCGCGGACGGCCCACACCCTCCGTTCCTGGAGCACGTCCGGGAGCTGGGCCGCGCCGTACGGCAGGCCACGCTCACCGGGATCCTGGCGGTCGCCGGACCCGCCTGGCTCACCCAGGACACGCGGGGCCGCACCTACCTCGCCTGGCACGCAGGCACCCCGCTGCTGGCCGCCACGAGCCCCCTTGCCACGGCGGCGTCCGGCGCCCCGCGGACCCAGTCCGGGGTTCCGGACACCGGCCGGACGCCCGCCGCCGACGCGGTCGGTGAACGCGCCGTGCTGCCGGACGGCGAGGAGCCGGACCTTTCCCCCGTCCTCCGGTTCGCCCCGGCGGGAACCTCGTCCTCGTTCTCCCTCAAAGTCGATCGCTCCTTCCGCTGGGAAAGCCTCGAAGGCCTCGACGAACTGGACCTCCAGACAGGGGCCGCGACCGAGATCGACGTGTCCCGGCTGCGCCCCGAGCCGGTCGTCACGCGGCCCCGGCGCGTCCACCGCTCCGACAAGCGGCCTCCGCGGACCATCTTCGAACAGGGCTTCGCCGTCCGTGACCCGGAGCGGATCGACCTGTACGACTACGTGCAGTTCGGGACGGCTGACACGGCGGCCTACGGGTTCGTGAGCGCTTCCTTCTCGTTGGACTGGGCCCTTGACCGGCGCGGTACCGACGCCTACGTCTACGAGATCGTCGACAAGCCCGGCATCGACGTCGCCGAGACATTCGGCAGCCGGTCCCACCTTCCGAACGAGTTCGCGGAGGAGGAGATCGCCTACCCCGGCGGTGTGGCACGCGAGTACATCCGGGGGGCCTGGCAGATCGTCGGCGCACGGGACGCGGGATCCTCAGCCGGCCTCGCGGTCCACTGGATACCCAACCCCCACTTCGCCGGGAACACGGCCGCCACGGCGAACGGCGCCGACCTGTCCGTCGAGCGGCCCGCGAGGCCGCGGACCCGTCGGCCGGTTACACCGGGTGACGCGCTGACCGCCTTCGGCATGGCCAGGCGGGACTACGCCAGATTCCGCAAGTTCTCCCGCACGAACAACCTGCGCTTCGCGGTGCGGCCGGACGGCCCCGAGACGTCCCGCCGGCTGCCGGAAGGGGCCGTCTCCCGGCCGCGGGAGATCACGGCGGAGGCGATCAACCCGTACGACGTGCACCTCGGCGCGCCCGCGGACAAGGTCGGACTCGTCGGCTACTTCGCTCCCACGATGCCCCGGCCCGAGACCGTCGCGCCGGACGGCGATCCGGAGCTGTGGGCCAAGGTGGCCGAGCGTTTCGAGCAGCGCGGCGAGGAGTACCGGCGGCTGCGCGAGGACATGGAGCGGCTGGCGGCGCTGGGCACGTACGTGGTCGAGGACGGCGTCGTCCACCAGGTCGTGGGGGGAGAGCGCCGCCCCATCGCGGGCGATCAGGACGTCTTCCTCATCCGGGGTGTCCGTGGCGACTCGGTGCGCGACGACGAGCAGGGCGGCCTCGTCGACTCCCTGCGGTCGGCGGGCCTGAGCGTCACCCCCCTGACGTGGAAGCCGCGGACCGAAGCCGGACCGGAGACCTTCAACCGCGTCCGGAGCACTCACCCCCACAACGATGGCCGGCCGCTGCTGGAGTTCCGGCCGGACCTGGACCTGGCGGCCGAGACGTGGGCGGACGACGAGAGTGCTGCCCCCTCGCCCCTGTTCCCGGCCTCGCGAACCGGCGATCCGCTTGCCGTACGTGAGCTGCCCGGCCCCGCTCCGCTCACCCCGCGCGGCGGCGGCGCGAACACGGCGTGGTGGCAGGCCCGCGCCGACACCCCCGCCGTGGAACGCGAGTTCGCCTCGATGAACCCGGTGGTCTGGGGAGTCTCACGCCGTGACCCGGGCAGACTCGCACCCGTCGTGACGGCCGGCGCGTACGCGGTGCGGCGCTTCCGGGCCGGCGATGTCACCTTCGTGGACCTGGAGATCCGGGTCCGGCTCACGCCGGAAGGAGACGTCGACGCCGGGGAACTGGACGTCGTGTGGGACCGGATCAGCAAGGGCGTCGAAAGGCGGTTCACCGAACCCGGCCACCGCTTGCCCGACCCGGAAGCCCCCGACAGGTACACGGCCTTGGAGGTCCTGTCGGTCACCCCTGTCCGCGTGACGGACGCCGACGCCGCGCACCTCACGATGTCCGTGTTCCGCCAGCCCGTCGACGGCCCCCGGCAGCCGCAGTCACAGCACCGCCTCGCCACGGACGTCACGGAGGACGAGGCCGCCCACGAGGTCGGCGGCCACGGCACGGGCATGGTGGACGCCCTGCGCGTTGACGACGAGACCCCCCGGGTGTCCCTCACCGCCGACGGCACACCCGTCGCGGTCGGACAGGGCGCGCTGGTCGCGGGACGGGAACTGCGGGCCGTCGTGCAGCGCGACACCCTGCCCCGGACGCCCGGCACGCTCATGGGCGCCCTGGACGCCCCGGTCGAACTCGCCGCGATGGCCGCCGAGGTGGCCGCGCGGGGACCGGTACAGCGGCTGGCGGCCGGCTATCTGGCCGACCACGGCATCAGGGACCGGGACCTGCGCCGGCTCTCCGCCCAGCTCGGACCGCGCGAGCAGCTCGGCGGCCCGGCGACGGGAACCGCCCGGCCCGGCAACCGGTTCGCGCGGGAGGGGGCCGACCCGATGGCCCCCGGCCGCGACGAGCAGCGTCCCTCCGACGAACAGCTCGACCAGCTGGCACGGGACGCGGGAATGCACGCCGCCGACGGTCTCGCGCCCGACTACGTGCGCAACAAGGCCCATGTTGTGATGCGCGCCCTGCGGGAACTGGCGGGCGGCGACGTCCACAACAACCCGCTTTTCCGTGACTTGCTGGCCGGACTGGGTGCGATCGACCGGATGCTGATCCTCGACGAGAACCTGAGGGACCTCGTCCCGTTGTCCGCCCGGCTCGTGGATCACATGCTGCTCAGCACCCCCGGACGGGTCCCGGGACCCGTCCGGGGGCAGGAACGAGTCGACCTGATCCTGCGCGCCGGCCAGGCGTGGCGTGCGCAGCCCGTGCCGCTCCGGCAGTTCGTCGCTCTGCCCGAGGTGGACCAGGCTCTGCGGATGATCCGTCAGGAGAACATGGGCCCTCTGGAGGTTCAGCTCCGCACAGTGCTGCCTCAAGTGGACGACGACGCCGTGGAGAATCTGCTGTGGGCCACCGTCGCGATCGGCGACACGGTGCGCGCCTTGTGGGCGGATCCCACCCGCCATGCGCGGACCGCCGGCATCCTCCACCTCCCGGGGGCTCCACAGAGGGTGAGCCACGCGCACGTCGTCGCCGTGTTCAACGTGATGCGTGCCGCCGCCGCCCGGGGACTTGACCACACCAACGACGCGGTCCTGGCGGCAACCCACCTGGTGCTGAGCGGCGCCTTCGAGCCCGCCACCCAGATGACCGGCACCGACGGGGCCATCGGGGGCCGCAACTGGCTGGATCCGGCGATCACCGGCGCGACGCTGAACCTGTCCGAGATCTTCCTCACGACAGGATCCGCCCACTCTTCCTACGGCACCGCCGCGCCCTGGACGATCCTGCCCCGCCCGGTGCGCTGGCTGCTTGCCGGGCTCACCGACGACGGTGAGTCCGTCAAGTTGGCTTTGCCACGGCTGACCGCCACCGTGGGCCGCGCGGAGTTCGCCGAGCTGCTGCGCTTGCTGCCGGCGGAGCCTGGGGTGGAGGTTGTCCTGGGCCTCATGAACGCCGGGACTGCGCCCGTAATGGGGCTGCGTAACACCATCGTGAGTGCGCTGCGCCGTGCTGTGTGGACGAGCACGGGGGGCCTGGGGGCCACGGCCGGCCCGAACGGCTCGATCAGCCTCCACCTTGTCCGCCCGTCCGCCGCCGCCCCGACGCCGTCCTTCGTACGGACGGCGCCTTCTGCGGCCATGGTGCTGGCTGACACCCGAGCTTCGGACGGAAGCATCGGGCGGCCCGGCCTCCGGCCTCCGGAAGGAAGGAGGATCGCCGTGCTGGGGCGGCAGAAGATCGTCGGGATATCGAACCTCCATGCCCAGATCATCCAGCTTGCCCTGCTCATCCGGTTGAGGCCGGAGGCATCCGAAGAGGAACTGCGTGCGGCCATGGGTGTTTGGCGGGGACGGTTCGCCCAGCTGAAGACCCAGCTGGAAAAGGCGCTCCCGGGGACGCTGCTGAATCCCGGGAGCGGTGCCGCCGGATTTGCCCGCCTGCCGGCCAACGCGTGGATCGACTGGTTCTGGTATGCCGAACTCGTTGCCATCGGGGAGGAGACCGGTTCTTCTGAGGTGCTGAACACGGCCAGGAACGTGGTGTTCGGAGCCCCCTTCGACGGGGCCCCTCCGGCCTGGAGCATGGACCTCTACCGAACGATGATCGACACCATGGAGCGGGACGTCTCCATGGCCGTTGACTGGACCTTGGTGGAAGGCACCGCCGAGGCGACCAACCGGGCCTACCGCGCCGTGATGGGAGCCCTGCAGACCCTGCCGAACTCTCCCGTACTGGTGTCGTTGGCGCGCCGGGTCTCGTACGCGTCCGGCAGGCGTCTGGAAGCGCTGGACGCCATACGCGAGCACGTGCCGACTATCTCCGTACTCGGCCCTGTCAAGGTGACCGGCGTCACCGATCGCGAGCTCGTCCAGGCCGCGCTGCTGCTGCGCTTCCGCCCGGACACCACCGAGGACGAGGCCGTCGCTCTGCTGGGCGGCAGCTACGGGGAGCGTCCAGAACTCTACGAGAACGACATCAAGAGGCTCGCCCGGGCCTTCCACATCGGCGATCGGGGTCGCAGCCGTGTGGTCCTGACGGCGGACGGCCCGGTCATCGCGGCCGACGTGAAGGATGACTGGACCGACTTCCGCCTCCTTCTCGACAACGCCTTGTTGATCGGCCCTGGGGCTGTCGCCGACCTGGAGTACGCCCTGCGCCTGGTCCAGGGTCGGCCGTTCGGCGGTCAGCCGCCGGGCTGGGCGCGCCGGCTGAACGCGGAGATCACGGCCGCCATCACCCGTGCGGCGCTGACCATCGCCGAGTGGCGTCTTGCCGAGAACGCCCAGGACAGCCACCGGAGGGCCTACGAAGCCTTGACCCACGCCCTGGAGGCGGTCCCGGACTCTGCCGAGCTGCGCGGTCGCCTCGCCGAGCTGAACGGGGAAAGCCGGTCGCCGCTCGGTCCGGTCGTTCCCCAGGGAGACCGTCCCGTACCGGAGATCTCCCTGCTGGGAGCCCCATCGGTAGCCGGGGACACCCAGGCGGATGTGGCGCTGCTGGCCGCCTACCTCTATTTCAACCCGGGGTCCTCGGCCGCCGCCATGCGAGAGGCGGTGGCTTTCCACACTCCCGGCGTGGGCACCAGGACCTGGACGGATGAGGACTTCCAGCAGCACCTGGACGCCTTGAGGCATGCCGTCGGCGCGCACAACGTCCACGCACGGATGCAGGACGGTCAGGAGGTCTACGACCTCGCGCCCCATATCCTCACGGACTGGGACCGATTCGAAGAGCTCTCCCTGGCGGGATTCGCCAAGGGAGCCGACGGTCTACCCGACCTCGAAGCGGCGCTGGATCTCGTGCGCGGTCGCCCGTTCGGCCAACGCCGCAGCCTCTGGTGGGCCACGAACCTCCAGGGGATGATGACCAAGCGGATCGCTGCCGTCGAGGAAAGGACGCGCGAGCTTCGGCTGGCAGTCGGCCGCGAGGTCATCGATCGCCTGGCCCTGAGATGGCTGTCGCAGGACTGGACGACCTCAGCCGGGCCGTCGGGGACTGCCGGGCCGTCGGGGACTCGGCCGAGTGCCCCGGCGGGGATAGCCGGCCTGGACACCGGGCCGGATCCGCTGTACGAAGCCAACAGCGACCACACGCAACACCTCGGTGTCCTGCGGGAGCTCCTGAGCGTCGAGCCCCGCGAGCATCCTCATTTCCTGGATCTGCGCAAGGGACTTGAGGCCATCCGCAACATGCTTGGACTCGACCATGAGCTGGCGGCGTTCGCGCACCTGACACCCCAGCTGGTGGACCACATGGTGCGCACCGCGCTCCACCGGGCTTCTCTGGTTCCGGTGACCGAAGACGAGCGCGTGGAGTTTCTCCGACGCGCCGGACAGGCCGCGGCCGAGCAACTCGTCCCGCTGCGCACCTTCCTCCCCATGCCGGACGTGGACGCGGCGCTGCAGTTGCTGAACCAGACCGAACGGTTCGGCTCCATCGAGGAACAGATCAGGGCCGTGCATGCGGATTCCGACCGGGAATCACCCCGCGACGCGCTGTTGTGGTCAAGCGTCCGCGTCTGGTCGTGGTGGTCGGCGTTCCGCCGCGTCCCCGAACGGCCAAGGCGGGCCGCCGCCATCCTGCACGACGCCGCCGTCCTGACCGAGGCGAGCGGCACGCACATGGTGGCGCTGTTCAACGTCGCACGAGCCGCGGCGATTCGGGGGTTCGACCTCTCCGACGACACCGTCTTGGCCGCCACCCACCTGGAACTTGCCGGGGCCTTCGGTGCCGCCGCCGCGGTCCACGACTCGACCGGCCACCGGATCGGGTTCGACTGGACGGAGGCGCATGGGGCTCCGCGTCCGTCTGTGGACATGGCGCAGATGTACGTCGACGGCTCCCCCGTCCCGGCGGAAGAGGGCGAGCCGATACGCCTGGGCCTGGTGCAGGCTCCCTGGGCCGGAGGGACGCGACCCGTGCGGCTGCTCCTGGCGCGGATGGGCGTCGACAGCGCGTCGGTTCTGATGAGTCTGCCGAATCTGACGGCCACGGTGCCGCACGCGGAACTGGCCGAGTTGCTGCGGCGGGTGCCGCTCGACCCCGGCATGGTCGTGGCTTTGGGCCTGCTGGATCCCTACCGCGGGGTGTCGTCCGACATGCGGACGACCCTGACGGACGCTCTCCGGATGGGGGTGTGGACGAACAACGGCGCGCTGACCGTGGACCACCTGCCGGACGGAACGAGACGTCTGCGGGTACTGTCCGCGCTGGGAGATCCGGCTCTGTCACTGCCGTTCGTGTTCACCCCTCCCAACCGTGAGTTGGTCTTCGAGGGCCCACTCGTCCCGTCGACCCCCCCTCTGGGCGTTTTCGGGCCGTCACACTTCGCTGACAGGCTGTCGGGCCTGGAATGCGATCTGCTGGCCTTCCTGTGGTTCCGGCCCGGGGCAACAGCGCAGCAGGCGCTTCCCGCGCTGGGTGGAGAGACTTTGCACGACCTGCTGCAGGCTCGCCGTACGATCCAGCGGGCGCTCGGTATCCCGGTATCGCACAACAGGCGCCTGTACTACGAGAGTGTTCTCTCGCTTGACTTCCCCGCCGACCTCTGGGACGAGTGGACGCGGTTCCGGGAGCTGAGCACCGCGGGCCGACGGACGGGATCGGCTGCTCTCGCCGAGGCGGCGCTGAGCCTCGTCCAGGGCGTTCCGTTCTTGTCCCGGCCCCGCCCCTGGGCCGTGGGCCTCTACCAGGAGATGCTCGACGCGGTGGAGAGCACCGTGCTCGACGCCGTCGAACTGCGCTTGGCGGAGGGCCGACCGGAGAGCCTGGAGCAGGCGTACACGAGTCTGGTGACCGGGTTGCGGACCCTGCCGCTTTCCCCGAAGCTCCTGCGGGCGGCACAGCGCGTCGCGGTGCTGACAGAGGGTGCTTTCGATCCTCTTCGGTACCTCATGGAGAACGTGCCGGGCATCTCGATCCTCGGAACCGTCAACGTCACGACGTTGCAGCGAAGTGAGCTCACCGATCTCGCCGTCGCCCTGCGCTTCGGTACGCACCTGCCGGAAGACGCGCTGAGCGTCCACCTGGGCCTCGAGGGCATCACCATGTTGCGGGAATGGAGCGAGAGACTCACCACGGGATTCGCCGCGGGGCAGGGATTTGTCGAGTCATCCAAAATGAGATGGCATTTCTCGCCGCAGGTCTGGGACGACTGGACGCTGTTCCAGATGCTGGCCGCCGAGGCGGTCAGCAAGGGTCCCGCCGCGGCGGGGGACCTGGAGCGCGCGCTCGGTCTGTTCACCGGCCCACCCTTCGGCGGGCGCCCGCCGGCATGGGCACCCGAGATGTACCAGCAGATCCTCGAGTCGGTCGCCGAAGCAGCCTGGACACTTGCCCAATGGCGGCTCGCCGAGAACGGCGGCGCCGACCGGCTGGACACCGTGGCGCACCTGGTCAGGAAACTGCTGGCCTTGCTGCCCCACCATGCCGGACTGCAGACGCAGTGGCGCAGGATCGTCACGGAAGCACCGAGGAACGCGTTCCGGCTCTCTCTGCTCGGGCCCCCCGTCGTAACGGGTCGGGACGCGGTGGACAGCAGAGCCGCCCTGCTGCTCGCCTATCTCGCTGTTCGCCCAGAGGCATCCGAAGAGGAGATCAGGCACAACGCCTCACACGAGAGCGAGCCGTGGACACGGGAGCAGTTCCAGACCAGCGTCGCCTTCCTCGACTCGCACCAAGCCCTGGCGGTGACCCGTACGCCGGACGGCACGACGTACAGCATCTCGCCGGTGGTCGCGCGCGACTGGGAGGAATTCGAGGTTCATGCCGCTGCCGGGTTGAGCCGGGGGGCGGAGGGCGTGCCCGAGCTGCTGCGCGCGCTGGGGCTGGTCAGGGGCGCGCCCCTGAGCGGGGGCAGGACAGCGGGCCATCCGCTGGTGGCGGAGCTCCGGCAGCGCCTCGTAGCGCGGATCAGCGAAGTGACCGACCGGCTTGGCGAGCTGGGGTGGAGCCCGACGCAGGGCGTGCGCCTCGGCATGAACGCGGCCGGACCTTCCGTGGCGGGACCGTCGTCCGCGCTGTCATTTCCGGGTCCTGCCGGGAGCATCGAGGACGACTCCGACGGGCCGGAGATCTTCAATGAGCCGGAAGTCGCGGACGAGCAGGGGCCCGCCACCGCGCCGCAGCCCGCGGATGGGCAGGAGGACTTCACCTTGGGGATGCTGGGGCCGCTCAGCGTGACCGGGAGGAAGGGCAAGAACAGCGGCCCCGCCCTGTTGCTCGCGTATCTGGTGGCTGAGCCCGGTGCCTCCGAGCCGGACATCCGGAAGAACGCCGACCACCGCGGCAAAATGTGGGAGATGCCTCTCTTCCGCCGGTACGTCGCCTTCCTGCAAAGGCATGAGGCTCTGAGGGTGGAGCACACCCCAGACGGTGATCGGTACCGCATCTCGGCGCCGGTCCGGTTGGACTGGATGGAGTTCGAGGACTTGGTCGTAACCGGGCTGAGCCGCGGTGCGGATGGTGTCCCCGACTTGGTGCGGGCGCTGCGCATGGTCCGTGGCAAGCCGCAGATTGCCACCGGCCCGGCCGCCCACCCCACGTTGGTCGATCTGCAGCGGAATTTGATCGAGCGGATCACCGAAGTGGGCCACGCGCTGGACGGCTTCCGGCGCCAGCACCCCCGCCCGGAGGAGATCGAGAGCCCGCGGGCCCTTCTCCCTTGGCTGGCGGACGAGTTCGAAGGCGCGGCGCCATCCCCCCACCGGGGAGAGGACGCGCCATCCCTCCACCAGGGAGAGGACGCCGTTAGCGGTGTCAGTATGACTGAGGCGCAGCCGCTCACACTCAGCCTGCTGGGGCGTCCTACGGTGAACTGGCCCGAGTTCTACACCAATACTGCCCGCACACTCGCTTATCTGGCGGTCCATCCCGATTCCTCCGCGGAGGAGATCGCGGCCAACACCAGTGTCTGGGGCGCGCAGCGGTCGGTGGAAAGGGTTACGGCCATTTTGGAGGCCGCGTCGGAGCATCGGGTTGTGCGGGTGGTGCAAACGCCGGGCGGTACCCGGTACAGCCTCTCGCCTCTGGTCCGGCGTGACTGGGAAGAGTTCGAGGCTTACGCTGCGGCCGGGCTGGGCCGCGGTGCGGATGGTGTGCCCGACTTGGTGCGGGCCCTGCGCATGATCCGTGGTAGGCCTTTGGCCGGAATAACCCTGGTGAAACGCCCGTGGGTCAGCGAGCTGCGAGGGCGGCTCGAGGCGCGGATCGCCGAGGTCGCCGACCGGCTGCGTGAGGTGCGGCGCCAGCACGCCGAGCCACATCTGATCGAACGACCCGAAGACCTCATCCCCTGGTTGGGCGGAGCGCTCGAACCGGATCCCGCCCAACCAGGGGTGCCCGAACGGGATCCGGATGACCAGCCGACGGCGCGGCGTAAGGAAGTTTTCCTGCTGTATCTGCTCGGCCCCATCAAAATAGACGGTTCGTCCGAATGGCGGATGAACCAGCTCGCCGCAAGGCTCTATCTCGAACCCGGGATGACCTACAAGGACTTGGCGGCCGACCTCTACCGTCGAAGGAACCAGTCTGCCGCCATGGCGCGTCACGCCGTCGGTCGCCTGAAGGTCCGGCTGGCCGCGGCATTTCCTGCCGGTTCCTTCTTTGCGGAACATCCGTCGGACAACGACAAGGCGCCCACGCTCTCCGTGCCTACGGACTGGGAATACTTCGTGACTCAGTCCGAAGCCGCCCTGGGCCGCGGTGAGGACGGGGTCCCGGAGCTGGAACGTCTGCTCACCCTGGTCCAGGGCCCACCGATGGGCCCCAATCCTCCTGCTTGGGCGATCCCGCACCGGAACCAGATGCTGGACCGGATCACCCGCGTCGCGCACACCGTCGTACGGGCTCACCTGGAGTCCGGAGACCCGGCTCGGGTGCAGGCCGCGTGGGACCGGGCTCAGTGGATGCTCGGCCTGCGTGCCTCCGCCGTCGTTCTGCGTGACCTGAGGGATGTGGCAGTGCCGTTGCTCGGCGATACCGGAGAGCGCTACGTCGCGGCGACGGCACGGGGCCTGCTCGATTCCTTCTCGGGTCAGGAGCGGAACGACGTCCTCGCACTGCTCCACCCCTGGCGCGGCTATGTCACGCCGCCTCTCTCGACGCAAGTGCGCATCCTCGGCGGGAGAAGGCCGGACGAAGAGGAGGGGGAGCAGACCGCTGTGCTGCATCGCATGGCCGAGTATCTGGCCTTCCACCCCTCCGCGACGCGTGAGTCCCTCATCGACGACGTCCCCGGTCTGACGGCCGAGACGCTCGACGCCGCGCGCGCCGCGCTGCGGCGTCTGTATGGCGACGGCCCGGACGGCGCCCCCCTGTTTCCGGCCGACGTCGGCGATCAGGATGCCGACGAGCACCGCTCCGTCATCTCGCGGTGGGTCACGATCGACTGGATGCGCTTCAACACTCTGGTGGACGAGGCCCTCGACCAGCCCACGCCGTTCTTCGACTCGCTTCTGGACGCTGTCACCCTGGTGAGGGACATACCCTTCGGTATCGACCCGCCGGCCTGGGCCGCCCCCCTGCAGACGCAGATGCTCGAGCGTATCGTCGCCGCCACCCACCAGCTCGCGCTGGCACACGGCAATGACCCCCGCAAGGTTCAGGCGGCGTGGGACGCTGTCGCCGGCATACTGCTCCTGGTGCCCCAGGCGGCCGTCCTCCAGCAGGACCTGGCCGAACTCGACACCATCCTCGGCCAAGCCGCGCAGGGGCCGTCCGCCCCCTCCGCCAGTGCGTACGAGGAGGAGGGAGCCGAGCCGTACGCTCCGGCCGGCTCGGCCGGAGTCGCGGCCGCCTCCGTTGCCGTACCGGGGCCCGCTCCCCAAGGGCCGGCGTCGACCGGATCTCTCTTCGCGGCCGGACTCGGCACCCGGGACGCCGGCTGGTGGGCGGCGCGGGCCCTGGCCGAGGCCCGCGAGATCGACCAGCCCCGCCTCAACCCCGCCGTGTTCGCCACCGCCGGGGACGGCAGTGCCCAGCCGATCGTCACCCGCGCCCGGCTGACCGCGCGCCGCTTCACCTATCAGAACGTCCGTTACCTCGACCTGGAGGTGCGCACCCATGTCACCGCCGGCTCCGGCGCGGACCCCGAGCAGACGCGGCGCCACTTCGACGACCTGCTGCGCGGTGTGGACGCGATCTGGAACCGGCCCGGATTCCGCACCCCCAGCGGGGACACCGTCACCGCGACCCCGGTGTGGGCCACCCGGGCCGCGAACGCCCACTGGACGCCGCGCTCCCTGCCGACGACCACCGCCGACGGCACACCCGTCACGCTGTCACAGTGGCCCGCCGACATCTCCGTCCTCGACCTGGTCCACGAGTTCACCCACCGGCTCGGCCTGCCGGACGAGTTCCGGCTGGACGAGACCAGCGCGACGCGGACCATCCCCGGCCCCGGGGGAACCCGTACGGTCGCCGACCGTGACGCGGGCCTCGCGCATGTGCCGGGCAGTATTACGGGCGAGTATGGACGGGTGGCCGACGACACCGCCAGCGACGCGGTTCCCGGCGCGATGGACGAGACCACCGGCGCGGGCGTCGGCCGTTCCTTCGGGATCCGCGCCCGCCACCTGCAGCTCCTCGACGCCTACACCGCCCATGTCCCCGCCGCGCCGGCCCCGGCCGGCGCCCCGGGAGCGCCGGCGGCGGACTCCCGCGCCGAAGGAAGCCCGGCGGCGCGGCGGAACGGCTCGGCCCGGGTCTCGAACGCGCACGCCCTCCTGCTGCCTCCCGGCCGGCCCGGCGACCCCGCCTGGGCCACACCGTGGACCGGCGAGCGGGACCCGGCCGCGGCCGGGAGCGAGGAGGCCGCGTGGGCCCGGCTCACCGCCGTCGCCCGCTCCGCGACGGGCACTCGGCGCCGGGGTACGACCCCGGCCGGCCAACTGGCCCGGGCCGCCCGTCAGGTTCTCGGGCTCGCCCCCGGCGTGCCGCTGACCGCGGCCCACCGGGACGCTCTGCTGCGTACCGCCGCCCGCCACCGTGACGCCACCACCCTCGCCTCCTTCACCGCGCGCCATCTCGCCGACTGTGGTGTCTTCGGCGAGCACAGCGCCCTGCGGTCCGCCGACGGAACGGTTGTGGGACGCGACTGGACCGGCCTGCCCCTGACCGACCTGGAGCTGAGTGGCCGCGACGGCGACCGGGTCTTCCCGTTCATCGCGGACGGCGATGGACACCGCCTGTGGGTACGGGACGCGCGGGGGCATCTGTACCCGGTCACGGCGGAAGCCTACGACGAACTGGTCCTCCTCGACCCGGATCGGGCCGCCGACGTGCCCTTCATCCTGTTCACCACGGCAGCGCGAGCCGTCGACCGGGCAGTCCACCTGATCGTCACCGGCACCGGGCGCGCCAGTTGGACACCGGCCGGCACGGTCGCCCTCGGCACGGCTTCCCTCGCCGTGCGCCCCGACGGCACCCTCGCGCCGGCCCAGGCCCCGACGCCGGGATCCTCGCGGCGGACCCGGCCGGGGCAGGTGCTGCCCGGCGGCGCCCCGCTCGCGTGGAAGAGCCCGCCGTCGGCACGCACGGGTGCGGAGAACAGGGAGAGCGCCATCCCCCTCGGTCCGGGAACGGCCACGGCCTGGGACGCGCCGATCGGCTCGCGCTTCCGGTCCCCGCTGCCGGGCCGGGCCGGGCACAACACCGTCCCGGCGGCCGAACTCGCCACTCGTGCACTGCGGTTGTCCCTCCCGGGAGAACGGCGTGCGCCGCTCTCACTCGCCGTCGGCCCGCGCAGCTTCCTGGCCCGGCCCGACACCGCCCCGTCGGCCTCCCGGCCGGTGCTGCTGACGTCCGGCGGGGACGGAACGCCGGCGACGGGGCTGCACATCGCGGACCAGGCGCGCCCCACGTTCGTAACCGACCCGCTGGCCGACATCGCGCCCGCGCAGCGCCTCGCCACACTGACTCAGCGTGCCGTCCTGGCCCCTCAGGGAACGCTGTCGCCGGCGGAGGAGAGCGGCACCCCCGCACCGGAGCCGAGCGTCGCGCTCGCACACCGGGGCGCCATGACGCGGTTCGCGCCGGACCCGGTGGGAAGCGCGCTGCTGGACCACGCGCGCGTGACCGGTCTGTTCGCGCCCGCCGGACTCAGTTTCCTGGAGGGCGAGCCGGGCCCGCTGGTGCGCGTTCTGCGGGCCCTTCGGCAGGTGTTCGGGCCCGATGCCGAGACCACCGCCGGCCACCGGACACTGCTGGAGGGGGCGGCCGCACTGGAGCGGATGCGCCGCCAGGATCCGCACCTGGGCACCCTCACCCCGTTCACCCTCGACCTCCTGCACGAGGCGGCCCGCGCCCACTCCGCCCGCCACTTGACGACGAGCGCCCTGCTGGAGCCCGCCCACTACCGGGCCCTCCTGCGGGCGGCGGCCGCCGCGCACCGCGCGGACCGCGACCTGACCCTCACCGGGTTCCTGCATCTGCCCCACGTGGTCACGGCTGCCGAGCGCCTGCGCACCACCGACCTGGATCGGTATGTGCGGACCGGCCTGCGGCTGCCCCCTGAGGCGGAGGCGGGGCCAACCGAGATCAGCCGGATGCTCTGGGCGACCGCCGCCTCGCACCGCTGGTTCCTGGACACCGCGACCTCATCCGCCGCCGCCCTGCGGTCGCTGGCCGCCAGGGTGCTGCACCGGGAGATCCCGGCCGACGCCGACCCGGCCGCCCTTGCGGATGAGCTGACCGATCTCGCGGCCGCCGCCGCGGCCGCCGGCCGAGATCTTTACGACACCACGCAACTGGCCGCCTTCCAACTGGAACTGGCCGGGGCGTTCGCCGACAGCACCCTGCTGCGGGACGCCTCCGGCGACCCGCTGGGACGTCGCTGGGCGGCCGCCGGGAGCGCGGACGTCGACTTCCGCGTTCTCGGCCCCGCGGTGCGGCAGCCCGACGGCACCTTCGCCGCGCCGGCCGCCCCGTGGACGGCCACGCCCGACGGGGCGGAAACGCCCGACGGGACGGCCACGCCCTACGTTCCCCAGGTCGAGGACTCGTCGCCGCAGGGCGTGACGCTGGTGCTGGCCGCCCGGCAGACCGTACGCGTGCCGTGGGACGAGTTCGCGGTGCTGCTCTCCCGCGACCCCCAGTTGGCGGCCGGATCCGGCCGCGGGGACATCGTCCTGCCGCTGCCGGGCGGATCCGTGGCGTCGGCCGCATCGCAGGTGCTGGAGCAGACCGGCCGGGCGGTGTGGACCTCGCCACTGCCCCATATGGTCTCGCCGCCGAGCGGTGCGGAAACAGCGGGACGGCTGTTCGCCGTCACGAGCGGCGGTGCTGCCGCCGGCTCGGGATGGACCCGCTTCCCGTCCACCTCACCGGGCGCCCCCGAGGACCTCGCCGGACCCCAGCCGCTCACGGACGACGGTGCGGTGAGGCGTCGTCTGGAAGAGCTGCGCGCACGGTCCGCGCCGGCACTGCGCGACGGCGCCCTGGACGACTCCGTGACCGACCGGATCACCCGGACGGTGCTCGGTCTCGCGCCCGGCGTCACCCTCACCGCGGGGCACCGGGCCGACTTGGCGGCAGCCCTCACGGCCCCGTACGCGACCCGGGCCCGTAGCGTGGAAGAGCTGGCCGCGCGCCGGCTGGTGGACCGGGGGGCGTTCGCGGGCCGTTTCACCTTCCGCGCCCACGACGGCGGCGTCTTCGGCCGCAACTGGAGCGGCCACGCCGTCGACGTCCTGGACCTGACCCGGATCGCTGCGACGGACTCCCTCCACCGGGCGACGGACGGCACATACCCGCCGTTCGGGATTCTGGCCGCCGGTGGCCCGGACCACGTCTTCGTCCGGACCGAGGACGACACGCTCCAGTACGTCGGCAAGGAGGTCTTCGACGAACTCCTCGCTCTCGAACCGCTACTCGCCCCCCTGCCCGCGTTCGTCCCGGTCGTGACGCTGTGGACCGGCTCTGGCGACGGCGAGGTGGAGCTGGCCCGGTGGAGCGCCGACCGGCGGCGCCGCACCTTCTGGTCGCCGGCCGGGCCGATGCGGATCGCCGAGTCCCCGGACCGCCCCGGCGTCCACGTCGTGACGCCCGCCGCGGGGAGCGTACTGGAGTGGATTCCGAGCACACCGGGCCAGGTGCTGCCGTACCGCGCCACGGATCCGGACTGGTACCGCATGGTGTTCGGCCCGGCCCTGGTCGGCACCAACGGGTCCGCGCGGTTCGTCCGGCGCTCGTCGGCCTCCTCGGCGCGACGTGTCCTCGGCGAGGGCCTGTGGCGTCTCGGGACCGACCGGGCCAAGCCGTTCCGCCAGATCGCCCCGGCAACGGGCGTCCCGCGCGAAGCCAGGAACATCCCGGCCCGTGTGACGAACGGGCCGCGCCGACACTTCCTCTCGGAAAGGGCACCCGGCGCGGTGCTGCTGGACACCACGGCCGGCCCCCGCGCCGTGGACCGCAGGGCCTTCGCCACCTGGCTGCACGCTGGGCGGCCCAGTCTGGTGGCCGTGCCCGACACGGTGATCACGCTGGACGACCGCCGGGCCGGGTACGGCCGCGGTGTGCCGACGCCGTACGGAGAGCACCGGAGCCGGGCGGCCGTCACCCGGCCGCCTTTCGTCGCCGACCCGCTCGCCGACACCTCGGTCGCCCAGGAGACCGCCAACGCCACCCGCAGGGACGTTGTCGCCCCGCACCCCCTCTCCCACGGGGCCGACGCGCCAGGGCCGCACGCCGCCGCGGCGGACTTCACGCGCCCGGACAGTGGATGGCTGTGGTTCCGCCCCGAACCCCAGGAAGCCGAACTGGACTACCTGGTAACCGAGTTCGGACTGTCCCGGCTCCGGGGAACCGATCCGGACGCGGTCCGCGGGACGGCGCTGCGGCTGTTGCGGGCACTGCGCACGGTGTTCCGGCCGGACGTCGACGCCGAGCCTGCCGCACCGGCCTTCCGGGAGCTGGCGCGAGGCATCGGCGCGGTGGAGCACATGCGCGCGAACGACGCGCTGCTCGCCCAGCTCACCCCCGTCACCCTCGACCTGCTCGACGAACTGGCCCGGGCGTGGCGGCGGCGCGAGGACCCGGCCGCGAGCGGCGCTCCAGGTCCCGGCGTGTACCGCGCCGTGCTCCGGGCGGCGGCTGGTCACCTGGCGGCTCACCCGCGGGCGGCGCTCACCGGCTTCCTGCCCCTGAGCCCGCTTCAGATGGCCGCGTCCCGGACGCGCGCGATGTCGGGCGGCTCTCCAGGCGACGCCGACCGGCTCCGGGACGTGCTGCGGCTGCCCACCGGCGCTCCGGTGGGGGAGGCGGACACTGCGCGCCTGTTCTGGGCTCAGGTCCGCACCGGCCAGTGGTGGGACTCAGCTGCCCCCGCCACCCCCGAGGCACTCCTCACGCTGGCCGCGAAAGTGCTGCACACCGATCCGCGGCAGCTCGCCCTCACCGCCGACGCGGACGTGCGCAGGGCCGTCGGGGATCTGGTGCTGCGGGCCGCCGCCGCCGGACGCGACATCGCCGACCCCACCGCCCTGGCGGCGTTCCACCTCGAACTGCTCGGCGCCTTCGACAGCGTCACCGCGCTGCGTGAGGAGACGGGCGCGCACACCGGACGCGACTGGAGCCGGCCCGGCTCCGGTCCGCTCACCGTCGACCTCGGCCGGTTCCACTTCCGTACCCGCGACGCCGACGGCCGCGTCCGCTCCACCGGCACCCGGCCGGCCTTCTGGCAGGACACGCCCGCCCGCGCGCCCCATCTGGTGCTCCTCCACTCGGCGGACGGTGACGGGCCGGCCCTGCTGCTTCCCGGCCACAGCGCGGGACCGCTCCACGTGCCCGCCGAGGAGATCGCCGAACTCGCCTCCTGGGATCCGGCGCTCATGGGCTCCGACCCCACCCGGGACGTCATGGTGGCCGTGCGTAACGGCCCCGCGGACACCGCCGCCGCGCTGAACGCCCTCGTCGGGGCCACCGGCCGCCGGGGCACGGCCGTCCCCGGCGCCGTCCATCTCGCTCCCGTCGCTCCGGCCACGGACGGCGAGCTGGTGCACGAGCCGGTGGTGACCACCCAGGGGACGGCCACCGAGCCCTGGCCGCAGGCCAGGCCCGGACTTCCGGTCGCGGCCGGGCAGCCGGGCGCCGGCTCCCGCGCGCCCGGCGCTCCCGCCGGGCCTCTGGCCGGCGGGAGCGGGGACGACCGGAACAGCCAGCACCCACTGGACCTGCTCCGGTCGGTCTATGGCGCCGACGTCGAACAGGCCGTCTTCTACCCGCGGCTTCTCCAGGTCCATCTCCTGCTGGCACGTCTCATCGGTGCCGAGACGCGGGAACGTGACGGCGTCAGCGCCGCCGACGCCGTCACAGCCGCCATCCGCTACGTACTGTCCCTGGCACCGGCGTCCGAGGTGTCCCACGCCCAGCGTGCCGACGTGTTCGCGCTGCTGATGCGGCACCTGGACACACCGGACCTCACCCTCGCGAAGCTGGCCGCGCTGCGGCTGGAATCACTGGGCGCCCTGGCCGACCAGTACCGCTTCCGTACCCCCGACGGCCGTATCGGCGGCCGGGACTGGAGCGGGCAGGGCGGGCAGGGCGGGCAGCTCACCGTGCGCACCGACACCCTCGTCCGGGGCGACCTGGCTGAGGACGGTTCCTTCCGGGTCACCGAGCGGTTCGACGCGCCGTGGGGGGACGCCTTCGTGGTGATCACCGACGGTGATCCGGAACACCTGATGGTCCGGGACGGCTCGGACACCCTGCACTGGGTGCCCCTCGCGGTGGCCGGCGAACTCCTGCGCCTCGACCCCTCGTTGCAGGCCATGGCGCAGGACGCCCCCGTCGTTCTCCTGGGCGCCGTCGGTGACGGGCGCCAGGTCGGCCCTCACCGGGTGGCGCACGCGACGGGCCGCCCCGTCTACGCCGGCCTGCACGACGTGCGTGTGCTGCACGACGGCACCGGCCTCTCCATCGCCCTGGTCGGGGCGGTGGCCGACTTCGCCGGACCGCTCGCTCCCGGGTCCGCCCTGCCGGCCCTGGACAGCCTCGGTTCGTGGGAGACCAAGGCACAGGTCGGCGCGGTCGTCGACCGCCGGCCGCTCAACTACGGCCGGGTACTGGCGTTCGCCGTCCGTGACCGGGTGTGGATGCGTGGCACCGCCCGGGAGGCCATGGGGAGGTGGCACAAACTCGAACGCTTCTACGTCAAGAACCCGGTGACCGGAACCCTGGCCCGGACCGGATTCGCGGCGGACGAACTCAACCACCCGGCGGTCGACTTCGTGGCGCACGGCATACCCGGCTTCGTCAGGTTCGTCCTGTCCGGTGGCGAAGAGACCTGGGTCGGCGGGGCGGAGTTCGGCGTCTATCTCGACCATCTCCTGACCGCGGCGCGATTCCCGGCACAGGGACGCATCAACCTCAACGTGTGCCGGGCCCTGGCCCCCCCGGGCGTCTCCCGCGGAGACCGCGCGTGGCGCACTCGGCTCCCGTACGTCCCCGATCCGCTGGCGGCCGTCTCGGCGGCCCAGCACGCGGCCAACGCCACCCGGCGCGTCGTCCGGGCCACCCGCGGCCTCGTCGCCCTGCGACTCGATGCGCGGACCGACGAGTTCCAGCAGGCGTCGTTCTCCGACCCGAGCGGCGCCGACGGGGTCTGGGAACTGGTACACCCGGAGCCCGAGGGCGCGACACTGCTCGACCTGGCCAGGCTGGCGGGCACCGTTGGCGGGAACGCCACCTCCCTCACCCCCGACGCCGAGCTGACCACGCTGCGCCTGGTCCGTGCCCTGCGGGTCCGCCTGGGCGTCGGCGTCGAGCGGGAACCGGGGTACGCGGGACTGCTGAGCGGGCTGGGGCACCTGGAGAGTGCACGCCGCCAGGACGCCGAGCTGGCCACTTTCACCCCCCTCACCCTTGACCTTCTCGACCGGGTGACGGACGCATTCCTCCAGGCCACCGGCCGGGCCGGGACGATGGAGGGCCCCGCGGCACTGCGGACGATGCTGTCGGCACTGCGGGCCGGCCCTCGGCCCCTGCGGCAGGTCGTCGGTCTGCCGCTTCTCGACGCGGTGATCACCAAACTGCGCGGCTTGGACCTCCAGAGGACCGCGCGGACGGTTCTGCGGCTCGCCCCGGACACGCCGGTCACCGACACCGAGATCACCCGTCTGTTCTGGGCGGTGGTCAAGGCGGACGAATGGGGGCGGACACAGTCCTTCGACGATCCGGCCCAACGCGCCCGGGCCCGCCGGATCATCCATTCCTCCGCGGACCCGTCGACCCCGCTGTCCGCGGAGGAGGGCAGGACACTCGCCACGCTGGCCAGGCTCGCCGCGGGGGCGGGGCGCGACCTGAACAGCCTCGTGGAGCTGGCGGCCCTCCACTTGGAGATGATCGGGGCTTACGACCCCCGCACCGAGCTGACCGACGGCGCGGGCAACAGCATCGGACGCGACTGGGCCGGGGTCACGTCGGAAGGCGGCGCACTCGACGTCTCGGCGATCAGCCACCGCACCGTCGCGGACGACGGCACCGAGCGGACGGAACTCGGCACGGCTCCCTGGGGCGGTGCCTCGGTGTACTGGACCGGGGAGGCCACGACGGGACCGGCCGCGCTCCAATTCCCCGGCCGGAAACAGCCGGTCACGGCCTCGTGGGCGGAAGTCTCCGTCCTCGTCCGGGACGACCCGGGGCAGGCGGCTTTCTTCTATGGCGACAACATCCTCCTCGCCTCGTCGAAGCCTCTCCTCGCCCCGCTGAGGGCCGCCAACACGATGCTCAGGATCACCGGACGCGACGTCTGGGTGTCCAGGCACGGGCTCGTCATCGAACAGGCCGACGACGGCACGCGCCGCCTCGGCCTCACGCCCGAAGCCCAGGCGCTGGGCATGAGGCCCGCCGACGACCTCGTAAGGACACGGCAGGGGCGGATCCCGGCGCAGGCGCCTCAGGAGACGGTCTTCGCCGGCGGCACCGGGCGCCGCAGGGACCCGGCGGCCCCGGGGCGGACCGCGGCCTCCGGTGGGTCCCGCGCCGGTCGGGGCGGCAACGGATCGCGCGGGAGCAGGGGTTCCCTGCCTCCGGCGCCACCGACCGGTGGGGCGCGCGGTGACGCCGCGACCCGCCGGTGGATGCGGGAGACGCTGGGCGCCGACGTCGAGAACTCGGCGGGGCACCCGCTGCTCCTCCTCGCCGCGTCCCGCCTCGCCGCCCGGTACGCCGAGGAAACCGGGAGGCGGCGCGGCCGGCCGGCCGTGGCCCGGACGATGGAAGCCGCGGCGCGCCGGGTGCTGCTGCTGGAGGCGGGGGCCGGAGGGCGGCTGACCGAGGGGCAGTACCGGGAGGCGCTGACGTGGGTCATGACGCATGACACCCATGCCGCAGCGGGCTCCGGACTCGCGGGTCTGGCCGCGTTGCGGCTGCGGTCGCTGGGCGCACTGGACGACAAGTGGCGGATGAAGGGCCCGGACGGGACACGTACGGGACGCAACTGGCTGCCCGGAATGGCACATGTCCCGGTACGGACACACCACTTGAGAAGGGCGCCCGCCCCTGACGGAACCGGCGCCACCGGGGCGTGGCCCGACGGCACCTACGTGGTGCTCGCCGCGGGGTCGGGCAGCCACCTCATGATCGCGGACCGCCACGAGGTGCTGCATCACACCCCCCTCGACGTCGCCGCGGCCCTGATGGCACTCGACACGCCGGACGTGCCCGCCGGGCAGCGCCGTACGGTGCTGCTGACCTCGGACCCGCTCGCGCCCTCCGCGGTCCCGGTGGCCGGTGCCCGGCTCGGCGGCGCGGTGTGGCACTCGGCCGTACCTCTCGGTCTGCTGCACAGCCCGGGGGCTCTCTCCCTCACCCTGAACTCCTCGGCGGGACCCGGTGAGTTCGATGTGCTCGCCGCCGACGCCACCCACGCCCCGGAGACCGCCCAGGCGATCGGATCCAGCGACGCCCCGGGCGAGAACTCCGGTCCGCTCCGGCTCGGGCTGCCCTGGCGTGGCGGACCGGTGCCGCACCGGCCCCCCTCCTATATCCCCGACCCGCTCGGGTACGTGTCACCGGCCCAGCGCGCGGCCAACGACACCGGTCGTCAGGTCACCGCCCCGGCAGGCCAGTCGGCGCTCCACCACCGCCAGCACGCCGCCCTGGGACAGGCCGCCCCGCCCGCCGACCCCGCCACACCGCTGACCTTCCTGCCCGAACCGTACGGTGAACAGCTCGACGCCCTGGCCCGTGTGGCGGACCTGCACGACGGAAGCGGTCCCGCGTCCGCCGGGGCGCGCGCCACGACACTGCGTCTGGTGCGGGCCCTGCGGCTGACGTTCGGGCCGGACGTCGAGAGCGGCGCCGAGTACGCGGACCTGCTCGCCGGGATCGGCGCGCTGGAGCGCATGCGGGCCGCCACGCCGGAACTCGGCTCCTTCGGGCCCTTCTCGCTGAACCTGCTGGAGCGGGCCGCCGACGCGCGGCGCGCCCCGGAAGCCGGATCCCGCCCGCTGACCACCGAGGACTACCGGGCCCTGCTGGCCGCCGCCTCCCGGGCCAAGGGGAACGCGCCCGCTCCTGTGACCCAGTTCGTCCATCTGCCTTCCCTGGTCCGGGCGGCGGAGGTGCTCTCCCAGTCGGATCCGAGCGAGTGGTCCCTGCCCACGGACGTCGGCACCGAAGAGGGACGCGCCAAGCTGTTCTGGGCGACCGTCGCGGTCGACGAGTGGCGACGCGCGTTCTTCCCCGCCCCGGACGCGGCCGAGCGGGGCCGCCGTGTTCTGCACGCCGAGCAGGAGCCGGGCCGGGTGCTGACCCCCGCCGAACAGGCCGAGCTGCAGGGCCTCGCGCTCCGGGCCGCGCTGGCGGGGCACCCCCTCGCCGACGACGTCCACCTCGCCGCCACCCACCTTGAGGTGTCCGGCGCCTTCGCCCCGGACACCCTCGTGACCGGCACCGACGACCGTCACCGGGGCCGCGACTGGTACGACGCCGGGTCCGGTCTCCCGCTGGACGTCGACACGGTGGTCCCCACCCTGGCGGGTCCGGATCACCCCGTACACCTGCCGGCGGTCCCCGCGCCGCACGCCGTACGCGGCAAGCAGCCGCCCTATGTCGCCCTGCTGCGGGAAAGCGGACAGGCTCCCGGTGGCGGGTTCCTCCTGCGCTTCGGCGGTCGCGAGTTCACCGCCTCCTTCGCGGAGGTGGGCGAGCTGTTCGTCCGCGACCCGCTGCTGGCCGAGGACGACTTCGCCGGCGCCGATCTGCTGCTGACGCCGCCCACACTGACGGGCTCCGCTCACGGCGTGGACACCGTGGCCCGGCGCGCGGGACGGGACGTGTGGCTGCCGACGGTGCCGACCGGCCTCGTCCCGCACGAGGGCACCCGCGCCCTCACCGTCCAACTGCCGCCCCACGCGACCCTGTCCGCCGACGACACCTTCATCGTCCGTCGTGTCCTGGAACTCGACGGCGAGGGAAGCCGGACCGCTCGGGAAGACCCCGTCACCCCGGCGCCCGCCGGAGCCGAGAAATTTCTCACCGAGCTCTACGGCCCGGATGCCGCGGACCACCCGGACCATATCCGCCGGCTCGGCGTCCTGGCCCGGCTCGACGCCATGGGCGCACCGCGCTCGGCCACCCTGCACGCCAAGCTGGACACCCTGGTGCGGCGGATCACCCCCGTCGATCAGGACCACACCGTTACGGCCGCCAGCAGTGAGGTACAGACCGTCACCGACGGGCAGCGCCGGGACTTCCTCGCCGCGGCCGTCGATCCGCAGGCGGGACCCGCCCCTTCGGCGGCACGGCTGCGCGCCCTCATCCTCAAGCAGCGGGGCGTTCTGTCGCCCGCTTTCACCTACCGGGCCCCCGACGGCAGCGTCGGCGGACGCATATGGGTCAAGGGCGGCCCCGCGTCCGTGGACCTGTCGACCGTGGGTGTCTGGTCCGGCGACGGAGCCCGGCAGGGAAGGTCCGGCGTCCGCCCGGCACCGTGGCTGACGATGGGAGACGCCCCCGCCTGGGGCGTCATCGCCTCCTCCACCGGCACCCACGTCACCGTCTGGGACGAACACGACACCGCGCACCAGGCCGACGAAGACGTGTTCGCGGAACTGCTGTCGCTCGACCCGTTCCGTCCGACGGCCCCGGGCATCCAGACCGTGCTGATCGTGCCGGGCCTCCATCACGAGGGCGCGTTCCTGCCTCTCGCCGTGGGACGCAAGCTCAACACGCTCGCCTGGTTCCCTCTGCGGACACCGCTGGTCTTCCCCGAGCCCGGCACACCCGGGCCCGCCCTGCTCTCCGTCTTGGAGCCCTCGGCAACCCCGCCCGCGGCCGAGAGTGTCTGGCAGGCGGCGGGAGCCAGCCACGCCCTCCGTGCCGGCCGGCTGCCCGACTGGGCCGGCAAGGTCGCCCGGACCGAGTTCGCGCGGCGGACGGGCGACACCGGCGAAGCCACCGCGTCCCTGAACGACGCGGAGACGGCCGAGGCGCTGCGCGCGCTGTCGGTGCTGAGCCCCGCGCACCGGTTCCGGACCGCCGCGCCGCTCTCGGCCGGCTTCTTCGAGCAGACGAACGACATCCCGGCAGCGGAACGCAACGCACACGACCACACCTGGTACGCGCACGGAACAGTCGGCCGGGCGATGCTCGTCGTCGGCGGGTACAGCGTCAGCCTGGAGGCGTCCAGCTTCGGCAACTTCCTCACGCAGGACACCCGGGTACGGGCTCTCACGGACGAGGAGTGGCTCACCACGGGCATCTGCTGGTCCGGGGCGGCGGAAGGTGACGTACCGTCCCGGATGTTCTCGCTCAGGCGCGCCCTTGACCCGCGCACCTCCGACCCCCTCACCGACGTGCCCTATGGCCAGCTCATCGCCAACCAGACCGGTAAGAACACCCGCAGCCCGTTCGCCGACTACAGCCTGAGCAGCGACGTGGGAGGGTTCGGCGGCACCGGGAGCGCCTTCAACCGGGCGTCGGCGGCCGGACCCGGTTGGCGCAGGTTCCGCCCCGAGCCCGTCGGCCCCGACCTCGTGCGCGTGGCGGACACGATGGGGCTGCCGCCCGGGCGGACCGCATCGGACGAGCAGACACGGCTGGCCACGGCGCTGCGACTGGTGCGGGCACTGCGGCTGGTCTTCGGACCGGACGTGGCGCGCGACCCCGACCACGGCCGGCTCCAGCGCGGCATCGGCCTCCTGGAGCGCATGAGGGCAGCCGACCGCTATCTGTCCGACGCGACCCCCTTCCACATGGAACTGCTGGACGCCGTGGTCCGGGAGCACGCCGCCGCGGATTCCGGCCGGCCGCTGGACGCGGCCGATCACCGGCGGCTGCTGCTGTCGCTGGCCGACGGCGCCGCGGCGCAGGCGCACGAACCGCCGCAGCTCACCGACGCGTTCTCCGTCCCGCACGTGGTGGACGTGGCCGTCAGGCTCGCCGGGAGCGCCGACACGGCGACGCTGGCCCGCCGGATGCTGTACCTCGGCCCGCAGACGCTGGTCGGCCCGGCCGAACTGGTGCGCCTCTTCTGGGCCATGGCGAAAGCGGCGGACTGGCATCGCCGGACCTCCGCGCTGCCCACCCGGCAGGCCCTGGAGCGTCAACTGCTCCACCTGGACAGCGTCGGCCCCACGACGGATGTGCTCGACCTCGTGGCTGCCGCCGCCGACGCCGGCGTCGACCTCACCCAGCCCGCCGCGATCGCCGCACACCACCTGGCGCTCCTCGGCGCCTATTTGCCGGGCACCCTGCTCGTCCAGGCGGGCCCGGGCGGGACGTCGCGCGGACGCAACTGGGGATACGACAGCACCTCCCCTCTGGCTCTGGACACCGACCGGGTGCTGCATTTCCACCGGCTCCCCGACGGCCAGTACGGCGGTGGTCTGGCGGAACCTGCGACGGCGACACCGGCGGGCGGACAGCCACCGCACCTGGTCTTCGCCGGCGCCACCCCCGCCGGACTCGTCTCCGTACGCCTGCCGGACAACCGGCGCGTGCCGGTCCCCGAGACGGAGTTCGCCCACCTCGTCGCCCGGGACCCGGAGATCCTGCGCACCTGGGCGACGACCCGTGTCTTCCTCGCCGTGCCGGGTGCCTCGCTGGGGATGATGACGCAGGTGCAGCGGGCCGCCAACCGCCAGGCGGTGGCCTCCACGGGGCTGATGTCCCTTCAGGTCGCGAACGGCGTCGCCGTCGTGACCGTCCGCCACGAGGCGCAGCAGGTTCCGCCCGCCGCAAACCGCTGGCTGGAGCCCACGGTGGAACTGCCCAGCGCACTCTCCACCTCGATCACTCTCGGCGGCGCGGGGGAGATCCCGACGGGCACGGCGCAGGACGCCCCCGCGACCCCCCGGGTCACCTTCGCGCCGCTGCCCGAACCGTCCCGCCGCCCACGCTTCCTGGTGAGGACGGCTCCCGGCAGGAGCGGTCCGGGGCGTGGCACCGCCACACCGGGCAGCGGCGACAGCCGGCCCGGCCCCGGCAGCGCGTTGCGCACCGCTCTCACCACGCGCGGTACCGGCGCGAGTGGCGCCGGCGGCACGGACACCACGAACACCGGCCCCGCTACGGGCGGTTCGGCCAACGCCGACGGCGCGAGCGGCGCGGCGGAGACCCGCTCGGCCAACGCGCCCTGGTACGCCCGTGGCAACGCCGGCGTCCACGCGCTCGGCGACGCCGAGGTCATGTCCGTACGCAGGCCGGCGGACGCGACGGTGCAGGCCCATCTCGCGGCCGGGAGCATCACCGACGCCCCCGCCGCCGGCCGCAGGCCCGGGGACCGGTCCGCGGAGGACAGCGCCGGGCCGCGCCCCGAGATCTCCCGCGAGCTGCGGCGCAAGCTGGAGAAGCGTCTGGTGGCGGCCTTCGACTCCAGCGACCCCGAGCGGTGGGAGGATCTCCTCCTCCACGGCATCACCGTCAGCGACAAACACGCCCTGGTCGCGGTGCGCTTCCGCCCGGTGAAGCCGAGGGCTGTCGACGCACCGCCCGCGGACCCGCTCCTGCGGGAGTTCCGCGCCCAGTACGGCGGTGTCGACAGCGAGGCGGGGACGTCCAACGAGCGCAGCAGCGGCCGCACGTTCTCCAGCACGCCGATCACCGACGGCGTGAACAAGGTCCTCGCCTACCTCATCCCCGTCCGGGTCGGTTACTCCACGCGCCGCGGCGAGGGCCATAAGGCCTCCGACGCGCTGCAGTCCGGCAGCCGGGCCGCCACCAAGAACCTCAGTCACGCCAGGCACGGTGTCGTCATGGAGTTCACCGTGTGGGACCGCGGAGGCCGTTCGGCCCGCTCGCGTTACGAGGTCGACGGAGCGGAGCTGACGCTCGCGCACGCCACGACCTTCGTCGGCGGCCCCGACGAGCCGGCGCAGCGGGTCATCGGGGTGCGAGAGCCGCGGGCGGTCGAGGCGTTCGAGCGGACGCTCGGCGCCCTGGACGTCACCGGCCTTCAGAACGAGTTCCTCCTCGCGCTGCTCAAGGCGGGGATGGTCCCGCTGAAGCATGCCGACGAAGTCCTGCACACCGCATCCGAGGAGATCCTCAACGAGCGGTCGCTGCGGGACCGCAGCGAATTCCTGTTCAGCGACTCGCTCGTCTCGCCTCACCTGCGTACCCCGCACTTCTCCGGGCACCTGCTCCTCGGACTCGACGTGCTCTCCCTGGAAGAGTTCGGCACCTCGGAGGAGGGACTCGTACGCGACGACATCGCGGAGACCCAGAAGATCGGTAACCACACCGATCACGGCCAGGGCATCAAGGCGAGCGTCGGCATGAAGGTCATGTTCCTGCCGGCCGGCATGCTCAACATCTATCCGCTGAGGCTGGGGACCAAGTCCAAGCACGAGGTGTCCACGAGGGCCCAGGCCCAGGCCAAGACGGTCGTCATGCACTTCGGGCCACAGCGCCGGTTCAGGGCGCGCGTCCTGGTCCGCGGCAGAATCGTGGCCGACCGCAGACTGTCGCCCAGCGCGGAGCGGCGCGCCCTGCACTCCGACCCCGAGGTGCCGTTCAGCGCGGTGCTGTGGGGCGAGATCCAGCTCCCCGAGGTGCAGGCGGAGGCCTTCATCAAGCGGATGAGCCGTCCCGGGCCGGCCCTGGCCGCCCCGCTTCCCGAACCGCCGCGCGCCCAGACCCGGCGCCCTGCCCGGCTCACCGGCGAAGGGGCGAAGCGGGCCGCCGAGGCGTTCTGGAGCACCCGGACCGGACGCGCCGCGGCCGCTTGGGCCTCCCGTACGGTTCCGCAGACCTACCGGCGCTTCAACAAGCTTCAGGCGGGCTGGAGCTGGGGCAGAGGGCGCAGCCCGTTCCCGGCGGCCGGACTGCCCGACGGCACCGACCGTGCGGCACGGGCGGCTTTCATCGCCCACCTCGCGACGCTGAAGGGCCCCGTCGCCGTCGTCCTGCCCGCCGGACAGCGCCCCGACCGGGAGACCGCGCGGCGCCTCGCGGACCTCCAGGCCCGCAGGGACGTGCGGGTCTACGAGGTGGCGCCGGGCCCCGCCGGTACGGCCGCCACCGGTACGGACGGCACCGCCAGCGGTACCACGGACGAAGACGGCCGCTCCACCGTCCGGCGGCTGACCTTCTCGCGTCCTCCGGCGCCGCGCGACGAGAACGCCGCGCTGGAGATGGCCTCCCTGAGCCGTGGCGCCGAGATCCGCGTCGACCACACGCCGGTGCCCGCCGACGAGATGTTCGGCGCGGCCATCGCCCAGGGCTTCGTCCTGGACGACCAGGGCGTCAGCCACGGCTGGGAGCGCAACGGCCGCCGTGTCGTGCCCAACCCGGTCCGTATCGCCTCCCGTGCCGAGAGCGCCGAGGCGGCTCCCGGTACCTCCGGCACGCAGAGCACCGAGACCTCCGGCACCGCCGGCGGGCAGAGCACCGGCGCGCCGGTCACCGCCGCGCCGGACACCGCACCCCCGGCCGCCCCGCGGCCCGGCGGCACGCCGCCCGTCTGGACGCTGCGCCACCTTCCCGATCTGACGGGCCACGGTCCCACAGGGCCGCACTCCAGTACCCTGGTGGTCAGCGGGTCCGGTCTGACCGACGCGGCACGTTTCGAACTGGAGCGGCTCAAAGACGCCGCGTTCCCCGTCCGGCTCATGCGGGAGAGCGCAGGCGGCCTGCTTCAGCGGCGGGACCTGCCCCGCCACGGATTCATCGTCAACATGGTGGGCCGCGTCGTCTCGGGATGGCAGCCGGGCACCCTGGCCGACTGGGGCACCGCCGCCGCCCCGGCCCGCGCCGCCCTCACCGGCCTGCTGCGCACCGCCGGCACCTCCGGCCTCCAGCTCGTCATCAACCCCGCGGCGCCGGCCGCCACCCTGTTGGCCAGGACCGCGAGCGAGCTGAGGGCGATGAGCCCCGACGAGCGCTACGTCCTCCAGCGCAGGCTGACACACGCCGCCACCACGCCCGGAGGCCTCGGACTGCTGTCCGACGGCGACCTGCTGTACGGACTCGTCTCCGACCGCCGGATCAGGATCGTGGACGAGGCGGGCACCGTCTACGAGGAGTGGAACAGCCGCCCCCTGTTCGGCGGCACCCTGGCCGCGGACGGTCGGGCGAACGGCGTCGTCGAGATCCGCCCCGACCACCTCGACCTGACGGACCCGGTGGGTCAGGAGTACGCCCTGCGCCACGACGGCGAGCTGAGCCGCAGCGTGCGCTGGGAGGACGGTTCGGAGCAGGCCGCCCCGCACGTTCGCCGCGCGCTGTACCCGGCGGACCCCGCCCAGGAGACCCCCGAGGTCGTGGCCCGCAGCGGCTTCGGCAGCGCGGTGACCAAGGAACTCCCCGGTGCCGAAAACATCCAGGTCGAGGCCCGCCGGCTGGTCCACCGCTTCGTCGACGACAGCACCGCCACCGACGCCGCACCGTTGCGCCCCGACGCGATGGCTTTCGTACGGCAGTACCTGCGCCTGCGCAGTCAGTGGTCCCGCTCGCAGCGGCTCGCCGCGAAGGAGCGCTTCGCCATCGACCGGCGCCTGCAGACCCAGCTCAGCGTGGCGCGGATGCGCGCCGCCCGTGGCCGCGGCATGGACAGCACTGTCCGTGAGACCTTCCGCGTCGCGGGCCGCCGCTACGAGGTGACGGCCGAACAGGTCCTTCTCGACCGCGACCGCTCCGGAGCCATCACCACGGAGGCGGACGTCGCCATCGATCTCCAGGCCAAGGGGATGCCCGGGGCGACGGTCACGACCTCGCGATCCGGTGACATCGGGTCCTCCGGGGGCGCCGGTGTCATGGTCAAGACCCCCCGGAAGATGTTCCGCGCCGAGCTCGGTGACTTCGACTTCAGCTTCGTCTACGCCGCCGACCAGCACGTCGGGGTGGGTGAAGGCTCCCCGTCGTACCGGCGGCTGCGGACGGAGAAGGGGGAGGCCGCGCGCCCCGACCACGCGGCCCGGTACCTGGTGACCGTCAAGGAGATCCGCGGCGGGCTGCGGCCCCGTACCCGGACGGCGAGCCGGGTGATCCAGGGCGACGGCGTGCGGGTCCCGCTGAGCGTGCACTCCTCGTTCCAGCCGGACGCCGACACCGCGCGGAAGCGCGAGTTCCTCGCCGCGTTCCTGGAGACGGCGGGCACTGCCGGACGCACGACGGTCCTGACGCCAAGCGAGTTCATCAACCTTCGGGAGGACCGGCGTGTCCTCGACTTCCGGCTGACCGGCGTCGACGGACTGCACGTGACGTTCGCGGGCCTCGCGCGCGCCGTCCGCGAGGTGACGCGGATGCTGATCGACCACGCCGTCGACGACGACCCGTCCGCGGCCGCCCGGCTGGGCACCCCGGAGACGGTCGCGGAAGTGGAGATCGCCGTCGCGGAGGGCTTCTTGCGTTCCGGCCTGCCGCAGTTGCTGTCGCCCACCGGCATCGCGGTGTCGCTGCCGAAGGAGTACCGCTCCAGTCCTCTGTCCTCCAACGTCCACCGGGCGCTGACCTTGCGGGCCTTCCTCGTCACCGCCGACGAGAACGCTTCCTTCGGCGCCCCCTCCGTGTCGGCGGAGAGCTATCTCCAGGCCGACCTGAAGGTGGAGAAGGACCGCAAGGGCGCGCTTGACCTCAATGTGAGTGGTTCCGTCGGCCCCCTCGTCAAGTTCGACTCCCCTCACGAGGCAGCCGGCACTGCGGCCAAGCTGGACTCCCGGCGGGCCATCACCTCGAAGATCGGCCTCGACCTCGAGGCCGAAGTGGGCGTCACGCTGCGCGGCCGCAGGCAGAGCCGCATGAACGGCACGATCGACGTCTCGCTGCTCGCCGAGGACGGTGGCCAGCACATGAAGCGGGCGCACCTCGTCCTGGAGGCGACCAGCCTGCGCCAGCACGTCGACGCCGGCACGACCCGCAAGGCCGCCGACCTCGTGCTGGAGGCGATGGCCGGACAGTCGACCGGAGGCAAGCGGCTCTCCGAGCGGTGGGTGCGGCTGCTCGTGGAGAACTCCGGTCAGTTGTCGCTCACACCGCAGCTCGCCGCCGACGTGCCGCACCGCAAGGACCCGGACCACTTCACGCCGCTTCCGACGGACCGGCAGACACGGCACGTCGTGCGGAGCGCGACCGTCTTCGGCACGGGTTACACCACCCGGCTCGACGACGGGGCCACGGCCTTCAGCGGACAGGCCCTCGGCACCGGCCTGACCGGCGCCCTCAAGGTCACGCGGATCACGGTACGGCAGGGCGAGGGCCTGCTCGGCGCCATCCGGGCAGGGCTCCGCGACTCGGGCCTGGTGCCTGAGGAGTACCTGAACGACACCTCGGACACCTGGCGCGCGATCGTCGTCAAGTACCACACAGAGAACCTGCGTTCGCACCCCGACGACCTGCTCGACGTGGGTCTGGCGCACCGGGCCGAGTTCCCGCTCGCCGACGTCCCCGCCGGCCGCCGTCAAGGCGCCCCCGTCAGTGTCGGCCGTACCCAGCGCGTCACCATCCTGGTCAAGGGGGTACCACGCACCTTCCAGCACCTGCGGACCCGCGAGCGCGGCGCCGTCACGTTCGGCGGTCAGGCCCTGAGCGAGTCCGGCAAGGGGAAGATGCACTCCTTCAAGTGGGCCCTCGGCGGCGGGACGACAGCCCGCTACAGCCCCGACGGACACTCCAACTTCGGTGGCAGCGTCGCACTCAGGTACGAGCGCGAGCACGGTTCGGACACCGGCGAGACGTCGATGGAACGCGACATCCGCAGGAGTATGGCGGTGCTGCCGGAGATCAGCGAGGACTCCGCGCAGGACGACGGCACGGCGGAGTTCGGTTATCCCCGTGCGGCCGCCCCGGACGGGGCGCTGGGCGAGGAGTTCGTCAACGGCCTGGAACTCACCATCCAGATCTACGCCGACACCGAACTCCCCGAGCCGGTCCGCCGCCTTCCCGACCTGCGGGTCGCACACACCCCCCGGCGCCCCCTCGTCTCCCTCACCTCCGTCGACCCGGACACCGGGCGGCCGACGCCGGTGGCGACCCGCACCGTGGTGCCGCGACTCTTCACCGAGCCCGGCCCGACGCCTTCCGGTTCACGGCCTGTTCCGGCCCCGCCGACGATCGCCCTGACCACCCGGGCTGCCGACGGGCCGCGGCTGGTGGAGCGCCTGCTCGGCGAGAAGCTGCAGGCCATCACCTTCCCGGCCCTCGCGACCGTCGCCGAGTGGGCGGCGGCGGTAACGCTGCCCCGCACCATCGCCGCGCACTTCGTCGACAGCTCCACCGCACCTCACATCGCCGCCTACGGCCCCACCACCGACCGGGGTCTGGAGCTGCTCTCCGCGCTGCGCCACCGCCACATCCGCGACAGCGCGCCCAAGCTGTTCCTGCACGAGCTGGGGCTGACCACCGACCAGGACGGCCCCACGCTCGGCGTCACCGTCGGGGTGCTGAGGCCGACCGGGCCGCCCGCCGACTTCTCCGGGCTGACCTTCACCCAGAAGGCCACCGAGCCCACCTTCAGCAGTGACGCCTCCAGCAGGCTCAACGGCAGTCTCGGTATCGGCGGCGGCACCACGGCAGGTTCCGGAGAACCCGAGCTCGCCGAGCCGGGTCGTCACAGCGGAACCACGAGCGAGGGCAACAGCAGCGACTTCGTCGAACACAACCGCCGTTTCAACGCCGTCTCCTACACCTATGGCGGATCATTCAGCTACGTCGTCAGGGGCAGCGGCCGGCACGCCCTGACCATCGCCACGAATGAGCACTTGGAGGGGCTGCTCCCCGGCCTGTGGGCCATAGAGGCAGCCGAACGCTTTCCCGCTCAGGTCATCCACCCGCACGCGCTGGCCCTGCCCTCTGACGCCGGCGCGCGCGACGCCCTCCTCAACGACCTGGGGCAGGCGGTCCGGCGGGACCGTCAGGGCGGCACCACCACGCCGGACGAGCCCATCCGTCTCGTCACCGACCTGACCGGCGACGTACGCGAAGCCGACGTCCTGCGGGCCGCCCGCGCCCTGGCTCTGCGGATCAGGGCCACGGTCGACCTGGCGCTGGTGCACTACGACGGGCAGCGACCCGACCACGTGGAACACCTGCTCATCGACCCCGCGGACCTCGCCCACCGCGAGGCGGCGTCCGCACGGGCCGACCACGCCAAGCTGACCGCGGACAACACGGCGCACCCCCGCGTCGTCGAGGAGTACCGAGAGGCGACCGCCGCCCTCGCCGAACGACTGGGCCCCGTCCTGCGAGCCGGAGCCACCGCCCAGCGGCAGCGCGATACCGCCGTCGAACAGCACGGCACCACGGAGCAGCTGGAACACCAGGCGGACGAGACGGCCCGTCAGGTCACCTTCTTGGCCGGCCGGATCACCGAGCAGGAGGCCACCCGGACCGGCGACGCGCCCGATTCCCAACTCCAGGAACTGCGGGACGCGCTGACGCGGGCTCAGGAAGACGCCCGGGCCGCCGCCGGGCTCCTGGGGCAGCGGCGGGCGCTGCTCGCGGACACCGGCCCGGCGCTGGAGGGAGCCGAGGAGGCGCGGGCCAGACTCGAACTGTCCCGCGAGGAGCTGCGCCGGGCCGAAGAGGCCCTGCGGACGGTCGAGGCCGCGCGGAACCTCGCCACGCTCGCGGACACGCGGTCCGGGCAGGTCGCGCGATGGGCGGGCGAGGAGAGGACCGAGCGGACCCGCCACGAGAGCGACCTGGCCCACGCCACCGCCGACGAGGCCGTCGACGCGGCGTGGCACAGTGCCGGCGCAGGGTTCGTCATCGCCGACAACCAGGTCCAGATCGCCCATGCCCACCGCCTCACCACCCGGCCCGGCGCGCTCACCATCGCCGTCGGACGTGCCTGGCCCGACGGCTCGTACCTGGTGCGGGGCCGCCGGCTGACCGGCCGTCAGATGGCCGAGGAAATCGCCCGCAAGCTCACCGCGGGAGGCGTACGGCCGTCGCGCCGGATCGTCCTGCACGGTCATGGCAGCAGCGGTCTCGCCAGGGAACTCAGCGATGCGCTGGCCGAGCACACGGTCGACGTGATCGGAGCCTTCGGCAGCCCGGACACCCGGGCCCCTCTCCTGACCCGCGTCGCCGACCGCTTCTCCTCGCGGCGGGCCGCCGGCTGGCAGGCCTACCGCGCCGGCGCCGTGCTGGACGTCGGCCGGCTCGGCCCCCGCACCGACGTCGACGCCCTGCTGCGCGAACTCGCGCGCACCCGGCGGCTGCCTGCGGCCGTCACCCCTGCCGAGAAGCCGCGGCCGAACAGCGCGCTGCTTCTCTTCTCCCGTGCGCTGCCCGGTCCTTCCGTCCGCCCCGCCCGGCACGACGGCTCCGGCACGGCCGCCGTGTCCGGGACCTCGGCTCCTTCGGGCGCGGAGCGTCGGTCCGCGCCGGCCGGCAGCGCGCCTTCGCCGGCCCCGGACACCACGGACCTCTCGCCGCACGCCGGCGCCCCCGCGCCGCTCCCCACCACGCCGGACAGTGACTTCGACCAGGCGATCGTCCGCGTCTTCGGCCCACCGATACGGGACAGCTCCGACTACCAGAAGTTCATGGACCTCCTCAGGACGCTGGAGCCGCTGCGCGCCGCCGACCCCGTGCTGGGTCCGGCGCCCTTCGACTTCGACGCTCTGGTACGGCGCACGCTCTCGCTGTCCGAGAGGCGGGAGGTCACCCAGGACGAGCGGGAGGCCTTCCTCGACGACGTCGACTGGACGGGTCTCGCCGCCTGGATGCGCGGCGACCTCGCCCGGCTGGCCGCCGGTTTCCTGATCAGCGAAGCCGGCGCATACCACCCCAGTACGCGGATCCTGGCGGACGACGGCAGTGTGCAGGGCCGCGACTGGCTCAGGCTGAACCTGGCCAACGGGATCGACCTCACCCCGGTCGACCCGGTGACCGGCGAGCAGACGTCCGTGCCGTGGAGCGAGCACGCCTACGCGGTGGTCACGCAGGGCAACGGCGCCGCGACCTCCTTCGTCGTACGCGGCGCCGACCGCGTCGTCCGCTACCCGCGCGCCGACGTGCTGGCCACGCTGGTCTCGCTCGACCCCGAGGTCCGTTCGCGTCCGGGCGACCACGACATCCTGCTGGTCGGCGCCCAGACCGGAGCCCGTGGACTCGAGCTGCCGCGCGCCGTGGCCGACCAGAGCAAGCGCCGGGTGTGGGCCCCGGACGGGCGCGTGCTCTGGGGCGTCGAGCCGGCCGCGCCGGTCGTGTTCGGCATCGCTCCGGCCGCCGACAGGAAGACCGTCCGATGGATCCCGTCCGACCCCGGTCTCGTCGGGCCGCCGGACCCGTCCGCGCCCGCCTGGGAGCGTGAGCTGCGGACCAACACCATCGTGAGCAGGACCACCGGCCTGCCCATCGGCAGGTCGTCGTTCCTCGACAGCTCATACGGCGAGCAGATGCTTCAAAACCTGGACCTCAGCACCCACTTCGTCCACATCGACGACGTCACCCGGGAGGAGATCACACCGCAGGCCGAGTCGAAGTGGGCCCGTCACGTCCGGTACTGGACCGTCGCGCACGGCCGTCCCTCCGAGATCTACGTCGCCCGGAGGGACGGGCGGCACCAGCGCCTGACCGCCGAGGAATACGGCGGAATGCTCAAGCGCCGGCCCAGCGTGGCCGCCCTGCCGCCGGGGGCCCTGATCGGCCTGAACGTCTGCTACGGCGGCACCATGAAGTCCGACGACCCCCACGCCCAGGGCATCCAGTGGGACGCAGGCCCGCTGCCCCACGTCCTCGACCCGCTGCGTCACGTCGAGACAGGGCAGACGATCGCCAACGAGACGCGGCACAGCGTCTACGCGACCGACCGGGTGATCGGCCAGGGCTACCGGGGCAACAAACACTGGTACCACTTCCTCGTCTCCCAGGCGGACGGACGCTCCCTCGCCCAGGAGTACCTCTTCCGGCCCGAGCCGACACGTGACGAACTGGGCGACCTGGCCGGGCTCATGGGGATCGCGGACACCGGCGCCCCGGCCTCCGACGAGGACGCCGAGACCGCGCTGCTTCTGCTGCGCGCCCTGCGTCTGGCCTTCGGACCCGACGTCATCGAACGGCCGGACTACACCGAACTCGTCCAAGATGCGGGGGCGTTGTACACCCTTTTCAAGAGGGATGGCCGGTTCGGCCCCGACGCCCCCTTCACGATGGCGTTCTTCGAGTACGCGGCCCGCGTCCACAGTGGCCTGGACCGACTCGGCGAGCCCACCGGCCACACCCCTCCCCCCGCTCCTCTCACCACGCCCGCCGTCTCCGAGGCCGTCCGGGAGACCGCCGCCCGCCTGCCCGCCCTGCCGGTCCGGGAACGTGCTCAGGCCCTCGACGCCCTGTCGGCCGCCGACCGGGAGGCCCTCGCCACCGACGCCGGCCTGATCGACGGTTTGCGCCACGCCCTCCCGCCGGAGGAGTTCGTCCCCATCGCCGCCCGCCTGCTGGTGCGTGTGCCCGACGAGGTCGACCAGCCCGTCACGGCCCGCCACGCGGCGCAGGCGCAGATCGCGCCGATGCTCCACGACCCGGACACCGCCGTACGGCTGCTCAGGGGAGGGTCGCGGCTCTTCATCATCCCCCGGACGACGACGCTGACCTCCCTCGACACGTTCGCCGCCCTGCGCGGCACCCTCGTCGGCGGGCGCCACGCCGACGCGCTGCGGGGGGTGCAACTGGGCCACCGCGTCGCGGTCGGCGAGGAAAACCTCCTCGGCGAGCCGAGCGAGACGCCCGGCGCCGGGACCCGTGCCGAGGGCTACTCCGACCTGACCCATGAACTCGCCCACGCCATCCACGCGTTCGCGCTCACCGACTCCGAGAAGGCACTCGTCCACGACGCCTACCTGGCCCGCCTCGCCCAGGGTGACCAGGCGCCCTGGCCGGACGGCCCCCTGCGCGACCCCTCTGGCCGGCACCCCGGCACCAACTACTCCTCCCGCGACGAGTACGAGTACTTCGCTCAACTGACCAACAGCTACCTGGGGACCAACAGCGGTCTCGACGGTCACACGCACGCTCCCCGCAACAACGGCGCGGACTGGGCCCGCACGCATGAACCCGCCTTGCTGCCCCTGCTGGAACGGCTCTACGGCAGCCGGCCAGGCGGCGAGGCGTACGAGGCGGTCAACCCGCTCACCGGCACACGGGCCGACAACGACATGTACGAGGGCTTCCGGGCCCTGTGGCACCAGGACGACGGCACGCTGGAGGTGGAAGAGCACCCCGAGGTGCCCATCCCGGGGCTGTCCTGGCTTCAGCGGTCCGCCACCCCGTTCGAAAGCCCCGAAGGCTGGAGCGCGCACCTCGCCCCGCCCGCCCCCGCCGCACCGCCGCAACCCGAACCGGTCGCACTCCTGCGGCAGGTCTTCGGAGCGGACGTCGAGACCCACGAGGCCGCCCTCCCCGCCGGCACCTCTCGGCAGGAGGCGTTCCGGCGGCTGCTCGCCGATGCCCGTGCCCTCCTCGCGCGGCGTGCGGAGGCCGCGTCGCTCGGTGACCTGCTCGACCTGTCCCAGGTGGACCGCGCGCGAGAATGGCTGGGCGAGCGGGAACAGCTCCTGTCCACACCGGAACGCGGATCACGCCGGGACTCCGTCGTACGTGATCTGCTGCGCCTTGAGCCCACAGCCGCCGTGTCGGTCCACGACCACGCCAGGGCCCTGTGGGCCACGGTCGCCATGCTGCGATGGGAGGCAACCACGCCGGACCTGGTGGATGCCGCCGCTACGATCCTGCACCTGGCGCCGGGCACCACGGTCGCGCCCCCCGGCGGCACGCGACCCGACCCGGCCGTCATGGAAGAGACGCGGCACGTGCTCGTGCGGGCCGCCGCAGCCGGACGGGACCTGACGGACCGGACGGCGGTCGCCGCCTTCCACCTGCTGCTGGCCGGAGCACTCGACACCACCACCGGCCTGCGGGAGGCCGACGGCTCCGCCGCCGGCCGCAACTGGCGCACCGGCCGGGAGATCACCGCCCTCGCCGACTTCTCCGACCTGCAGCCGCCACGGCACATGAGGGCGCAGTACCCGATCCTCCCGCTGCGCCGCGCGCCCTGGGGCAAGCATGTCTACGCCCTCTTCGCCGAAGCCGCGGGAGCGGACCGCGTACGCATGACCCTTCCCAACCTGCCCAGGCCGGTCCCGGTGCCCTACGCCGAGGTGGCCGAACTCCTCTTGTGGGACAGCTCGTTGGCGTCCCGGCGGCGCGATGGTGTCGAGCTGGCTCTCGTCGTCTCCTCCGGCGCCACCCCGGCTGTGCCGGGCGGCGAGCCGTCGGCCCGGCCGGTCACGCAGGCCCTCGGCATCACGACCCATCTGGCCAAGGGGCCGGCCGATCTGCTGGAGGAGGACGGCCGGGTACTGATCACCGTAACCCCCGAGACCCCGCAGTCGCTCCTCAGGGAGCTGTGGACCACGCTCACCTACCGTTCCCCCTCAACCGCTGGAACCGCCGCGCCGGCCGTCGCCCGGGCGGCGGCCGGCGGCTCGGCCGAACCCCTGGCCGAACACGCCGACGCGCACGCCGCGCCGGACAACGACGCCACCCCCGCGTCGGACAGCGCCCTCGCGCAGAGCCTGCACTCACTCCACCGAGGGCCGGGGCCCGACGTGCCGACACCGCCGGCCATCCCGCCCGCCGACCGCTTCACCTCCTACGACGACATCATCGAGGCGGTGTACGGCAGCGACGCCGCGAGCCGTCCCGACCACATGCCGCTGCTGAACGCCGTCGAGACCCTGGACCTCCTCCGCTTCCGCGACCCCGAGCTGCAGAGCCATCCGTTCGACACCGACGTACTGGCCCGCCGCCTGCTCTCCCTGCCGTCCGACACGGCGGTGAGCGAGGAGCACCGCAGGGCGCTCTTCGACCTGGCGCTGAGTCCGGCCGCCGTGACCGCCCGCAGCCTGCCCGGGCTCGCCGCGCTCCACCTCAAGGCGATCGGTGTGCTCTCCGATCACAGCGTGTTCCCGAAGCCGCCGAACGGCGCTTCGGGCGGCACGTCGGGAAGGACCTGGCTCGCCTGGGGTGAGGGCCACGGCCCGGACGCCCACCGCTACGGCCTGGTCATCGATCAGCCGGGCGGTGCGCGCACCCGCGCACCGGGCTCCGCCGCCGCGCCGTGGCCGCGGGACTCGTACGTCGTCGCGACCCGCCTGGGGCCCGACGGGCGGTCCGTGGTCGTGTCGGCGGCCGGCAGGTCCGAGCACCACGTCCGGTGGGACGTGCTGGCCGAACTCATCCTGCTCGACAGCCAGTTCACGCTACGACCGCGCCCTGTGGCGATGCTGCTCTCACGCGGCACCCGCCCCCAGGCGGTGGCGGACCGGGTCGGGCAGGACGTGTGGTGGACCCGCGACGAGCTGGTGTACGGACCCGGCCACCGCCCCGGCTACGCGGGCCTCTACCTGGTCTCCGAGCAGGACCACCGGCCGGGCTGGGGCAAGGCGGCTCCCCGCGCGCGGTCCGCCGGTGCGGGCGATGGCGTGGTCACCATGCTGTACACGACCCCGGACGGCCGGAACCTGGGGCTCATCTCGGCCCGTCCGGACGAGGCCGAGGTCGTCCGTCGGGGCGTGGGCGACCGCACCATGGCCTCGGGCCATGTCTACGGCGGTGTCCTCACGACCCCGGAATGGGACGAGTTCGACGGCACCACCCCCCGTGTCGTCATCTGGGCCCACGGCCTGCCCGGCGTCGCCCTGCTGGCCTCCGGCGCGTCCGGGCGACAGCGGGTGCGCCGTGCCCCGGAGTTCGCCGCCTGGGTGGACGAGCAACTGGCCCAGGTGGGCCCGCTGCCGGCGAACACCCGGCTCCATCTCCTCTCGTGCTTCGGCGCCGTGCCCGGCGGCCAGGAGCTGCGGCTGGCCGAGCAGCTCTGGCGGGCCGGCCCGCCCCCCTTCGTGGCCGACCCGCTCGCCCAGCTGTCCAAGGCCCAGCTCGTGGCCAACCGGCTGGGTCTGGAAACCTCGGCCAGCGAGGCACCGGTCGTCGTCAAGCGGCGCAGGGGATGGTCCCCGCAGGCCATACTGATCACCGACGGCGCACGAGGCGAACACCGTCGTCAGCTCCGCTTCTCGCCGGAGCCCGGAACCACCGAACTCGCGCGCCTGGCGCGGGAGTCGGACCTGCATCGGGGAACCGGACCGGTGTCCGAGGAGACCGTGTCCACCCAGCTCCGCCTGGTCCGCGCCCTGCGCCTTGCCCTGGGCCACGCCGTCGCGGCGGACCCGGAGTACCTCGACCTTCTGGCCGGCCTCGCGGCACTGCACCGCATGTGGCTCGGCGACCGGGACCTGCGGGTCTTCGGACCGTTCACGGCCGACCTGCTGCACCGGGTGGCCGGGTCGTACGCGGCAGGCACCGGCGGCCGGGTCCCCTCCGCGGGACACGTCCGCGCCGTACTGCACGCCGCCCGGGGCGCCGAGCTGTCGGCACGGCTCCTGGACGAAGCGGCCCCCGCCCTCGCCGACTTCACACCGCTGCCGCACCTGTGGGCCGCCCTGCGCCGGCTCGACGACTGGAGCGGCGGCATCCACGCCGCCCCCGACACGGTCGATCACGTCACCCGTTTCGCCCTGCGTCTCGACGGCACCGCCCCGGTCGGCCCCGCCGAACGCTCCCGCCTGCTGTGGGCCGCGGTCCGGACGGCGGAATGGCTCGCCTCCCAGGACGAGGACACGCTCCTCGCGCTCGCCGACGAAGTCCTGCACCTGGACGGCCTGGACGTCGACGCGTCCATCCTCGACACCCTGTACCAGGTCGCCCTGCAAGCGGCGGCGGCCGGCCGGGACCTGACGGACCCCAACGTCCTCGGCGCGTTCCACCTGGAACTGTGGCAGGCGTACGACGGGCGGACCCTTATACCCGGCGCCGCCTCACCGTTCGGCGGCCGCAACCTGGCCACCGGCACTCCCGTCGTCCTGCCCCTCGACGACACTCAGGTCCGTGTCGTGGAAGAAGACGGCGGCGTCGTCCGGCAGGATCCCCGGTGGCCTGGTCATGGGACCAGCCCCGCGTTCGTGGTCTGGCTCCGGGCGCTGACGACAACCCACGTCCGGCTGGTCATGCCGGGGGGAATGCCGGTGACCGCTCCCCACGGACACCTGGCCGAAATGCTCCGTTTCGACCCCGCCCTGGCCGCCATGGAGACCCTGGCCAAGCGGCACACCGTGGCCGTCGTCATTTCCGAGCCTCCGACGAGTGATCCCCTCGGCACGGTCGAAACGCTTCGCTCCGCTCTCGAACAGGGCCTCGCCCGCGGCGTATGGGTCACCGCCGCCCCCGGAGAGGTCACCGCCGACCACAATCAGGCGTACGTGACCCTCGATGTGAGAGAGGAGCGGGCCCGGCGTTCGGCGCTCACTCCGGCACCGTTGCGCCTGCGCCACATCGCCCGTTCCGCCGCGGAAGCGGTTCCGGCACCGGCACAGGCCCCGGCGACGGACAGCGCCCTGGCCCGGAGTCTGGTCCCGGTGAGAGGCGGTACCCGAGCCCAGAGCATGGTTCCGGCCGGGGGAAGTGCCCTGACCCGGAGCCTTGCCGTGCAGCGGGCGGGGCTGATCCAGAGTGGCGCGCCCGCCCGGCGGCTGCTTCCCCAGTCGGCCCCCTTCAGTCAGGTCCCCGGCCTCAGTCACGCACCGGTGGGACCGGGGCAGCCGTCCACGCAGTCGGGCGGAACTCCGGTTGGCGGTGACCAGAGGCTGTACGACCTCCTGCGCGGTACCTTTGGCGCGGACGCGCCCCAACAACCGCAGTACACCGCTCGACTGGAGGGGTTGCGCTGGCTGCGGGGCTTCCTTGGCACCCACATCGGATCGACAGGGCTCGACGCCATCGCGGCGCGGCAAGTTCTGGCCCTGCGGCCGGGGGCGCGGGTCACTCCCGCGGACTGGCGGGAGCTGATCGAGCTGGCGCGCAGCGCTGACGCCCGGCGTGCGACGAGCCTGCCGCAACTGACGGCGCGCTATTTGCAGTTCGCCGGTGCGCTGGGTGAGGACTCCGTGGTGCGGGCGGCGTCCGACAACGCCGTTCTCGGACGGGACTGGATCGGCCTGCCCGGCCAGGGACTCGACCTGGATCGGGTCGCCCTGGCGGAGCAGGTGAACGGCGTGTGGAATCTGCGCGCCGACCGTTTCTACCGTGCGCCGTGGAGCCTGCGGGGACAGCGCAAGCCTTTCGCCATCGCGGCGGGCGGACACCCTTCGGGCACGACCCTCAGTGTTCGCATAACTCGTAACCGCTATCGCTCCATAGCCGCCGATGTGTTCCACGAACTCATGCAACTCGATGTGCTGTTCACGTCCTCACCGCGGAGTGGCGGCTTTGTGTTCATGGTCCCTCGGCTCGGCCGCGGGCACATGGAATTTCCCAGGGAGTTCGCCGACAGAGCCCAGCGCTCGGGCTGGGCGACCAGCAGCAACCTCTTCTTCCTGCTCCCTCCCGGATCGTCCGAGCCGGTCGCCGTTCGGGAGCTGATGCTTGAGGACCGGGGGATGGGTGAGTGGTTCCCCGCCGAGCCCGGTCAAATGGTGGCCTCCGCCGTCGACGTCCCCGAGTGGGAGAGGAACCTGGTCACCGAGGCGACCGTCGATGCGGCCTACAATCTGATGGGCCGCTCCGCGCATCGTCAGGAGGAGATGGGGCTCCGGGGAGAGGCTCACCGGGGCCTGCGGGGCTTGACCCTCTACCACCTGGAAGACGCGGACGGTGCTTATCGCGCCCCCCAGACGGTTCCCGACGACGCGGCCATCACTTACTGGTGGAGCAGCCACGCCGCTCCGGGGCGCTTCGACGTTCCTCTGGAGGACGGGAGTGACGTCGGGGTGAGTGGTGCGGAGCTGGGGCGGTATCACCTGCGCCGTCCCAGTTTCGTCAGCCGTCCGCCGGGTGAGGGCACCGGGTTCTTCGCGTGCTGGGCCTTCGCCAAGGTGGCCCCGCAAGATCGCGGGCGTTTCTACCCTGTCAGGGGCCGCGGTCCGTTCGTGCCGGATCCGCTGGGTGTGATCTCGGCGGCCCAGGAGCACGCCAACGTCACCCGCCGGTTCGCGGTCGGCGCCGACCGCGTCGTGGGGCAGGCGGTCCAGGTGGGCCAGCCCCTTGCCCCGGTCCCAGGCCGGCTGCGGAAGTTCCTGTACTCGATTATGGCGTCCCGTTATGGCGATCGGGGGGCGCTTCTGAAGGTCATGCCCGAGCCTTTGGACGGTGATCTTGCTGTGTTGGCCCGGGGGGCGGGTCTGTTGCGTGCGGGTGTTGGTGCTTCGGAGGGTGTGCGGGCGACTACGTTGCGCCTGGTGCGTGCTCTGCGTATGCGGTTCGGTCCGGAGATCGATGGTGCTGCGGAGTTCGGTGATCTGCTGGCGGGTATCGGTGCGTTGGAGAGGATGCGTAGTGCGGATCCGGAGCTGAGGCATCTGGGGCCGTTCGCGCTGGATCTGCTGGATGTGGCCGCGTTCACGCTTGGGGGGGCCGCTCTCAACGGGCGTGTGGATGAGGCTGTTTACCGGGATGTGCTGGCGACGGCGCGTGCCCGGCTGGTGGGTACGACGCTGCGGTCTTTCCTGGGTCTGCCGGAGCTGACGCGGGTGTCGGCGGAGCTGACCGCGCTGCGTGCCTTCGGGGAGAAGGCACTGCACCAGCATGTGCGTGATGTGCTGGGGTTGCCGGCGGGGGCTTCGGTCACGGGTACGGAGACGATGCGTGTTCTGTGGGCGGGTGTCCGTGCCGGGCTGTGGATCGAGGGGATCGGGGACGGCGAGAAGGACGCGACGGCTCAGGAGGCGCTGCACCTGTCGGCGGGGGAGTCCTTCGCCGACGTTCGTGATCGGTTGCTGGACCTCGCGACCCGGGCGATCGCGGCCGGTCGTGATCCGTACGAGAGGTACCAGCTGGCCGCGTTCCATTTGGAGACGCTGGGTGCCTTCGCCGACACCACGGCCACGACCGGAGTGATCAACGGGAAGGAGATCGGCAGGAACTGGAAGGAACCTTCGGCGGCCCCCTACCCCGTCGACGCGTCCCAAGTAGTGTGGCCCGGTGCTCCACAGGGTCCCCGGAGCATGAACGCTCCCTGGAGCCAGGTCCCCTACGTGGTCGAGGTGCGGGAGAACGGGCCGGACGCCGTCTGGTTCAGCCTTCCCTCCGGGACGTATCCGGTGAGTTACGCGGAACTGGGCGTACTGCTGTCCTTCGACCCGGTGCTCGACACCGTGGCGGAAGCCGTCGATGTGCTCCTCCTCGTCGAGGGCCCCTGGCGAACGGTCCAGCGGCCGAAGCCCCCCGAGGGCGAGGTCGCCCTGCGGACCGGCCGGCGCACAATCATCACTGCCGGACTGGCCGCGCTGTTCGACAGGCCGGGATCCCCCACGGTCAAGGAACTGTGGTCCGTCCCCTCCGATCCTGCCCGCGACCTGACCCACGACTGGGCCGTCGCCCACCCGGACACGGGCGAACTCATTCCGGGCGACGCCTCCGTCACCCTGTCGCTGCCCCGCCCGGCCATCGGGGGCCTTAGTGAGTCCCTGATGCAGGCCTCGGTGGCCGGCGGTGCGAGCGGCATCCAGCGCGGGGACAACCCCATCTCCCTGCCGATCACGGGCAGGGACCCGGCCCGCAGGCGTACATGGCAGCGACCGCCGTCCGGATCCCCTGTTAAGACGGGGTCCGCCCTCGACCGCTCGTTGAGCGAGCTGTCCGCGCAGCCGCCGCTCTGGCCGGAGGCACTGACCAACGCACTGGACCGGCGTCGACCGCCGCGCGTCGACCGGGCCCTGCGAGCACCCGGCAGCCGACCCCGCGAAGTGACCTTCTCCGACGGCGCCCGCAGGCGGGTCCTCGGTGAGGTGGTCCGTCACCTGATGCCCCGCGGTGGTGTCGGCGGTGTCGAGGACCAGGTGTGGGGTCTCGGCCTGCACGCCTCCTCCGTGCGGGGCGCGTCCCTGATCACCGACGAGATCCTTGGCTTCGTCCAGGCACAGACCGGATCGCGCCCCCGGCAGTCCACAGCGGCCGACGAGGCGGCCCGGCTGCGCGAGCGGTTGGGACACCTGCTCCGGGAAGACGCCGAAGGCCTGCTGCGCGAAGGGCGCGAGATCACCTACGCGGCCGAGGGCAGGGCGACCCGGCGGCTCAAGGTCCGGCTGCGGCCCATGGGCATGGGAGAGAAGTTCGACGACCCCGACGGCGTAGGCGCGCGGCTCGGCGGCGGCTGGAAGGACGTGGAGACCATGGGGCCGGTGACCCGGGTCAACACCGCCCGCAACGCGAACGTCCTTCTCCCGCTGTTCCCGCTGCTGCTGCCGGCCTGGTTGTTCGCCCGCGTGGGGATGCGGATGGGGCAGCAGCGGGCCCTCACCTACCGGCTGACCTCACAAGTCAGCGGCGTGTCGGAGAGCCGGGTACGCAAGGACACTCCGGCCCACGTCGACCACGTGTGGGTGGAGGCGGAGATCCTCGACACCGACGGGACCAGCAGGGCGGGGGACGCCTTCGGGCTGCGCAACGGCCTCCTCACGCGTCTCACCGAGGACGACAAGGAGGAGGCGCCCAAGAGCCGCGTTCCGCGGGAGATCACCTTCTTCTCGCGCCCGGACGTCAGGCTTGGCGTCACGGAACGCTTCGGCCCGCTCAGCCAGGTACGGGACTGGGCCGTCGCCGAGGTCGGTGCCGCCGAGGGAACGCCCCTGCACACCTATCTCGACACGTTCTTCTCCGCGGACAACTTCGAGCGGATCGCGCTCCGTCTCTCCGCGGGCCGGGTGCTGACCGAACCCCTCTTCGGCGGCAGGAAGAAGGACAAGCCGCTCGGCCTGTTCTCCGTCTCGGCGGTCTCCCGGCGCGGGATGCTGCTGACCGACTCCGTCGTCAACCGCCTCAAGCAGGGCGCCGGGATGTCCGTGTCGGGCGGTCAGCGGCAGCTCACCAAGAGCAGCGTGCAGGAGTTCTCCGCGGCCTTGGGGCCGTCCTTCTTCCTCGACGACTTCCTGCCGGGCGGCATCGACCTGCGCGTCATCCTGGCCGCCGTCGCCCGCGCCGGACACCAGAGCAGCCGTGTCACCGCGGCCGGTGGCTCGGCGTCCGCGCAGACCATGGCCGACCTGATGCCGCGTGACGGCACCGCCCTGTACCTGGTTCAGAAGACGGTCTCCGTGCAGCGCAGCGGCCGGGACCGGACCCTGCCCGTGGGTGCCGACGGGCAGCATCCCCCCTACACTCCGGCACTCTTCACCACATGGGCGCTCGAGCGGCTCTCCAGGGTCGAGGCCAGGCGGCTCGCGGGCTGGGACGACGGCAGCCAGACCCGCAACCGCTCCGGCGCCCCGGAGCCCTACGCCCCGCCCTATCTGACTCAGGACCACCCCACGACGCTGGGCCTGACCCGGGTGGAGAAGTTCTACTTCGGCAACGGCGACTACAGCAGGCGTCGAGTCGGCAGCCCTGAGGAGACCTGGCTGGAGCGGGTCACCGACCTCGTCCTGGCCGCCGCCGCACGTGAGTACCCCGATCTTGTCGTGCCGCTCAGCGACCTCGGGCCGGACAATCCCCGCTGGCGCAACAAGGAGCACTTCGACCTCGTCACTGCCAACGTCATGGAGATCCAGCGCACCCTGAGCGAGGCCGGCGCCACCATGGGCCTGGAAACCATGCTGAGTACGGGGCTGCGCATCGCCCTGCGCGAGAAGTCCCGGTTCAAGCGCGGCTACCGCTATCTGTGGGTGGACGCCGAACTCACCGGCCGTCGCTACGAAGGCACTCAGGCCGGGCACGTAGTGGAGTTCGCGATCGCCGGTGACGAGCAGCTCGGCTCACAGTCCCAGGTCACGCACACCAACGAAGGGGGCTTCGAGGCCGGAGTGCAGTTCCGTGACACGGACAAGACGGCGGACGGGGCGACCAGGAACTTCGGTGGCCTCAACGGTGGTGTCATCGGCGGCATTCAGCGGCAGCGGCGCAACGTCCTGGGACCGGTCGCCGGTGTGGACGTCGAAGCGAACTCCACCAGGCCGCCGAACTTGTTCAGCTACCAGGTGTCGCTGACGGTCAGCCGGGGCGGCTACTGGCGCCTGCCGGCCCTGTTGCGCGGCCTGCTCTCCGGTGGCCTGCTGGGTACCCAGCTCCTTGTCCGCACCCAGAACTCGGACCGGCTCGCCCTGCACCGGGTCGCCGGTGGAGACGGCCAGTCGACGACTGCCACGGCCACCGCCCCTCCCGCTCTCGTCAGCACCGGGCACGCTGTCCTCGGCCGCGTGCTGCTGAGCGCCACGGCCGAGCACGCCGCCCTGGCCGACCCCGACGGGCCCGGCAACCCCTACCGGAACTCCGCCCGGAACATCAACGTACGGCAGCTCCTGCCGGCCGACACGTTCCGCCGCTCGGCCGCCCGCCCCACGGGCAGCATCGGCAAGCCGGCCCCCAACCTGGCCCGGCACGGCATGCAGACCATCACCCTCACCGCCCGCTCCGAGCTGGTTGAGGCCGCGCGGAGGGCCCTGTCCGAGGCCTCGCATGGCTCCTGGCACTTCACGCTGGACGGGGCCCCGGGGCACGATGCCGCCCTGGCCCTGTTCAAAGCCCCCTACATCACTTCGAACATCGACCAGAGCATGAGCCCCGCCGGGTATCGGGCGGACGGCCTGTGGGCGGCCGGGCCCTACCTGAACAGGGGAGGTGTGATGCTGCACAGGCTGTCGCTGGCCAACATGCGGGTCACCGCCCCGGCCCACTACTCAGAATCGGTTCAAGGCCCGCTGCTCTCGCTGCAGTTCGGCGGTCGCCGCGCCGCCGCGAGGACCTTCACCGCCGGCTTGTCCGGCACGGCCGCCATGGCCAACACCATCGGGACCGGCGGGTCTGGCCTCTACGGCATGAACGGAGCGCCGTACCACTGGGCCATGAGCCATGTGAACTTCGTGACGATGACCGCCTCGGCCACGTCCTTGCGCGCGGAGATGGGCAACCGTCTGCTGGTCACCGCCGACGCCACACATGAGATCGCCGCCGCCACGACGCTCCTGGGCACCCTCTCCGCCGTGGACGCGTCCTACATCCCCGGCAGGCTGGCGGACTCCGCCGGCTACGAGGTCACGGTGCCGGCCGGCTGGACCGGCACCGTCGCGGAGAAGAGCGCCTACGATCTCGGCTTCATCCGGGACGATCTCGGCCCGATACCGCGCTACACCGACGAGGTGTGGCTGCCTTCATCCTGGCTGGACGGACGCAGGTTCGGCAGATTCGTCGTCAACTCCTTGGACTCCAGCGCGGTGCTGGAGCGCTTCGAGCAGCAATTGCGGGCGCTGTTCACCCGTCAGTCCGACCGTGACGCCGTGCGTCGGCTGGTGTCCGGCCGTGTCACCCGCAGTCTGCGCGGTGACATGGAGTCCGGCACCGGCGTCTCCCTGTCGGCCCGGATCGGCCGCTGGGGATGGGACACCGTCCGGGTGGGCGGCAGACAGGTCCGTGTGAAGGTCGAACTCATCGCCGGCAGCCCCACGTTCGAAAAACTTGATCACGGGGTCTTGCTGATCGACGACCTCACCGCGAAGGAGACCGACGCCCAGGGTGTCATCCGGACCTCCGGAAACCAGGTCGGCGTGACCATCTCCCAGCGAGGGGCGCTGGAAGGGGGCGGGGAAAACGACCTGGGCGCCGCTTACACGTCGACCGGCGCCGGCGCCACCACTCGGACCGACTTCGAGGGAGAGACCGTCCAGCACGTGGCGACGGTCTCGCTGCGAGGCGCTTATGCCCAGCACAGCACCCCCTACCGGCTGAAGATCTCCCTGGAGGTCGACAGCGCCGATCCCGACGGGGACCCCACGAGGCCGGCCGGCCGGCCCAGTCGCTTCCAGCGGTTCCTGCGCGGCGAGGCCACGTCCGAGGGCCGCGTCCTGGGCGAGATCGAGGGCGACGACACCGACGACCTCATCGCGGCCGCCGCGCTGCCCGCGGGTTACCCGTCCGAAGCCTCCGTCACAACCGAAGTATCCGCCCCGTCCGAGATGTCCGACGGGTCCGGCGCTTCGGCGTCCTCCGGCGACGAGGACCGGACACAGCTCCACCGGGGTACCGGCCGGGGGTTCCTGGCGGCGTTCCGCGGACGCGTGCCTGTGACCGTCGAGGGCGACGTCGGCGAACTGGTGACACACAGCGCCCTCGCCCTCAACCGCCCCGTGGCGGGTGCCTCCACCGCCTCCCTGCTGGACCGGCCTCCCACACTGCCCGCGCCGGGTACCGTCGTGCCGGCCGCACTGCCCGCCTTCACTCCGACCACGGACTGGCGCACGGTGAAGCTGGCCGACGGCGGTCAAGGCGTCCTCGATGTGCCGTCGGACGGGTTCGCCGTCGTCGACGTGGCCGGGGCCCAGCAGATCCAGGACGCCTCGCGCCGTGCCGTCGCCCGCGCCTACGACATCGGCTTCAGGGAAACGAGCACCGGCACCCCCGAATGGATCGACAAGACAGGTCTCACGGCTGCCGGGACCGGCGGTGACAGCGCACTGCGCGACGCCACCCAGAGCACCTCCCTGGCCGCCTTCGCCCCGCGTGCCCTGGCCCGCGATGGTCACCGGCTGCCCGACCTGATCGAGGACACCACCATCGGCGGCGCCCAGGGCGAAGTGACGCTGCACGCGCGTCCTCACCTGGACCAGGCGACGATGCTGACCGTCACTGACGGTTTCCGCGTAACAAGCCAGCGCCGCGCACAGGTTTGGGAGCAGGCCGACACCGGCAGCACCGAGGCGACGAGTTCGACGGCCGGAGCACAGAGCAGCGTCGCGACGCCGGCCGGTGGCCTGTTCCCGAGCGGCCCGGTCTCCGGCCCCAACGCCGGCGGCTTCGACATGCTCCCCGCCGGATCCGAGAACGTCGCCTGGCGCGGCGTGGGCACCGCGGATGTCCCTCCGGGTCGCGGCTTCCTCTTCGCCGTGCCCGCGGACTGGCTCGCGGTGGCCCAGGTCCGGCGCAGCTTCAAGGACAGCACGGTCGGCCGCGCCCTCATCTCCCCTCTTCAGGTCCTCGGTGCCAACGGGCGGGTGGGCAACGCGGGTCCGAGGGCGTACGGCACTCAGGCCACCCTGCTGGTGTGGGTCAACGAGATCGTCGGCCGGGAACTGGGCCTGATCAACGACGAGAATCATCCCCCCGAGGTCTCCTCGGCCTGGGACGCGGTGACGGCTTCAGCCGAGGCCTGGATCGCCGCCGACAACGCGTACTGGAAGGCCCGCAGGGCGGTCGGCGCGGAGCCGCTGAGGCGCTTGGAAGCGGCCCGCGGGGACCAGGAGCGGGCGCAGGCCGCCTGGGACAGCATGGGCCCGGAAAGCGGAAACCGTACCGGCCCCGCCTACAGGGGCAGCGAGCCGAGCGGGCTGATCGACTCCGCCGCGCGCGCTCGGGCGCGTGGCGAACTGCGGCGGGCGAACAACGAGTTCGCCGCCGCCAGGAACGAGCTGGCAGCCCACCGTGAGGGGCTCGCTCCCCTGCTGGCGAAGGCGGAGAGCCTCGCCGCCGAACACCACCGCGTCCGCGCGGCAGCGGAGCGGCTCACGCGCTGGCACTTCCTCAACGCCACCGCGGCTGGGCGCGCCCAGCTCGGCACCACGCCCCGTCCCGCCGCCGTGACCTTTGTCGAGCCGGCGCCGGAGGCCGCCCCCGAGCGGTTCACCGCCTCCCCCAACGCGGCAGGCCTGCTGACCCTGCTCTCGCCGGCCGGCGAGAGGTACACGGTCTTCGACGTCCCCAGGGACGGAAACGGCTTCTACCACGCGCTGTTGGCCGGCCTGCAGCAGCACGACCCCGAGATGGCCGCACGGCTGCCCGGCCCGGACGCCCTGCGCTTCGACTTCGCGGACCAGCTCGCCGACCCGGGCAACGAGGACCTCCTGGACGCCCTCGCCCCGGACGAGACGGACACCTTCACGGGAGAGGACCTCGACACCGCGGAGATCGACCTCAGCACACAACCCGCGGCGGAGAGCGAGTACACCGCGCTGGGTGTCCTGTCCTCCGCGGTGGCGCTCACCCGGCGCCAGCGCCTCGACCTGGCCGTCGAGCAGATCCTGCGGGCGCCCGACGCCCCCCGTGACACGGGTTGGGACACCGGGGCCGCGGACCTGCTGCCCGCTCTCGCGGCGCGCGTGCTCGGTATCGGCCTCACCGTGGTGGACAACGACGGAACTTTCCAGACCTTCCACCCGGCCGGCCACACCTCGCCGGTGACCGCCCCCGTCGTGCTGTACCTGGACCACGCCGAACGGCACTACCGGGTGGCCTTGCACGGCGACATCGACCCCGCGCGGCTCGACGAAGACATCCGCGAGGCCGGACTCCACAACGACAGAGCCGACGTGAAGGGCAAGGGGAAAACTCCGGTAGTGCCGCCCCAGGCCCTTCCCGGCGTCGCCCCGTACCCCGCCCCCGACCTCGACGAGCGCCCCCGGCCGGCCGTCACCGCACCCGGCACCGTGCCCGCCCACGCGGAGCTGCCCTGGAGACCCTCGGGCCGCCCGGACGAGGAGCGCTTCGAGACCGTACGCAGCCACCGAGAGCTGACCGGCCCCGATGGCCGCACCTACGACCTCGTCGAGGCCGACGGCGACGGGAACCGCTTCTACGCGGCCGTGGCCCTGGCGATCAGCGCGACACAGCCTTCCGGCTCCGCGTCGGACGAGGACGACTGGGACGCGGGCGCCGTCGTGGCCGGCGGAACGCCGGGGCCGGCCGTGGCCATGACGCGGGCCGGCGCGTCGGGCGGCCCCCGGCTCGCCGTCACCATCGCCGCCGCGGCGACCGCACGCAGGCTGCCCAGAAGCGCCCGGCTCGATCCCGACGCCGTCTTCGACGCCGGTGAGGTCCGTCGGCTCGGGCTGACACTCCCCGCCACGATGACCTACGGGGACCTGGCGGCCGAGCTGGAACGCAGCGGTGGACGTCTCCCGGCGGAGGTGTACGCGACAGACCGCGACAACGAGGAGGCCCTGCTGCTCTCCCAGCTCATCACGGCGCGGACGTGGGACGCGGCGACGGTCGATCTCGCCGCCCGCCAGACGGCCCTTTCCTCCACGATCGCCCTGACGCTGGTCCACGAGGACGGTTCCTTCAGCACGTACGCGCCGACGGGCGAACCGCACTACAGCGTCACACTCTACGAACGTGGCGGCGAGTACCTGGCGGCGGTGGAACGCCCGGTCTCCGCCGAGGACATGAGCACCGATGACGCCGAGTCCGTCGCCGACGAGCCCTCCTCCGGCCCGACGCCCCCACCGCCTCCGATCCCCTCACCCACCCCGTCATCCCCCTTGCCCCCGTTGCCCCCGTCGATCTCGTCGGGCTACTCGGTCTCATCGGGTGCATCGGGTGCATCGGGTGCATCGGGCGGCGAGGATGCCGGCGCGGAGGAGGACGTCGCTCCCGGGACCATCGCCGAAGACGGAACCCCTTCCGAAGACGGGCCCCCTACCGACGAGAAGGAACTCGCCGCCTGGTTCGACGCGGCCGCGCGCCTGGAGGAGGGCCTGGCCGGTGAGGCGGGCCCAGGAGACACGCGGGACGCCACGGCCGGCCCGGCCGAAGTGCCGGCCCCCGGCAGCGACGGAGTGCTGCGGCTCGACGGAGCGGCGTTCCGCCTGCGCGAGGTGACGGGGGCGGCCGCCGGTTTCGCCGAGGCCGCCTCGACGGTGCTGGAGAGTTCGCCCGACGTCCGGGCCGCCGTCGCCGAACTGGCGCCCCTCGCCGGAGGCGGCGACAGCGGCGGGCGGTCACCGGCGCGCGTCCTGCGGGACTGGCTGACAGACAGCCCGGCCGCGGCCGAACTCCCGCAGGGAGCGGTCGAGATGGACGGCGGACTGCGGATGACGCTGGACGAGGCACGGCGTTTGGGCGTAAACGTATCCACCGCGCTGCGAACCCAGGCAGAACTGATGGGTGGTCAGTTGTCCGTCACCGAATGGGGCCTTCAACAGGAGGAATACGTGCGGTTGTTGCTGCTGCGTGGCGAGGAGCAGCAGTGGGACGCGTCTCTGCGGCACATCATTGCCATGAGATTGGCCCATGAGTTGGGTGTTCGCTTTATCATCGGGGAGCAGGGTGGTGATGGACGTATCTCGCTCACCACCTATGGCGAGCCCGGACGTCCGGCCCTCCTCTTGGTCGGCGGCGAGGGCCTTCCCTTCAGGCTCGGTCTGCCCGCGACGGACGGGTCCCTCTGAGTGCCCGCGGCGGATTCTTCGAATGGAGCGAACACGGTGAGCGAACAGCAGTCGGACCCGGCCGAAGCGAGCGAGCAAGGCGAACGGGAGCACCCGGAGGGTGATGCTCCCGGTGAGGAGCAGGAGTGGCCGCAGGAACTTCTCGACGCGGCCAAGATCGCTCCGGACCACTGGATACGCATGATCGACCCCGCGTGGAACGGTGACGGCGAGCCGCCTGAATGGGCCGTCGGCGGTGTCTGGCGCAGCGACGAGGACGGCAACATCGTCGAGGGAGAGGTCAACGAGGACTACAAGCCTTCTCCCGCCGCGATGGGCTGGCCGCCGCCGATAGGCCCGCTGGACGAGGCGGTGCAACTGGCGGCCACGGGTTACATCACCGAGGACACGCTGGCCCGCGAGCTCGCGGCCTCCGACGTCCTGGTGTTCGTCGATGAGAACGGTGAACCGGCGCTGGTCCGCGCCCCCGACGGTTCCGATGTGGTGGCCGTCTCCGCCGACGCGGTCCTGGTCGACGAGGAGGAGAACCCGCACGTGCGGATGCCGGTGGAGGAGCTGCTGCGCCGGACGAACGACGAATGGGACCTGTACTTCCTCAGCCCGTCGGCCCCCGTCAGCATCGTCGTCCCCGCGGAGACGCTCCTTGACGCGCTGGCCGAGCGGCGGCGCGGCGGCCCCCGTACGACCGGGATACGCGAAGAAGCCCCGGCTGGGGCGGGGGACGCCCCGGCCGGCGCGTCCCCCGCCCCCGCCGTACCGGAGGTGTCCCCGGACGAGGCCGATGTCTTCGAGGCCGCGTTCACCGAAGTCGGCCTGGAGGCCCCGCGGGTCCGGCCGACCGAGTCCGGCGCGGAGACGGCGGCCGAACCGGAAGGTCAGGCTCCGCGACGGAACAACGCTCCCCGGCGCGTCGAGGACCTCGAACTGCCGGAGCGGGCCGACGACCCCGCGAGCACGCAGCCCTGAGAGCAGGGCGCGGAACGCTGCGCTTACGGCCGTACGTAGATGACGGGGTAGGGAAAGGCGGGGTCGGCGAATTCGGCCTTCACGTGATAGCCGAAGCTGGTCAAGATCCCCGCCGAGGCCGATGTCATCGCCGCGGCGGCCGAGAAGGCCCTCGCCGACTCCACACTCTGAACCGACACCAGGTGGTTCTCCTCCGGAACATGCCAGGAAAGGAACACGCCCTCGGTGAGGCTGTCGGGACGAATGACCAGACCACCGGCAATGTGAGAGTAGTCATCGTCCTCGGCGAGGAAAAATACCGGGATTCCCACGGTTTCGAGGTCGGCAATCACCTCCGCGGCGAGCTTGACGTGCGGCTGCTCGGCGGGACTTGGTGAGGAAGGTAAAACGCGCATTCGGGAACGCTATGCGGCGGGTCGAATGCAAAGCAACGGTGGCGACTGCAGTGGACTCGCGATGCTAGAAAGGAAAGCCCAACTGCGGTGCGTGTGTCATCGGGCACATATCTGACTGCTATCAAGAGCGCGATTTGGCCGGAGCGGCACCTAGGTCCGCGAGGAAGGCTCGGCTTGTGCACCGGTGCGGAATCGCTGTCCGCCGGTGATGGAAGCGCTGTATGCCCAGCTTCGATGGGGGTCGACGGGGAACTCGGGGATGGGGGCGTCAGGGCGGCGCCGCCGGTCCAGGGCGTCGGAGATCCGGATGAGTTCCCGCGCCTCGGCGTCTGCGGCAGGCCCGTCGTCCCAGGTGGAAACCGCGCGGGCCCACCGCAGCCACTCCAGGCACTCGGGGGAGCAACAGGGCCTCAGGCGTTCGACGCGTCCGATCGTCCGGCCACGGGGAAACCGGCAACCGGGACGTCTGCACTTTCTGTCGATCACAAGCCCCTCCATGTGTGCGATGTGAATGGCTGCCCGAAACCAACGGACGCACCGAATGGGACGCCGTGCCCCGGTCAGTCGTCGAAATGGGTCTTCGATCCCGCGGTCGACGTGGTGTTCCCCAGGGCGCGGAGCAGATCGTGATCGTCGATGGCGGCGCGTCCGTCCTGAAGAACGTTCAGCTGGAGTTCGGGATCATAGACATAGGGAGCGTCCGCTGGATATTCCACAGCGGCGCGTACGTAGTTGAGCGCGAACGGGCGCAATCCTCATCAGCCTTTCCTGCTCGACACCATCGCGTACCGCTGAAACCTCGACGCGATCGTGTACCGGTGAAACATCCCGCCCGCGGGTATGTTCGCACCATCTTTCGGCCAATGCGGACCTGCCCCTTCGGCGGCCCTCTCCCGCGCCACGGGCTCCCGGCCTCGCTCGGCCTTCCTTCCGTACGTGTGAGCCGCCGGTCAAGGGCGGTTTTCCGGGAAACCAGGAGGAGCGGGCGGAGAGTTCGGCGGCGCGGTCCCCCAAATTTCGGGAGAGCGAACCGAACGCAGGGTCATAGCGTCTTGCGATCACCTCGACGCGTGCGGAAAGTCGGCCTCCGCCGCGAACGAGCCGCCGTCCCCAGGGCGCCGACCGGTCACCGCACCGCGCACCCGCCGGTCACCGCAGCGCGTAGCCGCCCTCCGCCCGTCACCGCAGAGCGTGGGACGTCCTGCCCGACGCGGCGTCGATCTCGTCGTGCGCCTTGGTCAGCAGTCGCATGGCCAGCTCGTTGAGCGCGCGTCCGCCCGCGACCTCCTCGCCGACCCGGGGCTGGTTCGCGTCGGACGGATGGCGGCTGGCGTACCCGTGGGCGCGGACCTCGCTGCCGTCGGGGAGCCGCAGCAGGGCGGCGGCCCGCGTGCGGTGCTCGTCCTCCTCGAACTCCATCTCGACGTGCCAGCCCACCGTGGTCCGTGGCCGGTCCTGTGTCCGTGTCATCGCGATCACCTCCACAGCCGTGTCCCCCCGGCCCCGTGAAGACCCTCTTCCTTAAGTGTCCTCCTGCGCCCGGCCCGGCACGAGACGGGCGGAGCCGAGGGGCGGGAGGGGCCGGGCCGGGACGGGCCGTGACCGTCCCGCTACCGGTACGGACAGTGAACGGCCAGGTCACAGCCCCCCGATGAGACTGGTTTCCGTCCAGGGGTGGCCGTCAGGCAAGATGGGGTGTATCTGCCCACTGCCGATTTCAAGCGTCCGGACGGTTTCTCTTGGCTGAGTTCATTTACACCATGCGCAAGGCGCGCAAGGCGCACGGCGACAAGGTGATCCTCGACGACGTCACCCTGAGCTTCCTCCCGGGTGCGAAGATCGGTGTGGTCGGTCCGAACGGTGCCGGTAAGTCCACCGTCCTCAAGATCATGGCGGGCCTCGAGCAGCCCTCCAACGGTGACGCGTTCCTGTCGCCCGGCTACAGCGTCGGCATGCTGCTCCAGGAGCCCCCGCTCGACGAGTCGAAGACGGTCCTGGAGAACGTGCAGGACGGCGCCGCCGAGATCATGGGCAAGCTGCGCCGCTTCAACGAGGTCGCCGAGCTGATGGCGACCGACTACTCGGACGCCCTGATGGACGAGATGGGCAAGCTCCAGGAGGACCTCGACCACGCCAACGCGTGGGACCTGGACACCCAGCTCGAACAGGCCATGGACGCCCTGGGCTGCCCGCCCGGCGACTGGCCCGTCACCAACCTCTCCGGTGGTGAGCGCCGCCGCGTCGCGCTCTGCAAGCTGCTCCTGGAGGCGCCCGACCTGCTCCTCCTCGACGAGCCCACCAACCACCTGGACGCCGAGTCCGTGCAGTGGCTCGAACAGCACCTCGCCAAGTACCCCGGCACCGTCGTCGCCGTGACCCACGACCGGTACTTCCTGGACAACGTCGCCCAGTGGATCCTGGAGCTGGACCGCGGCCGCGCCATCCCCTACGAGGGCAACTACTCGACGTACCTCGACAACAAGGCCTCCCGCCTGAAGATCGAGGGCCAGAAGGACGCCAAGCGCGCCAAGCGGCTCAAGGAAGAGCTGGAGTGGGTGCGGTCCAACGCCAAGGGGCGGCAGGCCAAGTCCAAGGCGCGTCTGGCGCGCTACGAGGAGATGGCGGCCGAGGCCGACAAGATGCGGAAGCTGGACTTCGAGGAGATCCAGATCCCGCCGGGCCCGCGCCTGGGCTCCATCGTCGTCGAGGTCAACAACCTCTCCAAGGCGTTCGGCGACAAGGTCCTCATCGACGACCTGAGCTTCACCCTCCCGCGCAACGGCATCGTCGGCGTGATCGGCCCGAACGGCGCCGGCAAGACCACGCTCTTCAAGATGATCCAGGGCCTGGAGACCCCGGACTCCGGTTCGATCAAGGTCGGCGACACCGTCAAGATCTCCTACGTCGACCAGAGCCGCGAGAACATCGACCCGAAGAAGACGCTGTGGGCCGTCGTCTCGGACGAGCTGGACTACATCAACGTCGGCCAGGTCGAGATGCCCTCCCGCGCCTACGTGTCCGCCTTCGGCTTCAAGGGCCCCGACCAGCAGAAGCCGGCCGGCGTCCTGTCCGGCGGTGAGCGCAACCGCCTGAACCTGGCGCTCACCCTCAAGCAGGGCGGCAACCTGCTGCTCCTCGACGAACCGACGAACGACCTCGACGTCGAGACGCTCTCCTCCCTGGAGAACGCGCTGCTGGAGTTCCCGGGCGCGGCCGTGGTCGTCTCCCACGACCGCTGGTTCCTGGACCGGGTCGCGACCCACATCCTCGCCTACGAGGGTGACTCCAAGTGGTTCTGGTTCGAGGGCAACTTCGAGTCGTACGAGAAGAACAAGATCGAGCGCCTCGGCGCGGAGGCGGCCCGCCCGCACCGTGCCACCTACAAGAAGCTGACCCGGGGCTGATCGGTCTTGCGCCACATCTACCGCTGCCCGCTGCGCTGGGCCGACATGGACGCGTACGGCCACGTCAACAACGTGGTGTTCCTCCGCTACCTGGAGGAAGCCCGTATCGACTTCCTGTTCCGTCCGGAGAAGGACTTCAAGCAGGGGTCCGTGGTGGCGCGTCACGAGATCGACTACAAGCGGCAGTTGGTCCACCGGCACACCCCGGTGGACATCGAGCTGTGGGTCACGCAGATCAGGGCCGCGTCCTTCACCATCGCCTACGAGGTGAAGGACCCGGACCAGGTCTACGTCACGGCCTCGACGGTGATCGTGCCGTTCGACTTCGAGCGGCAGCGCCCGCGCCGGATCACCGCCGAGGAGCGCGACTTCCTGGAGTCCTACCGGGACGACGAGGACGAGGCCGTCGCGGCATGACCGTCCTGCACCTCGCCGACGCGGGGGAGGCCGCCGATCTCGGCGCCTTCCTCGCCCGGCTGGTCCACTACGACCGTGCCGCCGCGGTGCGCCTCCAGGCGCGCGGCACCACCCTCGCGGTCTTCGGCCGGCCCCCGTCGTTCGAGGTCCTCGCGATCCGCACCGCCCGGCTGGCCAAGCCCTACGAGCACGGTCTCGACGTCACCCTCGACGTGACCGTCTCCGCGGGCGAACTCCTGGAGTCCATCGAGGAGCCGGCGGCCACCGCCACCGTGCCCGGCGCCGTCACCGGGCCGCCCTGGGCCGGGGTCATGCCGCCGCGCGGCGGCTGGCGGCCGGAGCCCGGGCTGCCCGCCCCGGACGCGGTACGCGCCACGGTCGCCGCCGTGGTCGCCGAATTCCGCGCCCGTACGCAGGAGTTGGCGCCCGAGCAGCGGACCCGTGCCGAACTCGACCGCCTCGGGCGGGAGATCTGGTCCCGGCCGCTCGGCGACACCGCCCTGCCGGTCAGGGCCGCGCACGCCGCCCAGTCCCTCGGATTCCTGCGGCCCGCCGCGGTCCCCGTCCCGGCGCCGGCGGACCAGGGCGCGGGCGACCGGCGACCGCCCTCTGGTGAGGGCGAGTTGGGGCTGTACTCGTCGGGAGCCTGGCTGCGGCTGCGGACCCCCTACGGCTCGATCGCCGTCCGCCGGGCCGGCCTCGGCGCGCTGGACGTCAGCGTCCACTGAAAATGGACCGCTGAGGGAACCCGGCCCCGATCCTGTCCGGCGAGGAACCCGGCCCCGACCCTCTCCGCTGCGAACCGCGCTCCGCTCCTGTCGGTGTCCGGCGGTCAGCCCGCCGTGTTCACCATCGAGGCGGCGGCGTACGTCAGGTAGTTCCACAGCGTGTGCTCGTGCTCCTCGGAGAGGCCCAGCTCGTCCACCGCCACCCGCATGTGCCGCAGCCACGCGTCGTGCGCGGCCTGGTCGACCTTGAAGGGCGCGTGCCGCATCCGCAGCCGGGGATGCCCCCGGTTCTCGCTGTACGTCGTCGGGCCGCCCCAGTACTGGATCAGGAACAGCGTGAGCCGCTCCTCCGCCGGGCCCAGGTCCTCCTCCGGATACATGGGCTTCAGCAGCGGATCCCCGGCGACCCCCTCGTAGAACCGGTGCACGAGGCGACGGAAGGTCTCCTCGCCGCCGACCTGCTCATAGAAGGTCTGCTCCTGCAACGTGCCGCGCCGAATCTCATTCACGCCCCCATGCTCTCAGACACCACGGCCGAGGACCGAGGGCTTAGGACCACCGCGGCCACTCGCCCCCGGCCCCGTCCGGCAGCACAGTGGAGCTATGGGTGCGGACGGACTGGAGAGCGGGCCTGAGGGGCTGGGCGGGCGGGTCCGGGACGGGCTGGTGCGGGAGATCGAGCGGAGCGGGGCCTTCGCGGGGGACCGCGCCTGGCGGGAGGCGTTCGAGGCGGTACCCCGGCATCTCTTCGTGCCGTACTACTACGTGGGCGTCGCCGGGGGCTTCGAGCGGGTCTGGGGCGAGGACCCCGACCCGCGCGCCCGGGAGGACTGGCTGCGCGGCGCCTACGCCGACACCCCGCTCGCGACCCGGGTACGGGACGGCGAACTCCTCTCCTCCAGCAGCCAGCCCTCCCTGATGGCCGCGATGCTCGTCGAGCTGGACGTGCGCGACGGTCACCGCGTCCTGGAGATCGGCGCCGGGACCGGCTACAACGCGGCCCTGCTCGCGCACCGGCTCGGCGACGTGCGGGTCACCACGATCGACCTCGACGTCGAGATCACCGAGGCCGCCCGCCGGCACCTCGACCGGGCCGGCTACCACCCCGCCGTCGTCACCGGCGACGGCGCCCGCGGAGTGCCCGAGCGCGCCCCCTACGACCGGATCATCGCCACCTGCACGCTCACCACGATCCCGCCCGCCTGGCTGCCCCAGTGCGCGCCCGGCGCCCGTATCCTCGCCCCGCTCGCCACCGGCCTGATCGCGCTGCGGGTCAGCGGCCCCGGGCACGCCGAGGGGAACTTCCTGCACACCCCCGCCTACTTCGTGCCCCTGCGCGGCGGCACCTCGCCCGCCCCCGAGCCGGAGCCCTTCGACGGGCTGCCGCGCGGCGCCCGGCGGCAGGACCTCTTCCGGTTCCTGCTGACCCTGACCGCCGGCCGCCTGGACCCGGGGGACGCCTATGCCCTGTGGGAGCGCGAGGGGCGGCCCGAGCGCGAGCGGTACGGGGTCACCGTCGCCGACGGGCGGGCCCGCGCCTGGCTGGACGACCCGGAGGGGCCGTACGTCTGGCCACTGCCGTAAGCCGCCGAGCGAGGGGGAACGACTCTCCCGATCAGCCCCGGCGGATCGTGATCGTCGTCCAGGCGCCCACGTGGACCCGGTCGCCGTCCTGGAGGGGGACCGGTACGAACGGCTGGATCGGTTCCTCGCCGCCGTTGACCGTGGTCCCGTTCGTCGAGTTCTGGTCGACGACCGCCCAGCTTCCGTCCGGCTGCTGGACCAGGATCGCGTGCTGGTGCGACACTCCCGGGTCCTCCGGCGGCACCGACAGGTCGATGTCAGGCGTGTCGCCGGTGGAGTGCCGGCGGCGGCCGATGGTGAGCTGGTTGCCGGTGAGCGGACGCTGCTGCTCGGGCGAGTACGCGGGCAGGTTCAGGCCCGCGGCCTCGGGGCCCGAGCGCTGCATCATCGCCATGAAGTACTCGCGGTCCGGGCCGATGGTCGCGCTCCACGACAGCGGCTGCTGTTGCTGCTGGTAGCCGGAACCGGGGGGTGCCTGGGTGGCGCCGGGCTGCGGGTAGCCGTAGCCGCCCTGGCCCTGGACTCCCGGGCCGCCGGGGGAACCGGCCGTCGGCGGCGGGAGCACCCAGTCGTCGTCACCGCCGCCGAAGGCGGGACCACCGGGCTGCGGGCCGCCCTGCTGCGGCGGCCGGCCCTGGGTGAAGGGCGCGGCGGGCTGCTGGGTGTAGGCCTGCTGCGGAGCGCCCTGGCCTCCCTGACCGCCCTGACCGCCCTGGCCCCCCTGACCTCCCTGGCCGCCGGGGGTGGGGCCGGGCGGCGGCGGGACCGGACGTCCCGGGGCCGCGCCGAAGCCCTGATCGCCGCCGAACGCGGACGGGTCGCCGTACTGCCGGCCGGGCGGGCCCGGCGGGATCGGCTCGGCGGGCCGGTTCATCTGCGAGGGCCGCGAACTTTGGTAGTCGAAGGGGTCATGCCCGGCGCCCGGACCGCCCTGGCCGCCCGGCCCCTGCTGCTGGAAGCGCGGCGGGCCGCCCTGGTTGCCGGGACCGCCCGGCCGGCCGGGACCGCCCTGGCCACCGGGGCCGCCGAACGGCGACGGGCCGCCGGGCCCGCCCGGCGACGAGCCGGTGGGGCGCGGCGCGGCCGGGGTGTAGGACGTCGCCGTGTTGGTCAGATAGTTCCACCGGCACTCCTCGCAGAACGGCGCGGCACCCTCACGGGGCGTCCGGCACTGCGGGCACAGCTCGGGCTCGCCGTCCGGCACGGCGGACAGGTGGGAGCGGCCCCCGGCCTGCTGGGAGCCGGGCGGCGGATAGCCATATCCGGAACCGGGCGGCGGCGGGGGCAACGGGGGCACGGCACCGGCCATGCGGTGACCGCAGACCTCGCACCAGTCGTCGGAACCCGACTGGTGTCCGTTCGGGCAGGTCGGCATGTCGGCGCTTCCCCCTCTCTTTTCCGGCCGGTGTGGCCGGGACTCTCCGGTTCCCCGCGGGAACCGGGCTCGCTACTTCTTTACTCGAACCGTCTTGGTGGACCGTGTCTCGAGGGTCATCTCGTCCGCCTCCTCGACCCGGGCCTTCAATCGCACAGTACCCGCCGCGACGTCGACCACGTCCACCACCTTCGCAAGCAGTTTCGCAGTATCGGCGTTGCCCGAGGCACCGGCGAGCTGAACGGCCCGTCCCAGCTTGGCCGTGGCTCCGTCGACATCTCCCGCTTTGCGTAGATCCAGGCCCTGCTGGATGACCTGTGCCAGTTCCGCCTGGCCCGTGTAGTGCGCGACCTGGGGATTGATGGACGTCGAGGCGACCATGTCGTCGGTCCACACGGCCCGTACCAGACCCTGCGCGCCCAGGTTCCGCGCGCTGCCGTCGGGCTCCGGGATCACCAGCGAGACCCGGGCCGCGAGCATCTCCTGGCCGATGCCCGCCGTCGGGACCTGGACGCAGACGTGGTAGTCGCGGGACTCGTCGCCCCACGAGCCGGTCGGGTAGTCGCCGGCGCGCGGGCCCGCCTCGGTGCGGCGGTCGGTCAACTCCTCGACCGTGGGCGCCACTTGCTTGACGAACTTGATCTCGGTGCCGACCGGTGTCCAGAGCCGCAGCGCCACGTCCGCGACCTCCTTGCCCATCGCCGTCTCCATCATCTGCGTGAAGTCGGCGGCCAGCGCGGCTGGATCGGCGACGATGTCCGCGGTGCCGAGCAGCGCCGAGGCGACCGCGGTGACCTCCTTGACCTCCCAGTCGGTGCCCACCCCCCGCGCGTCACAGGTGAAGCGGCCGGCGCAGGAGTCCAGGGCGGCCCGCAGGTCCTCGGGCGACTCGTGTTCGTTGCGGCCGTCGGTCAGCAGGATGCCGTGCCGGATCGCCACGTCCACCGAGGACAGCAGCCGGTCCGCGAGCCTCAGCCAGGTGCCGATCGCCGTACCGCCGCCCGCGCTCAGCTTGCGCAGCGCCTGCTTGGCCTGCTCGCGGGTGGCCGCGTCCGCGACCGCGAGCCGGCCGTTGCCCGGATAGACCTCCTTGGCGACGTGCGTGCCGCCGACCACCGCGAAGTGCACGCCGTCGCGCAGCGTGTCGATCGCGGCGGCCGTCGCGTCCCGGGCGTTGCGCATCTTGGTCGGCGGATAGTCCATCGACCCCGAGGAGTCGACCATGACGACCACCGCGGCGTCCGGACCCTGACCGGCGGTGTACACATGCGGCGCGGCGACCGCGCTGCCGACCGTGCCGCCGCCGGTCGCGCTCACCGTGACGATCGCGTTGACCTCACGCCCGCCCTCGGGCAGGTACTCGTTCTGGTACACGTCGACCGAGAACTGCGGCACGTTCGACTTCGAGAAATTGGCCATGCCTTCTTGTCCCCCTCGCGCCCCCGCCACCGGCGGGGGTCATGGCTGTGCGGACCGGTCCCCTTCGGTCCTCGGCCGTCCCCGTCCGTTCGCGGCCTCAGGCCGATCCTGCCCCCTGCGCGGGGGCGGGGAACGGGAGGACGGCCACTGTTACGTTGTCGTGGCCCCCGCCGTCCAGGGCGTGGCCGACCAGGACCCGGGCGCTGTGCAGCGGCCGTTCGGCCGCGTCGGCGGGTACGGCGGCGGCCATGTCCTCGGCGGCCTCCGCGTAGTTCCACAGGCCGTCGGTGCACACCACGACCACTCCCGGCCGGTCCGGCTTGAAGGACGCGGTGTGCGGCTCCAGTTCGTAGGCGTCGGCGCCGAGCCAGCCGGTGATGGCGTGGGCGCGCTCGTCGGCGTACGCCTGCGCCTCGTTCATCAGGCCGGCGGCGACCATCTGCGCGGCCCACGAGTCGTCCTCGGTGAGCCGGGCGGGCAGCGAGCCGCGGTCGACGGGCACCCAGTAGGCGCGGCTGTCGCCGATCCAGCCGACGATCAGCAGGGCCGGGGTGACGACCGCGCCGACGATGGTGCAGGCGGGCGCGTTCACATGCGGGGCGTGCTCGCCCTGCGCGGTGGACGGGTCGGCCAGCGCGTTGACCGCCTCGGCCGCCGCGACGATCGCCTCGTGCATGGCCTGCTGCGGGTGGGTGCCCAGCGGCAGGGCCGCCATCAGCGACTCGCTCGCCGCGCGGGACGCGGCGAGGGACGCCTCGTCGGGGCGGGTCGCGGAGGAGACGCCGTCGCAGACGATCGCGACGACGGCGGGGGAGCCGTCCGGCAGCGCGGTCGAGGAGATCGCGAACGCGTCCTCGTTGCGGTGGTGCCGCAGACCGCGGTCGCTGACCGCGGCGACCGCGCCCAACTCCTGTTCCATGTGGTCCCGTTCCCGTGGCTGCGCGTGGCCGCAGTTCTCGCAGTATCCGTCGGTGTCGACCTGGCCGGAGCGGCACGCCACGCAGGTCTTGCCCGCGGGCGGCGCCGGCGGGCCGGCGGTGCGGGGGTCGGCCGGGGCCTGCGGGGCGCCGGGGACGCCGGCCGGGTCCTCGGCGGCCGGCGGGGCGAGCGGGTACTCGTCGGGCTCCGCGGGCCGGTCGAACCGTACGCCCGAGGGGTCGTGCGGGTGCTCCGGGTGCGGGAGTTCGGAACCGCCGGAGTCGGTGCCCTGGATGTCGGCCGCGTGGTGCACCGGCGCGGGCACGTCGGAGGTGTCGGTCTCCGGGGCCACGGGCCAGTCCACGGAGGGCGCGGTGGGGGCGGACGTGGACGTGGACGCGGAGCCCGGCGCGGGGGCCGGTGCCGGTGCTGACCCGGGTGCGGGGGCCCGGTCGGGCCCGGGGGCGGGGGCGGCCGAGGGGGCCGCTCCTCCCGTGCCGTTGACGACCATCGTCGGATGGTCCTGCGGCGGCGCCGCCACCGTCGACAGGTCGTAGCCGCAGGCACCGCAGAAACGGTCACCCGCCTCCAGCGGTTCCTCGCAACTGGGGCACCGCGAAAGGGCCGTGGGCTGGGGCATCTGGGACATCAATCACACCCACGTCCGGGGGCGGTAACGGTTTGCGCGTTCCACCAGGTCGATCCTCTCCTCGCCGCCCCGCGCGAGCCGGGCCAGCGTCCGGTACGAACGTTCGAGGCCGAAACGCAGGCCGCGCTCGTCCAGGGCACTGCCGAGCAGCACCTGTCCGCCTCCGGAGGCCGGAGCGGAACCCTGGCTACCGGAGAGTACCCAGTCCAGGGCGCAGCCGAGGACCTCCGTCGACAACTGCTCGCGGCGCACCGCGTCCAGGCCGAACCCGTCGAGCGCCTCGACCTGTCCCGCGGCGGCCGTCAGTTCCGCCAGGAACGGCGGCGCGGCGGCCTCCGCGACCGGGCGCCGCCGCAGCCGCGCCCGCACGGCGGCGACCCGCGCCGCCGTGTAGTGGATCGACGACTCCGGTACGGACTCCAGGGTCCGCACGGCCGCGCGGCGGTCCCCGGCGGCGAGCTGCACGCGGGCCAGGCCGAACGCGGCGCTCACATAGCCGGGGTCCGTCGTCCACACCAGGCGGTAGTACTCGGCGGCGTTGTCCAACTGGCCGAGCACCTCGGCGCACAGGCCGAGGGCCAGCTTGGGCGCGGGCTCGCCGGGGAACGCGTCGTACACCGCGTCGAAGGACAGCGCGGCGATCTCGTGCGCCCCCGTGGCGAGCGCCGTGACCCCGCGGTACCAGACCACCCGCCAGTCGTCCGGGTGGTCCGCCTCCAGCGCCTCCACCCCGTGGTTGGCGGCGGCGAGTTCGCCCATCTCCAGCCGGGCCCGCAGCTCGCGCAGCCGCAGCTCCGGGGAGCCGGTCGGCGCCGCGTGCAGCGCCGCGATCAGCTCGGCCGGGGCCGAGGCGATCAGGCCCGCCAGGAAGCCCGCGTTGGGGTCGCCCGGGTCCACCCGGGGGACCGGCAGCGCGAGCGCGGCGGCAGCGGCCGGGACGGGCTTGACCAGCGCCCCGGCGTCCGGCGCGAGGCCGCCCGGCGCCGAAAGGCCGTCCGGCGCCGAGAGGGCGTACGGCGCCGAGGAGGCGTGCGGCGCCGAGGAGGCGTGCGGCGCCGGGAGGGCGTACGGCGCCGAGGAGGCGTACGGCGGCGGGAGCGGCCCCGACCCGTTCGTGCCGGCGGGCGGCGCGGGCGCGGCCTTCCTGCCGCGTACGGGCACCGGCCGGGCCCCGAGCCGCGACACGTCCTCGGTCACCGCGGCGAACAACTCGGTGTCGGTGACCTTCGTCTCCGGCCCGAACAGCGTCGACAGCGCCGGCCGCGCCCGCCCGGTCTGGACGGACACCACCTCGCGCAGCACACCGGTGAGCTGCTCGGACATCTCCTGCGCCGAGGCGAACCGGCGTGCCGGGTCCGGGTCGGTGGCGCGCACGAGGAGCCGGTAGAACGACTCGTACTGGTGGAAGACCTCGATGTGGCCCGGGTCGGGCAGGGAGTCCACGAAGACGTTCGTGTAGCCCTGGAAGTCGAAGGTGAGGACCGCGAGCGTCCGGGCGACCGTGTACAGGTCGGAGGCGACCGAGGGGCCCACCTCGGCGACCTCGGGCGCCTGGTAGCCGACCGTGCCGTAGATCGCCGACTCGTCGTCGTCCATCCGGCGCACCGCGCCCATGTCGATCAGCTTGAGCTGGTCCTCGGTCTGGATCGCGTTGTCGACCTTGAAGTCGCAGTACAGCAGGTTGCGGCTGTGCAGATGGCCGAGCGCCTCCAGGGCCTCGATGCCGTACGCGCAGGCCTGTTCCACCGGCAGCGGGTCCCGCTTGCCGTCGGGCGTGCGGCGGTCGTTGGCGATCTCCTTGAGCGACTTGCCGCCCACGTACTCCATGACGATGTAGCCGTCCAGCGAACCCGTCCGCTGGTCCAGGTGCTCCACGAAGTTGTAGATCCGCACGATGTTGGAGTGCTCGATCTCCGCGAGGAAGCGCCGCTCGGAGATCGCCGCCGCCATCGCGTCCTGGTCGCCGGTGTCGAGCAGGCCCTTGAGGACCACCCAGCGGTCGGAGACCGCGCGGTCGACGGCGAGATACACCCAGCCCAGCCCGCCGTGCGCGAGGCAGCCCGCCACCTCGTACTGCCCGTGCACGATGTCACCGCTCTGGAGCTTCGGCACGAAGGAATACGGGTGGCCGCACTTCGTGCAGAACCCCTCGGTGCGGCCGGGCCGGTCCCCGCGCGAACGCCCCACCGGGGCACCGCAGTCGGAGCGCGAGCAGAACCGCTTGCGCTCGGGGACCTCCGGGTTCTCCTGCACCATCTCGCGCGGGTCGGGACGCGGCACGCCCGGCACCTCGACCAGACCCGCGCCGAGCCGGCCCCGGCCCGAGGAACTCGCCGTCGAACCGGAGCTGCGCACCGACACCGAGCGGCCCGTCGCCCCGCCGGACAGCGACCGCGACAGCCGCCCGGACACCGAGCGCCGCGACTGCGAGGAACGCGACGAGGTCCGCGAGCTGGCCCGCGAACCGCCGCCGCTTCCGCCGACGGACCCCCGCGAACGGCTGCCGCCCGCGGTCACCCCCGTCGGAGGCGAACTCACCATCCCCTTCGCGGACACCACCGGGGCGAGCCCGCACGTGTCGCAGTACAGCTCACCGCCGCCCATGTCCTCGTACGACCCCTCACAGCCGGGCCGCTGGCAGCCGCGCCGCTCACCCACAGCGTGCTCACTCACGCCGCGCCCCCCTTCCCGTCTCCCGTGCGGGTCCCGCCTCTCCCGCTCACGCGTCGAAACCCCCGTGCTCCGCCCGGTCCTGCGGACCGCCCTGCTCGGGCACCCGCGGGCTCAGCGCCTCCGCGGCGGCCCGCTGATAGCGCAGCACCGCCTCCTCCGCCACCCGCAGATCGCAGGGAGCGCTCCACAGCATGCGCCGGGCCGCGTCGTAGCGCTCCACCAGGAACGGGTCCTCGGCGAGGCCGAGCCGGGCGACCTTCGCCTTGTACGCGTCGAGCCGGCCCCGCAGCTCCGCCCGGACCGCGAGCGGTGCGGTGACCGCCGTCAACGACTCGCGGGCGCGCCGCAGTTCGTCCTCCGCCTTCTCCTCCAGCGCTTCGAGGAGCGGCGACAGCCGGTGCCACTGGGCGTGCCTGCGGTACTCCGCGGCCGTCGCGAGCTGCTCCTGCAACGCCGTCGGCGGACCGCTCACGGCCGGCACCTCCGACGCGGCGATCTTCGCGAGCACCTCGCCGCGGGCGCTGCGGGCCTCGGCGAGCGTGCGGTCCGCGCGGCTGAGCACGTCCCGCAGCTTCACCAGCCGCGCCTCCGCGTCCTGCCGCACGGTGAGCACCGCGTCGATCTCCCGGCGCACCTCCTCCAGGGCGCGCGCCTCGCGGTCGTACGCCGTGGTGTCCGGCCTGCCGCCGCCGGGGGCCGAACTGCCCTGCGCGGGCTTCCAGAAGGCCAGCGGGTCGGAGACGACCTGCTCGCGCAGGGCGGTCAGCGTCCGGGTGATCCGCTCCAGGTCGTCGCCCGAGGGATGCTCGCCGGGGCGCACGCCCACCGAGTGCGCGAGCCGGCGGGTGCGCTGGAGTTCCGCGGCCAGTAAATCGATCCGCGCGGGCAGCGCCGACCACACGGCGTCCGCGGAGACGACCATGTCCAGCGAGGACGCGTACAGCTCGTTCATCCGGTCCACCAGGGCGGCCAGCGTGAACCGCTCGCTGAGCTTGCCGGTGCCGGCCAGGGTCGGCGCGTTCGCCGTCGCCGTGGTGGAACCGGCGACCGTGATGCCCGAACCGCGCAGCAGCTCGGTCAGTTCGGCCAGGTCCTCGCGGCTGGACCAGCGGCGCCGGGAGCGGATCTCCCGGGCGGCGCGCAGCGCGTCCGTGTACGCGTCGAAGTACGCCCACAGCAGGGTGATCGAGGCGTCCGCGGACGCCCAGCGCTCCTTGGTGACGCCGGTCAGCTCGGCGCCTTCCAGGAGTCTGCGGCCCGCGTGGTCCTGCAAGGCGAGCAGGGAGGTCTCGATGGCCTCGTGCTCCGCGCCGAGGCGCGCCAGCGCACGGTCCGCCTCGTCCCGGTCCATCACCGGCCCGGGGGGCTCCGTGGCGCCCATCGATCACCTCTCGCTTCCTGTCCGTCTCCCGCGCACTCGGCGGTGCGCCCGGGCAACTCTCCAGTGTTATCAGGTCGGTTATGTGTGCGGTTACTTGTAGCGGGCGGTGGGCGGGTCCTGCGAGGGGGAGTCCTTGCCGAGGGTCGGCGCGAGCCACTTGTCGTAGGACTGCCGCCAGCCGTCCTTGCGGTAGTCCGCGAGGAGCCGGTTGACCCGGCGCACCAGGTCGTCCGAGCCGAGCTTCATCGCCACCCCGTAGTACTCGGTGGTGAAGGTGTCGCCCTTGAGCCCGACCGTGGGGTCCTGCGCCGCCTGGCTCGCGGCGAGCGCGCCGTCGGTCACCACCGCGTCCGCCTCGCCGAGCTGGAGCCGCACCAGGCAGTCGAGCTGGTTGGGCACGGTCGTGACGGTCGCGGAGGAGACCAGCCTGCCGCTTTGCCGGTCGGCCTTCAGCCGGTCGTTCGCCGTGGAGCCGGCCGCCGCGCAGATCCGCTTGCCGGCGAGGGACTTGTCATACCCCGTGATCCCGGACGTGTCGGGGGCGAGGACCTGCTGCCCGGTCGTGAAGTAGGGCGCCGAGAACGCCACTTGCTTCAGGCGGTCGCAGGTGATCGTCATGGTCCGCACCACCATGTCGACCGTGCCCTTTCGGAGGGCGGCGACGCGCTCGCTGGTGGGGATGGCCCGGAACTGCACCGCGTTCGGGTCGCCGAGGATCTCCTCGGCTATGGCGTGGACCAGGTCGATGTCGAAGCCCTCCAGGTCGCTGCCGGCCTTCGGGTTGTTCGGGTCGCGGTAGCCCCAGTGGTAGCTGTTCTGGTCGACGCCGACGATCAGCCGCCGGTCCGCGCGCGCCTTGATGGCCTCGATCGTCGGCCCGTCGGCGCCCGAGGGGGTGAGGCTCTGGTCCTGCGGGTCGGCGCACTTCGCCGCCGCGGCCTGGGTGCCCCGGCCGAGGCCCCGGCCGCCGACGCCCGCGCCGCCGTCCCCGCGCGGGTCGCTCAGCGGGAGCAGCAGCGCGAGGACGAGGGCCGCCGCGCAGGCGACGGCCATCGCGCCCACCCCGCCCCAGCCGCGCAGGCTCGCCCTCAGGCGTCGTGCGATCATCGCCGCTCCCCCTCTCACCGGTACTCCGAAAGCCTGCGCCCGATGCCGAACACCGCGCCCGCCGCGGCCAGTACGGCGAGGACCGCCGCGCCGGCCGGGAGTCCGGTCATGGCGTCCAGGCCGTCGCCCGCCGCCCGCTGGAACTGCGCCTGCTCGTGCGCCAGGGCGCGCGTCAGGCTCTTGTCGACACCGTCGAAGCACGCGCCCGTGGGCTTCTTGTCCGCGGAGCCGATGACCTTGTCGAGCGCGTCCTGGTACTTGCCCTGCTCGTCCAGGACGCGGGCGTCCCGGTGCCGGGCCTTCCACTCCTTCATGTTGGCCGTCGCCGTGCGTACGGGCTTCTCGCCCGCCGGGTCGTCGGCGAGGCCGGCCGCCACGGTGAGGCCCTTGGTGAGCGACTTCATCTCCGCGTCGAACTCGCTGTCGTACAGGTCGACGGTCTCGCCGTCGGCGTTCGTCGCGGTCTCCGCGCCGCGGCTGACCAGGGTGAGGTTCTCGTTGCCGCGGGCCTTGAGGGAGGCGATCTGGGCGTCGTGCAGCACGTTCAGCGAGCGGACGCCGTGGTCGTAGGACGCGTCGAGGCCGGACCGGGCGACGGTGTGCCCGACGGTGAGCCACAGCAGGACCACCAGGGAGGCGGCGGTCGCGGCGGCCATCCCCTGGTTCAGCACCCGGTTCGTCCGGCGGTAGTGGCGCCGCTGCGCCCAGGCGAGGGCGCCGAGCGCGGCGAGGCCGAGGGCGATCGCCGCCCACGGGTAGGGCTTCGCGTCGGCGTAGTCGTCGCTCAGCCGCTGGTTCTCGCGGGTGTAGAGCTGCTGGGCCTTCGGCAGCATCTGGTTCTGCATGATGTCGTTCGCGTACCGCAGGTAGGCGCCGCCCAGCGGGTAGCCCTGGCGGTTGTTGGCGCGGGCGCGCTCGATCAGGCCCTTGTACTCGGGCAGCAGTTCGTTCAGCCGGGAGATCGTGGCGGACGAGGGGGAGCCCGGCTTCGAGCTGTTGGCCGCGGTGATCAGCTTGGCCGCCGCGGTCCGGATGTCCTGCTCGTAGCGGTCGCGGGACTCCTTGGTCTCCTCGCCGCCCGCCAGGAAACCGCTGGCGGCGGCCGTGTTGGCGTCGGCCAGCGAGCGGTAGATGTCGGCGGCGCTCGCGCTCAGCGGCTGGCTGCTGTGCAGCACGTTGTCCGCGGCGTCCGAACGCTGGGTCGTCTGCAGGGCGGTGACGGCGCCGAACGCGACGACCAGCAGGGCGAGGACGGCGCCGATGATCCGCAGCCGGCCCGGCTCGGTGGTCGCGCCGGCCCGCAGCCGGTCCACGCCCTCCGCCCACGCGGTACGCCGCGGCGGGGCGGCCGGTGCGGGGGCGCCGGCGGCCGGCGGCGGGCCCTGGGGAGCGGTGCCGGCCTGCCGCGGCACGGCGGGCCCGGCCGGCGGCGGCACGGCGGGCATCGTCGGCGCGCCGCGCCCCGGTGGCGCCGCCCTGCCGTTCGTCGGCTGAGTCACTTGACCTCCCCCATGGTCATCCGTCCGGTCACGCTCGCCGCGGACACGGCCGGCGCGGCCGTACGGCGTAGGTGCACGGCGGCAAGTATCGCCGCCGGGACCGACATCCGCACAGGCCTTGCCTGGATCTTGTTCGGATCACGGCGCAGCACGAAACCCCCGCCGCCGCGCCCCTGTCCATGAACACGTGTTCCGGTCCGGATTGGTTCCCGCCCCGGCGCGGCGGAACACGGACGCGCCCCCCTCGGGCGCCCCCGTGTTCCGCCGGTCCGTCCACCTCCTTGGCGGCAGGCGGTCGGCCCCCTTCTCAGCCCCTTCTCAGCCCCCTTCGTAGAAGGCCCGCACGCGCGCGTGGACGTCGCCTCCGGCGCGCACCCGGTCCAGGCCGAGCAGCGCCGCGCCCAGCACGGGCGGGGCCGTGACCACCCGCGGGACCGCCTTCGGGGCGCGAGCGGCGAGGAGTTCGCCGATCCGGTCGTCGAGCTGCGGATGGCGGGCCGCGAGGATGCCGCCGCCGAGCAGCACCGGCGTCTCCTCCGCGAGCAGGTCGAGGCGGGCCAGCGCGACGGCCGCCATGGCGACCACCTCTTCCGCGAGCCGGTCCACGAGCGCGCGGGCCACCGGGTCGCCGTCCACCGCCGTGGCGAACAGGACCGGGGTCAGCTCGTGCCGGCGCGCGTTGCCGATGCGCTCCAGGTGAAGGGCCTCGATGAGCGCGTACATGGAGTCCAGGCCGAAGTGCGCGGGCAGCGTGCGGGCCAGCGCGGTGGGCCCGCCCCGGCCGTCCTCGGCCCGCGCCGCGTGCCACAGGGCCTCCTCCGCGAGACCCCAGCCGCCGCCCCAGTCACCGGAGATGCGCCCGATGGCGGGGAACCGGGCGGTACGGCCGTCGGGCCGCATGCCGACGCAGTTGATGCCCGCGCCGCACACGACGGCGACCCCGCGCGGCTCGGCTATCCCGGCGCGCAGAATCGCGAACGTGTCGTTGCGCACCGCCACGTCCGCGCCCCAGCCGCGCGCGTCCAGCGCCGCGGCCAACCGCTCCTCCTCCACCGGCAGATCGGCGTTGGCGAGACAGGCCGAGACATGCTCGACCGCGGTGACCCCGGCCTCCGCGAAGGCCCGCCGCACGGCGTCGGCGAGCACGTCGACGGCGGTCTCGACGCCGACCACCGGGGGCCGGAACCCGCCGCCGCGCGCGGTGCCGGCCACCCGGCCGTCCGCGCCGACCACGGCGACGTCCGTCTTGCTGTTGCCCGCGTCGATGGCCAGTACGAGACCGGTCGGGCCGGACCCGGCGGCCGTCCCGGCGCCGGATTCCGTCGAGGTCATGCCCACGCGAGGTGCTCCCGGTTGTGCGCGATCAGTCGGTCGGTCAGGGCGTCGGCCACGGCGTACTGGCCGACCAGGGGGTGGGCGAGCAGGGCCCGGAAGACCCGGTCGCGCCCGCCGCGCAGGGCGGCCTCCAGGGCGAGGTCCTCGTACGCCGTCACGTTCGCCATCAGGCCCGCGTACAGCGGGTCCACGGCCGGCACCGCGAGCGGGGTGGCGCCCTTGGCGCCGATCGCGGCCTGCGTCTCGATCACCGCGTCGTCCGGCAGGAACGGCAGGGTCCCCCGGTTGTACGTGTTCACCACCTGGTAGGGGCTGCCGCCCCCGCCGAGCAGCGACGCGGCGAGGTCGACCGCGGCCTCCGAGTAGAAGGCGCCGCCCCGGCGGGCCAGCAGCTCCGGCTTCTCGTCCAGCGCCGGGTCGCCGTACATCTTCAGCAACTCGCGCTCCATCGCGGCGACTTCGGCGGCCCGCGAGGGCTTGGTGCGCAGCTCGTCCACCACGGCGTCGTGCGCGTAGAAGTAGCGCAGGTAGTACGAGGGGACCACGCCGAGCCGGTCGACCAGGTCGCGCGGCAGCCGCAGGTCGTCGGCGACGGCGTCGCCGTGCTCGGCGAGCAGCTTGGGCAGCACGTTCTCGCCCTCGGGGCCGCCGAGCCGCACCGCGGTCTCCCAGGTGAGGTGGTTGAGGCCCACGTGGTCGAGGTGCACGTCGGCGGGGGAGACGCCCAGCAGGGCGGCGAATTTCCGCTGGAAGCCGATCGCCACGTTGCACAGGCCGACCGCCTTGTGGCCCGCCTGGAGGAGCGCGCGTGTCACGATGCCGACCGGGTTGGTGAAGTCGATGATCCAGGCGTCCGGGTTGGCGCGGCGCACCCGCTCGGCGATGTCCAGCACCACCGGGACGGTCCGCAGCGCCTTGGCGAGCCCGCCCGCGCCGGTCGTCTCCTGTCCGACGCAGCCGCACTCCAGCGGCCAGGTCTCGTCCTGGAGGCGGGCGGCCTGGCCGCCGACGCGCAGTTGCAGCAGCACGGCGTCGGCGCCCTCCACGCCCGCGTCCAGGTCGGAGGTGGTGACGATCCGGCCGGGGTGGCCCTGCTTGGCGAAGATGCGCCGGGCCAGCCCGCCCACCAGCTCCAGGCGGTCGGCCGCGGGGTCGACCAGGACGAGTTCCTGGACCGGCAGGGTGTCCCTCAACCGGGCGAATCCGTCGATGAGTTCGGGGGTGTAGGTCGAACCTCCGCCGACCACGGTGAGTTTCATGGTTAACCCTTCACTCCGGTGAGCGTGACGCCCTCGACGAACGCCTTCTGCGCGAAGAAGAACACGAGGATCACGGGGGCCATGACCAGAACGGTCGCGGCCATGGTGAGATTCCAGTCGGTGTGGTGCGCGCCCTTGAACGACTCCAGGCCGTAGGACAGGGTCCAGGCGCCTTGGTTCTCGGAGGCGTAGATCTGCGGGCCGAAGTAGTCGTTCCAGGCGTAGAAGAACTGGAACAGCGCGACGGCCGCGATACCGGGCTTCGCCATCGGCAGGACGACCCTCAGCAGGGTCCGCAGGTCCCCGCAGCCGTCCACCTTCGCGGCGTCCAGGTACTCGTTGGGGATGGTCATGAGGAACTGGCGCAGCAGGAAGATGGAGAACGCGTCGCCGAACGCCATCGGGATGATCAGCGGCCACAGCGTGCCGGACAGGTCGAGCTGCTTGGCCCAGAACAGGTACATCGGGATGACCACGACCTGGGGCGGCAGCATCATCATCGAGATGACCAGCATCAGGGACAGGTTCCGGCCGCGGAAGCGGAACTTGGCGAGCGCGTAGGCGACCGGGACCGACGAGACGACGGTCAGGACGGTGCCGAAGCCCGCGTACAGCAGGGTGTTCTTCCACCAGGTGAGAAAGCCCGGGGTGTCGAAGACCTTCCTGTAGTTGCCCCATTCCCAGGTGTGCGGGATCAGGTCGCGGCTGAGTGCCTGGCTGTCGCTCATCAGCGAGGTCAGGAACACGAACACGAAGGGCAGCACGAAGAAGAGGGCGGCGGCGACGCCGAGCGAGTGGACCGCGACCCACTCCAGGAGCGCCCTGCGCCGGGCGGCGCGTTCGGCGGGGGAGACGGCCTTGGCCAACTCCGCGGGCTTGTCGAGTACTTGGGTCATCGGTCAGTCACCTGCCTGGATGAGACCGCCCCGGCGCCGCATCAGGAACGCGGTGAACACCATGGACAGGGCGAACAGCACGAGCGCGACCACACAGGCGGAGCCGTAGTCGAAGCGCTGGAAGCCGAGGTTGTAGACGAGCTGGGGCAGGGTGAGCGTCGACTTGTCGGGATAGCCGGGCTCGAACTGCGTACCGGCGCCCTGGATGACGCCCGAGGCGACCTTCCCGGCGATCAGCGGCTGCGTGTAGTACTGCATGGTCTGGATCACGCCGGTGACCACGGCGAACATCACGATGGGCGAGATGTTCGGCAGGGTGACGTACCGGAAGCGCTGCCAGGCGGAGGCGCCGTCCAGCTCGGCGGCCTCGTACTGCTCGGCCGGCACGTCGAGCAGCGCGGCCATGAAGATGACCATCAGGTCGCCGATGCCCCACAGGGCCAGCAGGGTCAGCGCCGGCTTGGACCAGGAGGGGTCGTTGAACCAGCCCGGGGCCGGGATGCCGACCTTTCCCAGCAGGGAGTTGACCGGTCCGGTACCGGGGTTGAGGAGGAAGGCGAAGGCCATGGTGGCCGCCACCGGCGGGGCGAGGTAGGGCAGGTAGAAGAGGGTGCGGAAGACTCCCGTGCCCGTCTTGATCTTCGTGATCAGCAGGCCCACGCCGAGTCCGAACAGGACCCGCAGGGTCACCATCACCAGGACCAGCCACAGTGTGTTGCGCAACGCGGGCCAGAACAGCGGGTAGTTCTCGAAGACGTACGTCCAGTTCCTCGTCCCGGCCCAGGTCGGCGGCTTGAAGCCGTCGTAGTGCATGAAGGAGAAGTAGACGGTCGACAGGAGCGGGTAGGCGAAGAAGACCGCGAACCCGATCAGCCAGGGCGACATGAAGGCGAGGGTCCGAAGCGCCGCCCTGCGGCGCTTCGAGGCCGGCGTGACAGTGCTCATCGTGCGGCTACTTCGCCTGCGCGATGTCCGTGTCGATCTGCTGGGCGGTGGAAGCGAGGCCCGCCTTCAGATCCTTCGTCTTGCCGCTCTCGTAGTCGTAGCCGAACTGCTGGATCGTCACGAGGTAGGTGCCGCCGTTGACGGAGGCCGGCGTCGTCGTGGAGGCCGGGTTCGACGCGATGTCCAGGAACGTCTTGAAGCGCGGGTCGTACTTCAGCTTCGGCGACTTGAGGGCGGCGAGCGTGGACGGCACGTTGTGGATGGCGTTGGCGAAGCCGACCACCGCGTCCGTGTCCGTGGTCATGTACTTGACCAGCTCCCAGGCCGCGTTCTGCTTCTTGCTGGTGGCCGCGATGCCCGTGATCGTGCCGGTGATGTAGCCCTTGCCGTACTGGTCGGCCTGGTCGTCCGGGACGGGCAGCGGGGCGACGCCGATCTCGAAGCCGGGCTTGGTCTCCTCGGCCATGCCGAGCCGCCACTCGCCGTCGAGCTGCATGGCGACCTGGCCGGTGTGGAAGGGGTGCTTGGGGCCCCACTCGTCACCGAGCTTGGAGCGGTAGGTCTCCAGCTTCCTGAAGCCGCCGAGTTCGTCCACCAGCTTCTTCTGGAGGGTGAAACCGGCGGTGAAGGCGGGGTCCTTGGCGATGTTCGACTTGCCGTCGCTGTCGAAGTACGTCGGGGAGAACTGCCCGAAGTAGTGCTCGGTGGTGGACTCCCAGCCGTGGTAGTTCGGCATGAAGCCGAGCTGCGAGTAGGAGTCGCCCTGCGGGACGGTGAGCTTCTTGGCGTCCTTCTCGAACTCCGACCAGGTCTTCGGCGGCGCGGAGATCCCGGCCTTCGCGAAGGCGGTCTTGTTGTAGTAGAGGCCGTACGCGTCACCGAGCAGCGGCGCCGTGCAGCGGTCGCCGTCGAACTGGGTGTACTCGTTCATCGCCTTCGGGAACGTCGTCTCCGGGTCGATGCCCGCCTTCTTGAAGAAGGGGTTGAGGTCGACCAGCGCGCCCGAGGAGCAGAACTTGCCCACGTTGTTCGTGGTGAACGAGGAGATCACGTCGGGCGCCTTGTCACCGCCGGCCCGCAGCGCCTGGTTGATCTTGTCGTCCGTCATGTTGGCGACGACGTTGACGTGGATGTTGGGGTGCGCCTTCTCGAAGCCGGCGACCAGCGACTTCACGGCCTTGACCTCGCCCGGCGCGCTCCAGGCGTGCCAGAAGTTGATCGTCTGCTCCTTGGAGGCGTCGTCGCTCGCGCCCGCGTCGGACTGGCCGGTACACGCGGTGGCGAGGAGGGCTATCGAGGCGGAGGCGGCGAGCGCGACAGCCGCCTTTCGGGACATTCCGGGCATGGCGAGGTCTCCCTGCGAAGGACGGGGCGAAACGGGGATGACGGGCGGGATGGATGACAGGGCTGAGAGGGGTGCGGGGGGTGAGGCGGGCGGGACGGAAGGGGATCTTGCGGGGTGCGGGGTGCGGGGTGCGGGGTGTGAGGGGGCGGCGGGCGGTTCAGCGGGAGGTGTCGAAGACCTCGTCGCGGGTGGCCGCCAGGGCGCTCTCCAGCGCGCCACGCAGGACGGGGTGTTCGCGGACGCCGCCGACCACCAGGCGCGGCCGGGAGGCGGCCAGTTCCTCCAGCTCGGCCTGGACCAGGGCGCGCAGGGGTTCGCCGCCCGCCGTGAGCGACGATCCGCTGAGCACCACCAGCTCGGGGTCGAGCACCGAGACCAGCGAGGCCAGACCGGTGGCGAGACCGGTCGCGTAGGTCTCCAGGAGCCGCCGGTAGGGGTTGTCCCCGACCCCGACCCCGACCCCGCCCCCGTCCCCGTCCCCGACGGCCGCGGCCCGGCCGACGAGGGTGGCCGCGACCTCGGTGTACGGGCCGGTGGGCAGGTCCTTGACGCCGAGTTCGCGGGCCAGCTTGGGGATCGCCTGGGAGCCGGCCAGCTCCTGGTAGCCACCGCTGTTGGCCCGGGTCACCTGGCGCACCAGGGGCGCGCCGGGCACCGGCAGGAAGCCGACCTCACCCGCGCCGCCGGTCCAGCCGCGGTGCAGCCGGCCGCCGAGGACGAGCGCGGCGCCGAGACCGCCCTCGTTCCACAGCAGCACGAAGTCCTCGTGGCCCTGGGCCGCGCCGAGCCGCTGCTCCGCGATGGCGACGAGGTTGACGTCGTTCTCGTACTCGACGGGCATCGGCAGCGCCGCCGCCAGCTCGTCGAGCAGCGTCGGGGCGTGCCAGCCGGGCAGGTGCGAGGCGTACCGCAGCCGGCCGGTGTTGGGGTCGAAGGCGCCGGGGGTGCCGATGACCAGACGGCGCACGTCGTCCCGGGCGAGCCCGGCGGCCTTCACCGCCCCGTCGAGGGCGTCGGTGACCTGGCGTACGACGGGCTGCGCGGGGCGGCGGCCCGGGGTGGGCAGCTCGTACGTGCCGACCGTGCGGCCGGTGATGTCGGCGACGGCGGCGAGGACGCGCTCGGGGGTGACGTCCAGGCCCGCCGCGTGACCGGCGGCCGGGTTGACCGCGTAGAGCTGGGCGTTGGGCCCTGGCCGGCCCTCGCTGGTGCCGGTGGCGAGCACCAGGCCCGCCGCTTCCAGACGGGCGAGGAGCTGGGAGGCGGTGGGCTTGGACAGGCCGGTGAGCTTGCCGATGCGGGTCCGCGAGAGGGGGCCGTGCGCGAGCAGCAGGTCGAGTGCGGCCCGGTCGTTCATGGCGCGCAGGACGCGCGGGGTGCCCGGCGTACCGGCGGGTCCTGCCATGTCTGTCGCCACCTGCCCCTACCGAAAGATCATTGTTAGGAAAGTTTCCTATTGCTGGTGCGAGGAAACTAGGCCGGGGGAGGCGGAGGCGTCAAGAGAAACCACCCCCGAGGCAACCGACTCGTTACCTGCGCGGTGCGGGGCGTGCGGAGGGCCCGCGCGGACCGGGGTGTACGAGCCCGCGCGGACCGGGGTGTACGAGAAGGAGGCGGCACCCGGGATGACCGGGTGCCGCCTCCGCCGTACGGGAGCGCCTGGACCGTACGGAAGTGCCTTGACCGTACGGAAGTGCGTCGACCGTACGGGGGCGCCTGGGCGCGTTACTTGTTCGGGCCCGGTGAGCTGGGCGCCGGGACGATCGGGGCCGCCGCCAGGGACTGCGGGGACGTCGGGTTGGCGTGCGCCGAGGGGGCCGCCACGCCCTCCGAGGGGTCGGCCGGCTCCTCCTCGGCGTCGGCCGCCACACCGCCGACGATCCGGATGTCCGCCTGGTCGAAGGCCCGCTTGATGCGCCAGCGCAGCTCGCGCTCGACGGACAGCGCCTTGCCGGGCATGGTCTTGGCCGAGACGCGGACCACCATGGAGTCCAGGAGCACGCTGTCCAGGCCGAGGATCTCGATCGGGCCCCACAGGCGCTCGTTCCAGGGCTCTTCCTTGCTCATGGCCTCGGCGACCTCGTTCAGCACGGACTGGACCTGGTCCAGGTCCTCCGAGGCGCGCACGGTGACGTCGACGCCGGCCGTGGCCCAGCCCTGGGAGAGGTTGCCGATGCGCTTGACCTCGCCGTTGCGGACGTACCAGATCTCGCCGTTGTCGCCGCGCAGCTTCGTCACGCGCAGGCCCACCTCGATGACCTCGCCGGAGGCGACGCCCGCGTCGATCGTGTCACCGACGCCGTACTGGTCCTCCAGGATCATGAAGACGCCGGAGAGGAAGTCCGTGACCAGGTTCCGGGCGCCGAAACCGATCGCGACACCGGCCACACCCGCCGAGGCGAGCAGCGGGGCGAGGTTGATCTCGAAGGTGCCGAGGATCATCAGCGCGGCCGTGCCCATGATCACGAAGGACGCGACCGAGCGCAGCACCGAGCCGATGGCCTGCGAGCGCTGGCGGCGGCGCTCGGCGTTCACCAGCAGACCGCCGAGGGCGGTGCCGTCGACCGCCTGCACCGTGCGGTTCATCCGGTCGATGAGCTTGGTGATCGCCCGCCGCACGGCGACTCTGAGTATCGCGGCGATCACCACGATGAGCAGTACGCGCAGACCGATCGCGAGCCAGGTCGACCAGTTCTCCTCGACCCAGCTCGCGGCGTTGGTCGCGCTCTCCTGGGCGTCCTGAAGCGTGGGGGCGACCCGACCGGTCGTCGACGGGGACGGCGACGGGGTCGGACCGGCGGCCAGGGCCGATAGGACGGGCAGGGACACAGCAGGTACCTCCAGGCGTAGCGGTCTGCCCACGGCCGGGGACACACGAGGCGCCGTTCGGGCAGAACCACCACACTAACGGGGCATCGTGAGTGGATCGTTGTCCTCCCGGCGGGAGAGACGGTGCTCACCTGGGCAGGCGGGGGATGTGGTCGAAAACACTCCCAGCCCGTTACCGGGACATGGTGGCGCTTCCACCAGGCATGAGGAGAGACTGACTACAGATCGTCCCGGCGCGAGCCACGCGCCGCCGGCGTACAAGGAGGCATCCGTGCCGCACGTCCTGGTTCTCAACGCGTCGTACGAGCCGCTCGGCGTCGTACCGCTCCGCCGCGCGCTCGTCCTCGTCCTGGAGAACAAAGCCGTCTCCCTCGAGGAATCCGGCGCCTTCATGCACAGCGCGACCGTTACTGTCCCCGCACCCAGCGTGGTCCGGCTGAAGAGGTTCGTACGGGTTCCCTACCGTGGGCCCGTCCCGCTGACCAGGCGGGCGCTGTTCGCCCGCGACGGCGGCCGGTGCATGTACTGCGGTGGCGTCGCAACCAGCGTCGACCACGTCATCCCGCGCTCCCGCGGGGGTCAGCACGCCTGGGACAACGTGGTGGCGTCCTGCCGCCGCTGCAACCACACCAAGGCCGACCGCCACCTGGTCGAGATCGGCTGGCGCCTGCGCCACAAACCGGCCCCGCCGACGGGGCTCGCCTGGCGCATCATCGGAACCGGGCACAGGGACCCGCGCTGGTTGCCCTACCTGCAGCCGTACGGCGCGGACGACGCGATGGCCCGGATCGACGGCATTTCCGCCTGACGATCCGGGCTTTTGTGTTGGCACCGCCACATGCGACACCGGCCACACCCCGGCCACCGGCCGCCCCATCCCGGCCGCCGGTGATCGGCCACCGGCCATCGGCCGCCGGAAGGCCCGCTGTGCCTTCCGGCGGCCGGGGCGGTGACGCGTGTCTCGGCGCGTGCGCCTGTCGCCTGCCGCCTGCCGCCTGCCGCCTGTCGCCTGCCGTCGGTCAGAGCCGGCGCAGCTCCGCCGGCCGCATCGAGCGGCGCAGCAGAGGCAGTGACGTGGCCGCCGCGAGCAGACAGAGCGCGTAGACGGCCACGGGGACCAGCAGCGGCAGCACCGGGACCGTTCCGCCGTCCACGAGCAAGCCGTACCAGAGGCCGATCCCGAAGCCCCCGGCGCCGGCGACCGCGACGGCCGGGGCGAGCGGCAGCGCCGTCTCCAGGAGCAGCGCGCGGCCCAGCACCGCCCGTGGCACGCCCGCCGCGACCTGAGCCGCGAGGCCCCGGCGCCGGGTGGCCAGCGACTCGGCGGTCCCCACCGCCAGCCCGGACAGCGCGAGCGCGAGGGCGATCAGGATCGCCGCCCCGGTGAGGTCGACGCCCGTGGTGTAGAAGGCCAGGTCCGCCGCGAGGGTGCGCGGGTCGCGCCCGGCGAGGTCGTCGAGCAGCACCTCCCTCACCCCCACGAAGGCGGTGCCCACGACCGTCACCAGCAGCACGGCCGCGTGGGTGCGGGCACCGGCCCACGGGTCGTCCCGCAGCCGCTCGGCCGCGATCAGCGTCGCCGGGTTGCCGGTCCGCTCGGCGAGCACCCGGCCGATCAGCCGCGCCCCGGCGCCGACCGCCCGGACGGCGCCGAGCCCGGTGAGCACCACCACGGTCACGAGGAATCCCCGGGTCGTCTCGAACCCGCCGAGGCGGCGCGGGACCAGGACGAGACCGATGAGGAACACCGTCACCGCCCCCACCAGCACGGCGGCGCCCGGCGCCCGCCCGGCCGCCGGACGCGTCCGGCGCACCAGGCCCAGCGGCGAGGCCACGACCCGGCGCAGCGCGAACACGCCGACCAGCCCGCCCAGCACGGGCACCGCCACCGCGATCAGCCCCCACGCCACCCACAGGTGGACGGGCGGCTCTGACCACCGGTGCCCCAGATACCGGACGGCGAAGGCGGTGGTGACCGCGGAGCCGGCGAGGCAGGCGAGGCCGGTCTCCAGGGCGGCGATCCGGCGGACCTGGGCGGGCGTGGCCCCGGCGAGGCGCAGCGCGGCCAGCCTGCGGTCGCGGTGCACGGCGCCGACGCGGGCGCACTGCCCGAGGAAGCCCAGCACCGGCATCAGCAGCAGAACCAGGGCCATCACCACGCCCGAACGCTCGCTGGGATCGTCGAGCAGGCCGTGGGCCATCGGCACGCGCTGGTGCCCGCGGATCGCGACGAGCGTGACGGCGGCCAGCGCGAAACCGGTGGCGAGCGCCGCCCCGGCCGCGGTCAGCGTGACCCGCCACCACTCCCGCCGGTCGGAACCGCGGGTGAGGAGCAGCGCGAGCGCGAGGTCCGTTCTCACCGGGCCGCCTCCCCCGCGAGGAGCGCCGCCGAGACCGTCGACGGGGAGCCGTCGCCGGGCACCGCGCCGTCCCGCAGGGCGACCTCCCGGTCCGCGTACGCCGCCACCTGGTCGTCGTGCGTCACCAGCAGGACCGCCGTGCCGGACTCCCGGGCGGTCCGGACCAGCGCGGTCATCACCTGCTCCCCGGCAAGGGAGTCCAGCGCGCCGGTCGGCTCGTCCGCGAACACCACCCGCGGACCGGTCGCCATGGCCCGGGCCAGCGCCACCCGCTGGGCCTCGCCGCCGCTCATCTCGCCGGGCCGCCGCCCCTCCCGGTCCCGGACGCCGAACCGCTCCAGCCACTCGCCCGCCCGCTCGCGCGCCGCCGGGCGGGGCGTGCCCGCGAGCAGCAGCGGCAGCGCCACGTTGTCCGCCGCGGTCAGCTCGGGTATGAGCTGGCCGAACTGGAAGACCACCCCGAACTCGGTCCTGCGCAGTTCGCTGAGCCGCTTCTCGGGCAGCAGGTCGAGGCGCTGGCCGTCGTACTCCACCGTGCCGATGTCCGGCCGGAGGATGCCCGCCAGGCAGTGCAGCAACGTCGACTTGCCGCTGCCGCTGGGCCCGGTCACCGCGACCACCTCGCCCGCGGCCACCTCGATCGAGGCACCGCGCAGCGCCGGGGTCGGACCGTGGGCCTTGACCAGGCCACGGGCTGCCAGAAGGGGGTTGCTCATGCTGCGTCGACCTCCGCGGTCAGGGGGGTGAGCCGGGCCGCGGTGGTGTTCATCCAGCGGAGGTCGGCGTCCAGGTGGTTGAGGGCGTAGTCGGCCGAGAGGACGGTCGCGAGGTCGGCGCCGGGCGCCGTCTTCACGGCGGTGAGTTCGCGCATCCGCTCCATGTGGGCGGCGCGCTGGGCCCGGAGGTAACCGGCCGCGTCCGCCGAGGCGAGGATCGAGACGACGACCTTGGCGAAGATCTCGTTCGTCACGAAGGGCGCGGGCGGGGCGATCTCGCCCGCCCAGCGGGTCAGTTCGCGCGATCCGTCGTCGGTCGACCGGTACAGCGTCCGCTCCGGACCGCCGTCCGAGTCGGTGCCGTCGACCGTGGCGAGTCCGTCGCGGACCAGCCGTTGCAGGGTCGTGTAGACCTGGCCGTAGGCCAACGGGCGCGCCTGCGGGAAGCGTTCGTCGTGCCGTCGCTTGAGGTCGTACCCATGGCTGGGCCCTCCGGCGAGCAGCCCCAACAGGATATGACGGGTGCTCATGGGACTCAGTATGTACTGAGGATATGTACTGAGTGAATAGCTGCCCGGAGATCGCCGGAATTTGACCGGCCGGAGCGATCGCGGCCCCGTCGAAGAAGGGTCGCCGGAAGGGGCGGGGCGCCAGAGGGAGCGGGTGGCCGGAGGGGCGGGTCGCCAGAGGGAGCGGGTCGCGGGAAGGGACGGGTGCCGGGAGGGGGGTGCCGGGAGGGGCGCCCGTGGGTCGGTCGGTGGGGGTGGGTCAGTCCGCGACCGCGTACGCCTCCGCCGACCACAGCGAATACCCGTACCGCGTGGCCCGTTTGACGCCCTGGACGCGTACGTAGCGGGTGTCGCGTTCGTCGAAGCGGATCTCTTCCCGGCCGCCCCGGCTGTCGGTCACCGTGGCCGCCGTGCGCCAGACGCGGCCGTCGGCGGAGACCTGGACCCGGTACGCGGAGGGGTGGGCGTCCTGCCAGTGGAGGGTGAGCAGGCCGACGCGGGCCGGTGCGGCGAGGCGGACCTGCCACCAGGCGCCGTCCTCGACGGGGGAGGACCAACGGGTGCCCGGGTCGCCGTCGTTGGCCGCCGAGGCCGGGAAGTCGGGCGTCTCGTCCCCGGACGAGGAGGCCGTGCCGGTACGCGCCAGGTCGGGGCCCGCCGTGCGCGGGAACGCCCGGACGGTCAGCGTGCGCGTCTGCGAGCCGAAGGACACCGGCACCTCGTACGTGCCGGACGCGGTCCCCGGCGCGACCGTGATCTCCACCGGGGTGTCGACGACCGCGCCGCGCGGGAGCGTCGAGGAGCCGGCGGGCACCTCGGCCCGGATGCCCTTCGGGGCTTTCGCGGTCAGTTCGCCATGGACGGCGGAGGGGCGCAGCGAGGTCAGCCGGGCCGTCACCCGGCGTGTGCCGCCGATCTCCACGTCCGTCGTCGGCCGGGTCAACTCCAGTGCGGCGGCGGGGGAGTCGGCGAACCACGGCACCAGGTGCCGGACCTGTTCGGGTGCGGGCCCGCTGACCCGGAGGGCGTCCGCGCGCACCTCCGGCATGTGGATCTCCGTCGCGCCCCCGGCCGTCAGCGCGCCGAGCCGCCGCCAGCCCTCGCCGGGCACGTGCGCCTCGACGGAACCCGTGGCGCCGGGGTCGGTGAGCACGCTCACGGCGGCCAGGGCGCGGGGGTGGGGGAGGGTGAGGGAGCGCGGGTCGGCGTTCCGGCGCGCGTCGTCGTCCGGCGTACCGCCGTTGTCCCGGGGCGCGCCGTCCCGCGCGCCGCCACTGTCGCCCCCGCCGCCGTCGCCCTTGCCGTCCGCGTCGCCCTCGCCGTCCCGCCGGGGCGCGCCAGTGCCGTCGGGCGTGCCGGTGCCGGTGCCGGTGTCCGTGCGGCCGTCGTCGCCCGGTGCCGCCCCGTCGTCCGGCCCGGTCCCGCCGGGCTCCGTTGCCTCCCCGGACCCGGCGGACGGAGCGTTGTCGAGGCCCGCCCAGCGCTCGTAGGCGGTGCGGGCCCGCGCCAGGAACGGGTCGAGGACGCCCTTGCCGACCGTCACCCCGCTCGCCGCGAGTTCGGCGCGCAGCCGCCCCAGCGTGCGATACGCCGTCCAGGCGGCCGTCGCGTCCCCGCGCTCCTGCGCGGCGGCCAGGTCGACGGCGGTCGTGCCGGCCTCGCCGTAGCGGGCCAACTGCTCGGTCCAGGGCCGTACTTCGGCGGCGACCGGCCGTCCCGCGAGCCGCCCCGGGGTCTCGCGCATCACGGTGAAGGCGGCGCGCAGCCGCTCGGCCGCCGCCTTGTTCGCGGCCCGGTCCGTGGTCGTCCGCGCCCGCCAGAACGCCTCGATGAGCGGACGCAGATAGGCCGACTCCTCGCCGCCCAGCACGGACGAGGCCTCGTTCCCGGCCAGCGCCCGCAGCGCGCCCGCCCGCCGGGCGTCCCCGTCGGCGAGGTCCTCGATCGCGGCGGCCCAGGACTCCTGGGGCCGGTAGTCCCGCGGGTTCCACGCGTAGTCGGCGGCGGTGAACAGCGGGATACGGGAGGCCTCGGCCTGCGGCATCGCGTTCGCCAGCAGCGCGGCCGAGCCGGTCGCGACGGCCGGCTCCCGCCCCTGGTAGGGGCCTAGGAACACCCGGTCCTGCGCGTAGTCGTTGACGGGGTAGTTGTCCATCGTGACGAGCCGGTGATCGCCGAACACCTCGCGGGTGCGGGCCAGTTCACCGCCCGTGATCGTCTTCGGCACCACCCCGACGCCCGTCCAGGCGACCTCGACGCCCTCGGCCAGCGCGCTCGCCAGCCGCCGCCGGTACTCCGTCGAGCCGTCCTCGTAGTACTCCGTCGGCATCAGCGACAGGGCGGCCACGTCCGGGTGGCGCGCGGCGAGATGCCGGGCCACCGCGTTCGCCACCCGGGCCTGCGCCCGCGCCGCCGCGTCGGGTCCGGAGCCGAACGCGCGGGCGTCCGCCCCGCAGTGCCACTCGGTGTAGCTGACGTCCTGGAACTGGAGCTGGAACGCCCGGAAGCCGAGCGCCCACATGGCGTCGAGCTTGCGCGTGAGGGCCTTCACGTCGGCGTCCGAGGAGAAGCACATCGCCTGTCCGGGGGCCACCGTCCAGGTCAGCGTGACGTGGTTGCGGCGGGCCCGCTCCGCCAGGTCCCGGAAGTGCGCGCGCCGCGCCGCCGGGTACGGCTCACGCCAGCGCGCCTGCCGGTAGAGGTCGTCGCCGGGCGCGTAGACGTACCGGTTCTGCTTGGTCCGCCCCATGAAGTCGAGCTGTTCCAGGCGCTGTTCGTCGGTCCACGGGCTGCCGTAGAACCCCTCGGTGATACCGCGCACGCCGGTGCCCGGCCAGTCCCGGACGACGGCTCCGGCGAACGTCCCGTCGGGGCGCAGGAGTTGACGGAGCGTCTGCACGGCGTGGAACAGGCCGTCCTCGCCGACGCCGGCGAGCGCGAGGGTGTCGCGGCCGTCGGCCCGGCCGACGGCCAGCCGGTAGCCGCCGGAGGGGATGTCGGCGCGGGGTGCCGCGCCGAGCGAGGTGAGCGCCCGCTCCAGGGCGCTCGGCCGGGCGCCGGGGAGCGAGGCCGCGCCCCGCGCGTCCCAACGGCCCGCGTGCGCCGCCTCCGTGCCCAGGCGCACGACCAGCGCGCGTTCCGGCAGCGGGTCGCCTTCGCGCGCCGTGCTGATCCTCCGCGCGCCCGCCTCCCGCAGCACCGCGCGCAACACCTCGACGGCGTAGGGGTCGAGCGTGCCGTCGGATGCCTCGGACACATCGGATGCCTCGGGCGCCTCGGGCGCGTTCGACGGGCCGGAGGGGGCGGGCGCGTACGGGGAGGGCAGGGTGACACCGGGGGCGTACGGGGTGTGCGGTGCGCCGGGGGCGTACGGGTCCGCCGTCGCACCGGACGCCGGGGCGCCCGCCGGGCCGGTGACCAGGACCACCTCGTCGGGGACCGCGACCGGGGCGCCGTTCGCGCGCAGCGACTGCGGGCGGGGCCAGACCGAGGGCGCGCCGCCGGTGGACTCGGCGTCGGCGGCGGAACCGTCGTCCGCGGCGACCGCGGGACCCGGACCGTGCGGCGCCGCGACGGCCACGGGAGCCGTCCCCAGAGCGCTCGCGACCACGGCGAACGCGAGTGCAGTCGTCCCCTTCGCCCGCCGGAGCCGCACGCTTCCCCCTCGTAGCTCGCCTCCGGCCGCAGCGCCGGAGTGGCGACGAGCCCACCATCCGGGTGGTGAGGGTGTCAACGAGGGCGGCCGAAGTGTCAGGATTGCCCCAGCCTGGAAGGGGTGCCCCGAGGGACGGGACGGCGGTGGAGTGTGACCAGGAGCACGTTGTCCGCCCGGGTACGTCTGCCGTCGCGCCCGCTGGGTAGGGCTGCGGTGACCGCCCGGGCGGGCCTTTCGCGGCAACGGCACGCCATCACCCGCCGCACACCCGCCACCCGCCGCACCGCCCTCGGACGCCGTACCCGACTCGACTCGACCAAGGAGGCCCCCGTGGCCGCATCGGCTCACCTGCTTCTCTCGGCCCTGTCCAAACGCGACGCGGAGCCGGCCCTGCCCGGCCAGCGCTCCGGACGCGCCGCCGCCGAACCGGCCGGCCCCGATCTGTGCCTGCTCAGCGCGGAAGGCGCTTGCACGGAGCTGCCGCTGACCAGCGAACCCCCGCTGCCCGACGCGGAACCGCTGACCAGCGAGCCGCCGCTGGCCGACGCCGCGCACCTGACGAGCGAGCCCACCTCCACCGGCGCCGCGTCGGGGTTCTAGATGGCATCCAGTGGGCCCGCCGAGCCGCAGCGGACGCCGACGGACCCGGCCCCGCGCACCCCGCTGTCCCGGCTCGCCGAACTGCACGGCGTAGCCCCGTCCTACAGCCCCTCCCCGGACCGCACGGTCGCCGCCCCGGACACCGCGCTCGTCGCGATCCTGGCCGCCCTCGGCGTCGACGCGAGCACCCCGGAAGCCGTCGCCGCCGCCCTCGCCCGCCACGAGACCGAGACGGCGCGGCGCCTGCTGCCGCCGACCGTGGTCCGCTGGGCCGGCCGCGCCCCCGCCTGGCTCGACACCCTCCCCGACGGCACCCGGCTGCGGATCACCACCGAACAGGGCGAGACCCGCGCCTCGGTCGACGACCTGCCGCCCGGCGTCCACGCGCTGCACGCCACCGCCCCCGACGGCCGCACCGCCGACGCCCACCTCGTCGTCGCCCCGGCCCGGCTGCCCGCGCCGCCCGGACGCACGTACGGACTGCTCGTCCAGCTCTACTCCCTGCTCTCCCGCCGCTCCTGGGGCATGGGCGACCTCGGTGACCTCGCCGAGCTGACCGCCTGGGCGGGCCGCGCGCTCGGCGCCGGATTCGTGCAGGTCAACCCGTTGCACGCGGCAGTCCCCGGCGACCCCACCGACCCCTCCCCGTACCGGCCCTCCTCCCGGCGCTTCCCCGACCCCGTGCACCTGCGCGTCGAGGACGTCCCGGAGTACGCGTACGTGGCGGACCGCGACCGGCTCGCCCCGGTCCTGGAGCGCGCCGAGCAGCTCCGCGAGTCCGTGCTGCGCAAGGGCGCGCTGATCGACCGCGACGCCGTCTGGGAACTCAAGCGCGAGGCCCTGGAAGCGGTGCGCGCGGTGCCGCTTGGCCCCGGCCGGCGGGCCGCCTACGCCGACTTCCTCGCCGAGGAGGGCCAGGCCCTGGAGGACCACGCCACCTGGTACGCGCTCGCCGAGGTGCACGGCTCCGACTGGCGGACATGGCCCGCCGGGCTGCGCGACCCCCGCTCGCCGGAGACCGCCCGCGCGCGCGGCGAGCTGATGGACCGCGTCGACTTCCACAGCAGGCTCGCCTGGCTCACCGACGCCCAGCTCGCCGCCGCCCAGCGCTCCGCGCGCGACGCGGGCATGGCCGTCGGACTCGTCCACGACCTCGCCGTCGGCGTCCACCCGGACGGCGCCGACGCCTGGGCGCAGCAGGAGTACTTCGCGGCCGGCATGTCGGTCGGGGCGCCTCCGGACGCGTTCAACGCGCGCGGCCAGGACTGGGGCCTGCCGCCCTGGCGGCCCGACCGGCTGGCCGCCTCCGGCTACGCCCCCTACCGCCGCCTGCTGCGCGCCCTGCTGCGGCACGCGGGCGCCCTGCGCATCGACCACGTCATGGGCCTGTTCCGGCTCTGGTGGGTCCCCCAGGGACAGCCGCCCACGGAGGGCTCCTACGTCCGCTACGACGCCGAGGCCATGCTCGCGATCCTGGTCCTGGAGGCCTCGCGGGCCGGCACCCTGGTGATCGGCGAGGACCTCGGCACGGTCGAACCCGGTGTGCGCGAGACCCTCCAGGAGCGCGGTGTGCTCGGCACGTCCGTGCTGTGGTTCGAGCGGGACTGGGACGGCGACGGGCGCCCGCTGCCGCCGGAGAGCTGGCGCGCCGACTGCCTGGCCACCGCCACCACCCACGACCTGCCGTCCACCGCGGCCCGGCTCACCGGCGACCACGTCGAACTGCGCGCCGGTCTCGGCCTGTTGCTCGGCTCCCTCGACGAGGAGCGGGCCGCCGCCGCGGCGGACACCCGGGAGTGGCTCACTCTGCTGTCCCGGCTCGGACTGCTGCACGGCACGGCCGGCGGGAGCCCCGCGTCGGCCGAGGAGGCCGAGATCCAGGCCGTGCACCGCTTCCTGCTGCGCACCCCGGCCCGGATGATCGGTGTCTGGCTCCCGGACACGGTGGGGGACCGGCGCCCGCAGAACCTCCCCGGCACCTGGGACCAGTACCCCAACTGGCGGCTGCCCATCGCCGACGCGGACGGCCGCCCGGTGACCCTGGAGGACCTCGCCGCCTCACCCCGGCTGCACGCCCTGCTGGACGTCGTACGGGCGGAGGGCGGGCCGGGGGGCGCGGCGGGAGCGGGGCCGGGGCCGGAGTCTGGCGGAGGGACTGCGCCGGGGCCGGGCGAGGGGCCCCCGCCGGAGGTGGGCGGGCGGCCGTGACCTCCGTACGGCACCCCCGGGCGCGCGGGGCGTTCCGGTGTTCGCTACGTTTGCACCGTGGACAAGAAGAACGCTCTGCGCGCCGGTGCCCTGGCCGCCGGTACGACGCTGATGATGCTGCTCATGTCGTCCCCCGCGCTCGCGCTGACCCGCGACGACGGTGACGACCCCGGCGACGGGCTGAGCGTGATCGACACGCTGGGCCTCTACGTCGCGGCGCCGATCGTGCTGTTCTTGGTCATCGCCGGCCTGGTGATGGTCCTGGACAAGTCCCGCAAGCAGCCGAAGCGGGGCTGAGCACCGCTCACCCCTTCGCCGCTCCCCGTTCTCCGTCGAGGGAGTCACCGCACCCATGGTGTGCGGTGACTCCCTCGACGCGTTCGCGCGCCCGGACGGCGGCGGTAGGGGCGGGTGCCGCCCGGACGGCGGCCGTCGGGGCGGGTGCCGCCACCTCCCAACCTTTCAGTTCTGCTGAATGGAATGCTCGAAAAGATTCGATGGACCTGATGGTTCCCGGCTTGCGACGGTGGACGCGCACGTGATCTCCGACCCCACGTGCTCCCCGACCACCGAGAGGCACGGCATATAGATGGCAGTCCTGGACCGGACGCAGACCCCCACCACCGCGCGGCCCCACCCCGGCCCCGCCGTCCGGCCGGAGGGCGCGCGGCCCGGCGGGCCGAAGCGGGCCGGGACCGGACTAGGCCTCGCCGTCGTCGCCACCCTCGTCTGGTCCGGCAGCTTCGTCGCCGTGCGCGCCCTGCACGACAGCGTGCCGCCCGTCCAGCAGGCCTTCTGGCGCTGGGTGATCGCCCTCCTCGCGGTCGCCCCGTTCACCGCCCGCGAGGCCTGGCGGCAACGGGCCCTCGTCCGCCGCCACCTCGGGTACGTACTGCTCGCCGCGCTCCTCGGCGTCACCGTCTACAACACCCTGGTCAACGAGGCCGGCCGGACCACCTCCGCCGGGAACATGGGCATGATCATGGCCGCGTCGCCGGTCCTCATGGCGGTGTGCGAACGCCTCGGCGGGAGCAGGCTCGGCGCACGCCGCGTCACCGGACTGCTCGTCGCCTGCGCCGGTGTCCTGCTCCTGGTGAGCGGCGGGCCGGCCGGGAGCACGGGGTTCGGCGCGGGCGACCTGTGGATGATCGCGGCGGCCGTGTGCTTCGGGTCGTACAGCGCCCTGCTGCGCCGCCGCCCCGCCGAACTCGCCGGTCCCGCCTTCCTGTTCACCACCTTCGCCCTCGGCACCGCGCTGCTGCTGCCCGCCTACGCGGTGAGTCTCGCGGCCGAGGGACCCTTCACCCCGTCCGCCGCCACCCTCGGCCCGCTCCTCTACCTCGGCGTCGCCTCCTCGGCGCTCGCCTTCTTCGCCTGGAACCGGGCCATCGCCCTGATCGGCCCCGCCCGCGCCGGCGCGGTCTATCACCTCCAGCCGGTCTGCGTGGCCGCCCTCTCCTACCTGGTCCTCGGCGAGCGCACCACCTGGACGCAGGCCCTGTGCACGGCCCTCATCCTCGGCGGAGTCGTCCTCGGCGCCGCCCCGGCCGGCCGCCGTGACCTGCCCCGAGCCCGCTGAACGCCGGACGGCCGGCCGGCGGGCGCGGGATAGGTTGCCGCCATGTTGCGTCCTGAAAGCTGGTCCCAGCCTGCGGGTGGAAGTCCCGTCCGGGTAGACACCGGAGTGCCCGGTAGCAGGTCCCG
>NZ_JBEYFY010000029.1:0-44463 GCF_040703595.1 Streptomyces sp. NPDC007084
CTCGGGACGGGCCGGCGGCACCCCGGCGCGGGCGGCGAGCGTCAGCGCGAGGCGGGCGGCGACCGCCGAGACGACGGCCGCGAGGGCACCCCGGCCCCACGAGGCGCCGTAGGCCTCGGCGAGCGCGGCCACCTGGGCCAGCAGCACGAACAGCAGGGTGATCACCCCGAACGGCCCGATGTCCGACTGCTTCATGATCCGCAGCGCGTCCTCGGCGGGCTTGCCGCTGCCCAGCCCGTCCGCCGTGTCCGCGAGGCCGTCCAGATGCAGTCCCCGGGTCAGCGCCGCCGGAACCGCCGCCGTCGCGACCGCCGCGAGCAGCGGCCCCGCCCCCATGGCCAGCAGCGCCACCCCGGCCGACGCCGCGCCCGCGCCGACCACGAGACCGGCCCACGGAGCGCACAGCATGCCGGCGCGCGCCGCGTCCCGGTCCCAGCGGGTCACGGTCACGGGGAGCACGGTGAGGGTGCCGAAGGCGAAGCGGAGGCCGTCGGCGAGGGAGGGGGAGGAAGCGGTCCTGGACACCGGCGCAGGCTATCCGGACGCCCGGAGGGCCGATACGGCGCCGGTGGACGCGGAGACGACACCCGTGGATAAAGTTCGCATATGGGTCATTGGCTGTACCGGAACATCGTCGAACCCGGCAAGCTCCCCCTGCTGCTGGCGCTGGCCTCGTTCGTCGTGACCTTCGTCGTGACCCGCGTCATCGTGCGGATGATCCGGGCCGGCAAGGGCCCCTTCGGCAACGTCAAGGCGGGCGACCTGCACATCCACCACGTGGTCCCCGGCATCGTGCTCACGGTGATCGGCGGTTTCGGCGCGGTGAGCAGCGGCCGCTACGGGTTCGGGGCGTCCGCGTTCGCCGTCGTGTTCGGCATCGGCACCGGCCTCGTGCTCGACGAGTTCGCGCTGATCCTGCACCTCGACGACGTCTACTGGACCGAGGAGGGACGCAAGAGCGTCGAGGTGGTGGTCGTCACCGCGGCCCTCGTCGGGCTGGTCCTCGGCGGCTTCTCGCCGTTCGGTGTCAACGACGTCAACGACCAGGAACTCCAGGACCGCACGAGCGCGATCGTGACCGTCGTGCTGAACTTCGGCTTCGCCCTGCTCGCCCTCAGCAAGGGCAAGGCGCGCATGGCGATCTTCGGCGTCATCGTGCCGTTCGTCGCGCTCATCGGCATGATCCGGCTGGCCAAACCCGGTTCGCCCTGGGCCAGACGCTTCTACCGGAGCCGGCCGCGCGCCCGGGCCAGATCCCGGCTGCGCGCCTACCGGCACGACCGCCGCTGGGCGGCCCCCAGCCGCAGGGTTCAGGACTGGATCGGCGGCAAACCCGACCCCGAACCCGCCCGCGCCCTGCCCGAGCGGCGGTGACGCGCCGCGGAGACACCGCACATCACCAGCACCGCCACGATGGCCGCCAGATGCTCCTTGCCGGCCAGGTTGTCCTTGCACAGCACCTCGACCACCATCGCCGCGATGACCAGGCCCGCCGTCACATACGCCCGGTAGCGCCAGCCGAGGAACACCGCGAGCCCGACCACCGCCGCCGACGGACCGGTGTCCACGATCTGCGCGTCCGTCCCGGGCAGCCCCAGCGGATGGTGCGGGCCGAGCGCGATGCCGGCCCGCGCGTAGAGGGTCCCGGCCAGCGTGGCGACGTAGGCGATGACGAGGGTGCGCCACCAGCCGAGACAGATCTCGGCGATGCCGAAGACGAGCAGGATCTGCGCGAGCGCGCCCCACACCGGCAGGTCCAGGGCCGGTACGAACAGGGAGAGCGGGGTGCGCAGCAGGGCGAGCCACAGCGGCTCCTCCGCCCGCACCGAGCCGAGGTCCTGCACGGCCTGGAAACCCCACGATTGGTTCTGGACGAACTGCAGGACCGCCGTCAGGCACACCGCGCCGAGCGTCACCGGCACCGCCCGCCACCGCCGCCGCGCCAGACCCCGGCGCACGGCGCGGTACAGCGGGCCCCACTCGGCGCGGGCCCAGCCGGCGATCCGGCTCATCCGCGCGATCCGGCGGCTCGCCCCGCGCCGGTCCCCGTCGGTCTCATCTGTGCGACTCCAAATGCTTGCGGTGCAGCCACTTCGGCAGGCCCGGCGCCTCCAGGAACCCTTCGGCGCGCGCGGACGCGACACCGATGCGCAGCAGGTCCGCGCTCTTCTCGAAGAGCAGGAACCGCGGCTCCCAGATGGGCCGGTACTTGGCGTTGGCCCGGTACAGCGACTCGATCTGCCACCAGCGGGAGAAGAAGCTGAGCAGCGAGCGCCACAGCCGCAGCACCGGTCCCGCGCCGAGGCGCGCGCCACGTTCGAAGACCGAACGGAACATGGCGAAGTTCAGTGAGACCTGAGTGATCTTGATCTCCTCGGCGCGCCGCAGGAGTTCGATCACCATGAACTCCATCAGCCCGTTGTCCGCGTCCCGGTCACGCCGCATCAGATCCAGCGACAGGCCGCGCGGCCCCCACGGCACGAACGACAGGATCGCCCTCAACTCGCCCTCGGCGTCCGTGCATTCGAGCATCACGCAGCGCCCGTCGTCCGGGTCGCCGAGCCGGCCGAGCGCCATGCTGAACCCGCGCTCGGTGGCCCCGTCGCGCCAGTCGTCCGCACGGCGCAGCAGATACGCCATCTCGTCGGCCGGGATCTCCTCGTGCCGCCGGATCCGCACCCGGTACCCCGCCCGCCTGACCCGGTTGTAGGCCTGCCGGACGGTGCGCATGGCCCGCCCTTCGAGGGTGAACTCGGCGGTCTCGACGAGGGCTTCGTCGCCCAGTTCCAGCGCGTCGAGGCCGTGCCGGGCGTAGATCGTGCCGGCCTCCTCGCTCGCGCCCATCACCGCCGGGATCCAGCCGTGCTCGCGCGCCTCGGCGAGCCAGGGCTCGATCGCGCCGGGCCAGGCCTCGGGGTCGCCGAGCGGGTCGCCGGCGGCCAGCGAGACCCCGCCCACCACGCGGTACGCGACCGCCGCCTTGCCGGTCGGGGACCACACCACGCTCTTCTCCCGGCGCAGCGCGAAGTAGCCCAGCGAGTCCCGGTCGCCGTGGCGTTCGAGCAGCGCCCGCAGCCGTTTCTCGTCCTCCTCGGTGAACGGGTCGACGGCGCGCCGGGAGCGGAACGCGGCGTAGAGCACGGCGAGGACCAGCAGGGTGCTGAGCACGTTGACGGTGACGTTGACCCAGTTCGGCGTAGCGATCCCGGGGTAGTGCGACTCGTCGGCGGCGACCGACACGAGCCGCAGGGTGCCGTAGCGCCAGCGCTCCAGGAACGTCGAACGGTGCGCGTCCGCCGCGGTGTTGGTGACCGTCACCAGCAGCGCGGCGCACAGCGAGGCGACCAGCAGCCCGCCGACCGCGACCGCCGCGGCCAGCTTCGGGTTCGACCGGTCGCCCTTGGCGTAGAACTCCCGCCGGCCGACGGCGAGGGCGGCCACGAAGCCCGCGGTCAGCGCGAGCGAGACCCAGTTCTGCGCGTACTGGCGGATCTCGGGGAACGCCATCGCCACCGCGAAGAGCAGCAGGAACGGGCCGCTGAGCACGGAGTTGAGGATCCAGGCGGCCCGTTTGCGCCGCCGCATCGTGATGGCCAGGAACATGGTGAACACCCCGGACGCGAAGCCCGCGGTCAGCAGGTACGGCGTGAAGTAGTTCTCCGTGTTGTGCCGTCGTACGTCCTGGCCGAGCGAGACCCACGCGGCGCTCAGAAAGTTGATGAACGTGACCGCGCGCAGATACCAGACGGCGAAGGACGCGGCCCGCCGTGAGGCGGGCGTGGACCGCCGGTCCCCGTCGCTCCGGCGGGCCGACGCCCGTTCCTCATCAGCGGCAATTCGGGCATCTCCCATAAACGCCGATGATATGGGTCGCGACGGCCGTGACGGGGGAGGGGCGGGACCCACGATGCACCCCGGACGCCCGTGCCGAACGGGACCGCGCCGCTCCGGACACGGCCGGCCGTCGCCGCGCGGCGCGGCGGGGAGCGCCGGGTCGGGCCCGGCGGGGGCGCCCGCCGGCCCGGGTGGACGGGCCGGCGACGGGCCGGCGCGGACGGGCGGTCGTGGGCACCGCGACCGGCCCCTCGCGGCCGGGCGGGCGGCAGGGGCCGGTCAGGAAGCCGTCCGGGACGCGCTCAGGTGTCGGCGCCGGGCTCGGAGATCTGCTCGGGGTCCAGATCCGGGTCCGGCTTGGAGTCGGGGGGCGTGGTCGCTTCGGGGGAGGGGGTCTCCGGGAGGTCCGCCGCGAGGCCGGCCGCCGCCTGGACCAGCGGCAGCGCCAGCAGCGCGCCCGCGCCCTCGCCCACCGTCACCCCGTGGTCGAGGAGCGGTTCGAGGGCCATCCGGTCCAGCGCCTTCGCCTGCGCCGGCTCCCCGCTGCTCTGTCCGGCCAGCCACCAGTCGGGGGCGCGGAACGCGACCCGCTGGCCGACCAGCGCGCACGCCGCCGACACGACACCGTCGAGGATGACCGGCATCTTCCGGGCCGCGCTCTGCAGCAGGAACCCGGTCATCGCCGCGAGATCGGCGCCGCCGACGGTCGCCAGCAACTGCAACTGGTCGCCGAGCACCGGCCGGGCCCGCCGCAGCGCGTCCCGCACGGCGGCGCACTTGCGCATCCAGGTCAGGTCGTCGATCGCCTCGCCGCCCCGCCCGGTCACCACCGACGCGTCCGTGCCGCACAGCGCCGCGACCAGCACGGCCGCCGCCGTGGTCCCGCCGACACTGATGTCACCGAGCACCACCAGATCCGTACCCGAGTCCGCCTCCTCGTCCGCGAGGGCCACCCCGGTACGGAACGCCGCCTCGGCCTCCTCCAGGGTCATCGCGTCCTCGACGTCGATCCGCCCCGAACCGCGCCGGACCCGGTGCCGCACCACCTCGTCGGGCAGCCCCTCGGGGTCGGCCTCCAGCGCCATGTCGATCACCCGCACCGGCACACCGAGCCGGCGGGCCAGCACCGCCGCGGGGCTCGCGCCCTCCAGGACCGACCGGACCAGCCGGGCGGCGCTGCCCGCCGGCCGCGCCGACACGCCCAGGGCGGCGATCCCGTGGTCGCCCGCGAACAGCAGGACCCGCGGGTGCTCGATCGGCCGCACCGGCACCGCCGACTGCGCCGCCGCCAGCCATTCGCCCAGGTCGTCCAGGCGGCCCAGGGCCCCGGGCGGAACGGACTGGCGCTCCCTGCGCGCCTCGGCGTCACGTCGTACGCCGCCGTCGGGGCGCTCGATCAGATCGGTGAAGTCGTCGAGATTAAGCGAGCTCATTCGCCGAACAGTACCGGCCCCGATCGAACACGTCCGCGCCACGTCGTTGCGCCCTGGATCGCGCCCGCATACGTACCGTTTGTGTCGGATTGTCGTACGGCTCGTCCCCGACAGGAGCGCCCATGCCCCCCACCCCGCTGCCGACCGCCGAACGCCGGGCCGCCTACGCGGCCGAACTCGCCCAGGGCACCGGCCGGTTCCACGAACCGCGGCGCGCCGACTGCCCCTGGTGCGGCTCGCGGCGCCTGCGCACCCGGCTGCGGACGCCCGACCTGCTCCAGCGCAAACCGGGGACGTTCGTCGTGGACGAGTGCGGGGACTGCGCGCACGTCTTCCAGAACCCCCGGCTCACCGCCGAGGGACAGGCCTTCTACCGGCGGGACGGCAAGGAGGAGGCCCACGAGGGGCTCGCCGACCGGCTGCTCGCCGCGCGCGGCGGCACCCGCCGCCACCGCGCCGCCGCCCGCGCCCTGCTGCCCTTCCCCGAACCGGAGAGCTGGCTCGACGTCGGCACCGGGCTCGGGCACTTCCCGGAGACGGCCCGCGAGATCCACCCGTACACCGCCTTCGACGGGCTCGACACGACACGCCGCGTCGAGCGGGCGCGGGCCGCCGGACGCGTGGAGGAGGCCCATGTCGGCCGGCTCACCGACCCGCGGATCGCCGAGCGGCTGCGCGGCCGCTACGACGTCGTGAGCATGTTCCACCATCTGGAGCACACCCCCGACCCGCGCGAGGAACTGCGCGCCGCCCTGGAGGTGCTGCGCCCCGGCGGCCACCTGCTGGTCGAACTCCCCGACCCGGACAGCGCGTTCGGCCTGCTGCTCGGCAAGTGGTGGGTGGCCTACGGGCAGCCGCGCCACCTCCATCTGCTGCCGCTGCCGAACCTGCTCGGCGAACTGGAGTCCCTCGGCTGCGCGATCGTCGTGACGGACCGCCGCGCGCCGCACGTCCCCTACGACCTCTCGGGCGCCGTCGCCCTGGCCCTCGGCCGCGCCCTCCCCGGCCTCGACGCCCCCTGGCGCCCCGCGCCCCCCACCCCCCTCCGGCGCGGCCTGCGGACCGGCCTGACCCGGGCGTCCGCCCCGCTCCTCGCCTCCGCCGCCGCGCTGGACCACCTGATGGCCCCGCTGGTGCGCCGCAGCCGCTTCTCGAACGCCTACCGCGTCATCGCCCGCCGGGAACCCTGAGCGGGAGCCCTGAGCGGGAGCCGTGAACCGGAGCCGTGAGCGGGAGTCGTGGACCCGAGCGTTGAACTCGCCGCCCCCTGCACCGGCCCCCTGCACCGGTGCCTTGAACCGGCCCCCTGCACCGGCCCCCTGCACCGGCGCCTTGCGCTGCCCCCTCAACCCCGCAGCCGCAGCGCCTGCCCCGCCACCAGCAGCAGCACGTGTTCGCACTCGTCGGCGAACCGCGCGTTCAGACGGCCGAGTTCGTCGCGGTAGCGGCGTCCGGAGGCGGTGGCCGGGACGATGCCCGAGCCGACCTCGTTCGAGACGGCGACGACCGTACGGCGGGTGGCGCGGACCGCGGCGACCAGTTCCCCGGTACGGGCGCGCAGGGCGCGTTCGCCGCCGCCGGCCCACTCGGCGTCGTCCCACGCGTTCACCTTGTCCATGGCGTCCGTCAGCCACAGCGAGAGGCAGTCCACCAGCAGCGGCGGGCCGTCCTCCGCGAGGAGCGGGACCAGGTCGCAGGTCTCGACGGTCCGCCAGGAACCGGGCCGCCGCTCACGGTGGGCGCCGACCCGCGCGGCCCACTCGAAGTCCCCGTCGCGGGTGCCGCCCGTGGCGACGTACAGGACGTCCGGGAAGGCCTCCAGCCGCCGTTCCGCCTCCACCGACTTGCCCGACCGCGCGCCGCCGAGCACGAGCGTCCTGCGCGGCACGTCCGGTACGTCCTCGTAGACGCCGATGTCCAGCGTCGTCCCGTCGGGCACCGCCCGGGCGCCCGCCGCCGCGAGCCGCCGCCGCAGTTCGGGTCCCGGCGGCACGTCGTGGTCGAGGTGCACCGCGATCACGTCCGTCGTCGGGCCGACGGCGCCGACCGCCCGCAGCTTCGCCAGCGCGTCCGGCCGCCCCACCACGTCCGCGAGCACCATGTCGTACGAGTCGCCGTTCTCCTCCAGCCCCGCGGGCGCCCCGCCCGGCGGGAGATACAGCAGCCGCAGCCCGGCGGGGCCGGTCACCGCGTAGCCGGTGCCCGGCGCGTCCATCGGCACCGCCCGCACCCGGTGCCCGGTCAGCAGCGCCAACTCCCGCCCGTCCGGCACCCGGCCGGGCTGCGGCAGACCGGCCGGCACCTCCACGGCGGGCCCGTCGTGCGGATGCGAGAGCAGCACCTGCCGTACGCCGCCCAGCGACTGTCCGGCGCGCGCCGCGGCGAAGGCGGCGCCGGGGGTCAGGTCGAGCAGCAGCGTGCCGTCGACGAGCAGCGCGGTCGCCGCCCGCGCCCCCTCGCCGAGCGAGGCCGCGCAGGCCGCGCAGGGACAGTCGGGGCGGGGCAGGCCCGCCGGGGCACCGGTGCCGAGCAGAGTCAGTTCCACACCGACGATTTTCCCGTGTCCCCGCAGGTCTTGCGCGTCCGGCTAGGCTTCTGACGGGAGCCGGATCTTGTCCGGCTCGCGCTGTGCAGTGTGCTCACACCCTGGAGGCGTACATGGCGGCATGGACGTGGCGGTTCGAGAAGTCCGACGGGACAGAGGTCCAACCCGCGGTGCAGCCCGAGGAGTTCACCACGCAGGGCGACGCCGAGTCGTGGATCGGCGAGGTGTGGAAGGACCTGCTGGCGGGCGGCGCGGACCAGGTGTTCCTGTTCGAGGACAGCACGGGGATCTACGGTCCGATGAGCCTGCACGCCGAACCGGAGTAGCCCGTCGGGGCTGCCGGGGTCGCCTGGGCGCGGCCCCGGCCCCGGCAGCCCCGCACCCGTGGAGCCGGGACGGGGGGATCGTCCGCCGGCGCCCGTCCTAGATCTCGCCCAGCGTCACCTCGGCCGTCCTGCGATTCCCGTCGCGGGTGTACGTCACCTTGGCCTTGTCGCCCGGCTTGTCCGCGGCCAGCGCCTCGGAGAGCGACGTGATGCTGGTGATCGCCGTGCCGTCGAGCCCCACGATGACGTCCCCGGGCTCGATGCCCGCCCGGTCGGCCGCGCCGCCGCTCTTCACCTGCGCCACGGCGACACCGGCGGGCTGCGACCGCGCGTCCACCACCGTCCGCCCGGTGATGCCGAGCGCCGCCCGGCCCGAGTCGGTGACCCGCCCGTTCTTGACGATCTGGTCCGCGACCGTCTTCACCATGGACGCGGGGATCGCGAAACCGATGCCGGGCGCCGCGCTGTTGCCGAGTTCGGGGTCGGTGGCGGCGAGGGTCGGGATGCCGATGACCTGGCCGTCGAGGTTCACCAGCGCGCCCCCGCTGTTGCCCGGGTTGATCGCCGCCGAGGTCTGCACCATGTTGGCGATCGTGGCGCCCGTACCGCCGCCGGAGCCGCCCTCGCTGACGGTGCGTCCGGTCGCCGACACGATGCCCTGGGTCACGCTGGAGGACAGACCGAGCGGGGAGCCCATCGCGAGCACGATGTGCCCGACCTCCACCTTCGAGGAATCCCCGAAGACCGCCGCCCTCATCCCCTGCGGCGGCTTGTCCAGCTTGATCACCGCGAGGTCCTGCTCCGGGTACGCGTAGACCAGGCTCGCCGACAGCTCGCCCTCGTCGCCGGCCGTCGTGACCTTGAACTTCTTCTCGTCGCCGACCACATGCGCGTTGGTGACGATCCGCCCCGAGTCGTCGTACACGACCCCGGAGCCGAGCGCGTCGCCCGCCTGGATCTGTACGACCGACGGCAGGACGTTCTTGATCACCTTCAGATAGTCGTTCTGGAGGTCGTCGGCCGCCGCGGGCGCCGCCGCCTGCGTGGTCGTCGTGTCCTTCGCGCGGCCGGGGCCCGAGCCCGAGGAGGTGCCGCCCGCCGAGCAGCCGGACACCAGCACGGCCGCGCCGGCCAGCAGGGCGAGCGACGCGCGGAGGAGGCGGGGGCGAACGCGCTGGGGATGAACGCGCGGGGGATGAACGCGGGCGCGGGCGAGGGCACGGGAGACAGCCATGTCCGAAGTGTCGCTTTCCCGGGGGTGCCGGTGCCTCCGGTGCTCACCCGAACGGGTCGACCGTCCGCGCCGGTCCCGCGCTCACCGGCTTCGGCGACCGTACCCGGCGTTGGCGCGGGTTCACCGCCCGGCGGCCGGCGAGGCGCACCGCCCCGGTACCGCCCGCCGGTCAGCCCGTACGCCCGTCAAGCCCGCCCGCAGATCAGCCTCGTACGCGCGTCAAGCCCGCCCGCCGGTCAGCCCCGTACGCCGCACAGGTGCAGCAGCGCCGCGACCTGCCGGTACGGGTCGGTGCGCCCGGCCCGTTCCTCGGCGGCCAGCAGGGTCTGGACGTCCTCGGGAACGGCGGCCCCGTCGGGTGCCGTGTCCGTGAAGACCCGCACCCCGTACCAGGCGTGCAGCGGCGCCCCGATCCCGGCGAGCGCGGCGGTCAGCGCGGAGAGCCGGTCGGCGCGGACGTCGAGCCCGAGCCGGTTGGTGTACGCGGTGGTGTCGAACGCGGCCAGCGTCGCCGCCCAGTCGCTCTGCAGACCGGGCCGCATGGCCAGCGCGTCCGCGTTGCGCACCAGCAGCGAGAGCAGCCCGCCGGGGGCCAGCATCCGGGCGAGGCCCGCGAGGAGCGCGTCCGGCTCCTCGATGTACATCAGGACGCCGTGGCACAGCACCACGTCGAAACTGCCCGGCAGGAAGTGCACCCCGGTCTCGCGCCCGTCGCCCTCGACGAAGCGGACCCGGCCCCGGATGCCCTCGGGCTCGGCGGCCAGCGCCTCCCGGGCGACGGACAGCATCGTCGCGTCCTGTTCGAGCCCGGTCACCTGGTGGCCCGCGCGGGCCAGCCGCAGCGCCTGGGTGCCCTGGCCCATGCCCACGTCGAGGACGCGCAGCCGCTGCCCCACCGGGTAGCGGCCCACTATCTGCTCGTCGAGCTGCCGGGCCACCAGCTCCTGCCGTACGACATCACGCAGCCCGCCCAGCTTGCTCAGCCAGGCATCCGCCGCGCCCCCGGAGAAAGATGTCGTGCTCAGGGCCGCTCTCCGCGCTTGACCTGCGGCTTCGGCAGCCGGAGTCGACGCATCTGGAGGGTGCGCATCAGCGCGTAGCGGACCGCGCCCTTGGTGGGCTGGCCGGGGAAGCGCTGGGCGAGCTGCTTGCGCAGCCGGATCGCGATGACGACCGAGTCGATCACGATCAGCACGATGACGACCAGCCACAGCAGCAGCGCGATGTTCTGGAGCGCGCCGACACGCAGCATGCTCATGACGAGGATGACCACGGCCAGCGGCAGGAAGAACTCGGCGACGCAGAACCGCGAGTCCACGTAGTCGCGTGCGAAGCGGCGCACCGGGCCCTTGTCGCGCACGGGCAGATAGCGCTCGTCGCCGCTGGCCAGCGCCTGGCGCTGGCGCTCCATCTGGGTACGGCGCTCGTCGCGCTGCCGCTTGGCCGCCTCCTTGCGCGTCGTCGGCGTCTGGGCGACGCTGCGGCGCTGGGTCTGGGCCTCACTGCGCTTCGGCGTGGGGCGGCCCTTGGGGGCCTGCGGGTCACGGGTCACTTTGGAGTCGGTCACCGGCGCCTTGTCGGCGGGGGCCTTCTCTTCCTTCGCACGGCTTCGGAACACAAAACCCAAGGGTACGGGGTTCGCGGGCATGGACGTCGTTCGAGTGGGGAACGATCCGGCAACACCGTGCGTCTGTAGGGGCACAGGGGGGATGTCGTAGGGGGTCGGAGAGGGTGTCACGCCCGGTGACCCCGGGTGTCACCTACTCCCTACGCCGGAGTGGTGCCGCTCGCAGTCGTCCTTGGGGATGAGCGCATCCGTCCCCGAACAGTGCGGTAATGGATGCAGGGCCCGTACTGTTGGTTCTGTTGTAGTACCTGGAGCTGGAGTCCGTCAGAAGGGGGCGCGCGAAGCCCATGAGCGGTGTCATGAAGCGTATGGGGATGATCTTCCGCGCGAAGGCGAACAAAGCCCTTGACCGGGCCGAGGACCCGCGCGAAACCCTCGATTACTCGTACCAGAAGCAGCTTGAGCTGCTCCAGAAGGTGCGCCGCGGTGTCGCCGACGTGGCGACCAGCCGCAAGCGCCTGGAGCTTCAGCTCAACCAGCTCCAGGGCCAGTCCAGCAAGCTGGAGGACCAGGGCCGCAAGGCGCTCGCGCTCGGCCGGGAGGACCTCGCCCGCGAGGCGCTGTCCCGCCGGGCCGCGCTCCAGCAGCAGGTCACCGACCTGGAGACCCAGCACCAGACGCTCCAGGGCGAGGAGGAGAAGCTCACCCTCGCGGCCCAGCGCCTCCAGGCCAAGGTCGACGCCTTCCGCACCAAGAAGGAGACGATCAAGGCCACGTACACGGCGGCCCAGGCGCAGACCCGGATCGGGGAGGCATTCTCCGGCATCTCCGAGGAGATGGGCGACGTCGGGATGGCCATCCAGCGGGCCGAGGACAAGACCGCGCAGCTGCAGGCGCGGGCCGGCGCGATCGACGAACTGCTCGCCTCCGGCGCGCTCGACGACCAGTCCGGACTCGCCAAGGACGACATCCAGAGCGAGCTGGACCGCCTCTCCGGCGGCACGGATGTGGAGCTGGAGCTTCAGCGCATGAAAGCCGAGCTGGCCGGAGGCACCTCGGCGTCGCAGCAGGCGATCGAGGGCGGTCAGGGCCAGGCCCAGCCGTCGTCGCAGCCCCAGGACACACCCCGTTTCGACAAGCAGTGACCGACCGGGCCCACGCCTGAGGAGGGCGACATGATCGTACGGATCATGGGGGAGGGGCAGGTGAGGCTGGACGACGCCCGCCTCACCGAGCTGAACAAGCTGGACGACGAGCTGCTCGCCGAGGTGCGGCGCGGTGACGAGCCCGGCTTCCGCCGCACGCTGGGGGCACTCCTGGAGGCGGTCCGCGCCGCGGGAGCGCCGCTTCCCGACGACTCCCTCGAGCCGTCGGAACTCATCCTCCCGTCCCCGGACGCCACCCTCGAAGAGGTCCGGGACATGCTCCAGGACGACGGCCTGATCCCAGGCTGAACCAACTCCGCCCCGCCGGACGTCACCCCGGCCCGTGGCCGGCCACCGCCCGCGAGCCGGACGGCACAGGAGGTGCGGCTCCGCAGGGCACCCCGCCCGAAGCCGGTCACCGGACCGCACGGCACCCGGCCGCGAAGCCCGACGGAACCCCGGCGAGGTGCGCAGAGCGGCCCGCCGCGAGCGGGCGGCATGCCCGGCGGGACGGCCGGCGCCGTCGACCGCCCGGCTCCGTCGACCGCCCGGCTCCGTAATCGGGCGCGCACCGTACCGTTGGCGGGGTGAGCACCCTGGAGCGGGCGAAGGACTGGTTGCGGGGGCATCCGCTTGCCCTGGACGCGGGGCTTGCCGCCGGTGTTCTCACCTGTATGGCGGCCGGCTCCTTCGTCGATCCGCACGGCGACAACGGCACCACCTGGAGCGCCCGCACCCCCGACGCCCTCAGCCTCGTCCTCATGGTGCTCGGCGCCGGGGCGCTCGTCTTCCGGCGCCGGGCGCCCCTGCGGGTCCTCGCGGCGACCGTCGCCTTCTCCCTCGTGGAGCTGGTCACCGGCGACCCCCGCGCCCCCGTGGTGATGTCCGCCGTGGTCGCGCTGTACACCGTCGCCTCGACCACCGACCGCCCGACCGCCTGGCGGGTCGGACTGGTCACCATGACCGCGTTGACCGCCGTCGCCATGCTCGCCGGCCCCCTGCCCTGGTACGCGCAGGAAAACCTCGGCATCTTCGCCTGGACGGGCATGGCCGCCGCCGCGGGCGACGCGGTCCGCAGCAGGCGCGCCTTCGTGCACGCCATCCGGGAACGCGCCGAACGCGCCGAACGCACCCGCGAGGAGGAGGCGCGCCGCCGTGTCGCCGAGGAGCGGCTGCGGATCGCCCGCGACCTGCACGACGTCGTCGCCCACCACATCGCCCTGGTCAACGTGCAGGCCGGCGTCGCCTCCCACGTCATGGACAAGCGGCCCGACCAGGCCAAGGAGGCCCTCGCCCACGTACGGGAGGCCAGCCGGTCCGCGCTCAACGAACTGCGCGCCACCGTGGGCCTGCTGCGCCAGAGCGGCGACCCCGAGGCCCCCACCGAACCCGCCCCCGGCCTGGCCCGGCTCGACGAACTCGCCGACACCTTCCGCAACGCGGGCCTGCCCGTCGAGGTGGCCCGCGCCGACCACGGCACCACCCTGCCCGCCGCCGTCGACCTCGCCGCCTACCGGGTGATCCAGGAAGCCCTGACCAACGTGCGCAAACACGCGGGCCCGGAGGCGAAGGCCGAGGTCAGCGTCGTACGCGTCGGGGCCAACGTCGAGGTGACCGTCCTCGACAACGGGCCGGGACACGACCTCGGCCCCCAGGAGGGCGGCGGCCACGGCCTGCTCGGCATGCGGGAGCGGGTCACCGCGATCGGCGGCACCTGCACGGCCGGTCCCCGCTACGGAGGCGGCTTCCGCGTCCATGCGATCCTTCCGGTCGAGAACCGCACACCTGCCCTGGGGGACCCCGTATGACGATCCGTGTCGTGCTCGCCGACGACCAGGCCCTGCTGCGCAGCGCGTTCCGTGTGCTGGTCGACTCCGAGCCGGACATGGAGGTCGTGGGGGAGGCCTCCGACGGCGCCGCGGCCGTCGAACTGACCCGCGCCGAGCGGGCCGACGTCGTGCTGATGGACATCCGCATGCCCGGCACGGACGGTCTCGCCGCCACCCGGCTGATCACCGCCGACCCGGACCTGGCCCATGTCCGGGTCGTGATGCTGACGACCTTCGAGGTCGACGAGTACGTGGTGCAGTCGCTGCGGGCCGGCGCCTCCGGCTTCCTCGGCAAGGGCGCCGAACCCGAGGAACTGCTGAACGCCATCCGGATCGCGGCCGGCGGCGAGGCCCTGCTGTCCCCGGCGGCGACCAAGGGACTGATCGCCAAGTTCCTCGCGCAGGGCGGCAGTTCACAGGACGGACCGGGCGCGGCCGGCACCGCCCGGCTCGCCGCGCTCACCGGACGCGAGCGCGAGGTCCTCGTCCAGGTCGCCGGAGGGCACTCCAACGACGAGATCGCCGAACGCCTCGAAGTCAGCCCGCTCACGGTGAAGACGCACGTCAACCGGGCCATGGCCAAGCTCGGCGCCCGCGACCGGGCCCAACTGGTCGTCATCGCGTACGAGTCGGGCCTGGTCCGTCCACGGGTGGACTGAGGTTCACCCGGGCGTACTGCGCCTGGAGTAGGTTCCGCGTAAGGAAATGGACCCTGGGGCTACCGAACGCCGCCCGTTCGTGGCCCAGGGTGTGACGTGGGGTACACACGCTCCCCGCCTTCCGCTCGAACCACAGAAGAGAGACCCACCACCCATGTCCTGGCTGTCCAGATTCAGCCTCGCGCAGCGGGCCCTCATCGGGCTGATGTCGATCATCGCCCTCGCCTTCGGGGCGATAGCGATCCCCCAGCTCAAGCAGCAGTTGCTGCCCACCATCGAACTGCCCATGGTGTCCGTGCTCGCGCCGTACCAGGGTGCCTCTCCGGATGTGGTCGAGAAGCAGGTCGTCGAACCCATCGAGGACAACCTCGAAGCCGTCGACGGCATCACCGGCGTCACCTCCACCGCAGCCGAGGGCAACGCCGTGATCATGGCGTCCTTCGACTACGGCAACGACACCAAGCAGCTCGTCGCCGACGTCCAGCAGGCCGTGAACCGGGCCCGCGCCCAGCTCCCGGACAGCGTGGACCCGCAGGTCATCGCCGGCTCGACCGACGACATGCCGACCGTCGTCCTCGCCGTCACCTCACCCAAGGACCAGCAGGCCCTGGCCGACCGCCTCGACCGCACCCTCGTACCGTCCCTGGAGGGCATCGACGGCGTCGGCCGGGTCACCGTCGCCGGCGTGCGCGACCTCCAGGTCACCGTCACCCCCGACGACCGCGAGATGGCGAAGGCCAAGCTCACCCCCGCCGCCCTCGGCCAGGCGCTCCAGGCCGGCGGCGCGACCGTCCCGGCCGGCTCCTTCGACGAGGACGGCGGCAACCGCACCGTCCAGGTCGGCGGCGGCTTCACCTCGCTCCGGCAGATCCGGGACCTGATGGTCTCCGGCGCTCCGGGCGGGAAGCCGGTGCGCCTCGGCAGCGTCGCGGCCGTGCGGCAGGAGCAGGCGCCGGCCGACTCCATCACGCGCACCGACGGCCGCCCGAGCCTGTCGGTGAGCGTCACCATGGACCACGACGGCAGCGCGGTCGCCATCTCCGACGCCGTCAAGGACAAGCTCCCCGGCCTGCGCGAGGACCTCGGCGCCGGCGCGACGATCACCGTGGTCAGCGACCAGGGCCCGGCGGTCTCGAAGTCCATCCACGGACTGACCACCGAGGGCGCCCTCGGCCTCCTCTTCGCGGTCCTGGTCATCCTGCTGTTCCTCGCGTCGGTCCGCTCGACGCTGGTCACCGCGGTGTCCATCCCGCTCTCCGTGGTGCTGGCCCTGATCGTCCTGTGGACCCGCGACCTCTCGCTCAACATGCTGACGCTGGGCGCGCTCACCATCGCGATCGGCCGCGTCGTGGACGACTCGATCGTCGTCCTGGAGAACATCAAGCGGCACCTGTCCTACGGGGAGGAGCGCGAGGCGGCGATCCTCGCCGCGGTCCGCGAGGTGGCCGGTGCGGTCACCTCCTCGACCCTCACCACGGTCGCCGTGTTCCTGCCGATCGGTCTGACCGGCGGCATGGTCGGCGAACTGTTCGGCTCCTTCAGCCTGACGGTCACGGCGGCGCTCCTCGCCTCCCTGCTCGTCTCGCTGACCGTCGTCCCGGTGCTGTCCTACTGGTTCCTGCGCGCGCCCAAGGGCACGCCCGCGGACGCCGAACAGGCTCGCCTGAAGGCCGAGGAGAAGGAGGAGCGCAGCCGTCTCCAGCGCTTCTACGTCCCCGTCCTGCGCTTCGCGACGCGCCGCCGGCTCACCAGCGTGCTGATCGCGGCCGCCGTCCTGATCGGCACGTTCGGCATGGCGCCCCTGCTGAAGACGAACTTCTTCGACCAGGGCGACCAGGAAGTCCTCACCGTCAAGCAGGAGTTGAAGCCCGGCACCAGTCTGGCAGCGACCGACGCGCAGGCGAGGAAGGTCGAGAAGCTGCTCGGCGGCATCAAGGGCGTCAAGGACTACCAGGTCACCATCGGCTCCTCCGGCTTCATGGCGGCCTTCGGCGGCGGCACGGACACCAACCAGGCGTCCTACCAGGTCATGCTGGACGACGCGGCCGCGTACGACGACGTCCAGGACAGCATCGAGAAGGGGCTCGGCAAGCTCTCCGGCATCGGCACCACCACGGTGTCCGCCGGTGACGGCTTCGGCAGCCAGGACCTCAGCGTCGTCGTCAAGGCGGCCGACGGCAAGGTGCTGCGCGAGGCGGCCGGCCAAGTCCGCGACGAGGTCGCCAAGCTGGACGACGTCACCGACGTCACCAGTGACCTCGCGCAGAGCGTGCCGCGCATCTCGGTCAAGGCCAACTCCAAGGCGGCGGCGGCCGGTTACAGCGAGGCCACGCTCGGCGCGGCCGTCGGTGAGGCGGTCCGCGGCACGACCAGCGGCAAGGCGATCCTGGACGACACCGAGCGGGACATCGTCATCCGCTCCGCCGAACCGGCCACCACGCTCGCCGAGTTGCGCGGGCTGCGGCTCGGCGCGGTGAAGCTCGGCGACATCGCGACCGTGAAGCTGGTCGACGGGCCGGTCTCGATGACCCGGATCGACGGCCAGCGCGCCGCGACCATCACCGCAAAGCCGACCGGCGACAACACGGGCGCGGTCAGCGCGGACCTCACGGCGAGGCTCGACAAGCTGAAGCTGCCCGCGGGCGCCACGGCGTCGATCGGCGGTGTCTCCGCGGACCAGGACGACGCGTTCGGAAAGCTGGGCCTCGCGATGCTGGCCGCGATCGCGATCGTCTTCATGCTGCTGGTGGCGACGTTCCGCTCGCTCGTCCAGCCGCTGATCCTGCTGGTGTCGATCCCGTTCGCGGCGACCGGCGCGATCGGCCTGCTCGTCGTCACCGGCACCCCGATGGGCGTCCCGGCGATGATCGGCATGCTGATGCTCATCGGCATCGTGGTCACCAACGCGATCGTGCTGATCGACCTGATCAACCAGTACCGCGGACAGGGGTACGGCGTCGTCGAGGCCGTGGTCGAGGGCGGCCGGCACCGGCTCCGCCCGATCCTGATGACGGCACTGGCGACGATCTTCGCGCTGCTGCCGATGGCGCTGGGCGTGACCGGCGAGGGCGGCTTCATCGCGCAGCCGCTCGCGGTGGTCGTGATCGGCGGCCTCGTCACCTCGACCCTGCTGACCCTGCTGCTCGTGCCGACGCTCTACGCGATGGTCGAACTCCGCAAGGAGCGCCGCGCGAAGAAGAAGGCGGCGAAGCGGGCGGCCAAGTCCGGTACGGACACGGCCGGTGACGAGGACCGGGACAAGTCCCCGGAGCCCGCCGGAGTCTGACCCGGCTCAGCACGAGGGCCCCCGTCCCGGCGTTCACGCGCCGGGACGGGGGCCCTCGTACTGCTCGTAGCCGACCAGGTGCCGCCGCTCGGTGCGGTGCGACGGCCCGCGCACGACGTACGGACTACGGCAGCGCCAGCATCCGCTCCAGCGCCAGCTTGGCGAACGCCTCGGTCTCCTTGTCGACCTCGATCCGGTTGACGAGGTTGCCCTCGGCGAGGGATTCCAGCGTCCACACCAGGTGCGGCAGGTCGATGCGGTTCATGGTCGAGCAGAAGCAGACCGTCTTGTCGAGGAAGACGATCTCCTTGCCCTCGGGCGCGAAGCGCTTCGCGAGCCGCCGCACGAGGTTCAGCTCGGTGCCGATCGCCCACTTCGAGCCGGCCGGGGCCGCCTCCAGGGCCTTGATGATGTACTCCGTGGAACCGACGTAGTCGGCCGCGGCGACGACCTCGTGCCGGCACTCGGGGTGCACCAGGACGTTGACACCGGGGATGCGCTCGCGGACGTCGTTCACCGAGTCCAGGCTGAACCGGCCGTGCACCGAGCAGTGGCCGCGCCACAGGATCATCTTGGCGTCACGGAGCTGCTCGGTGGTGAGCCCGCCGTTCGGCTTGTGCGGGTTGTAGAGCACGCAGTCCTCCAGCGACATCCCCATGTCGCGGACGGCGGTGTTGCGGCCGAGGTGCTGGTCGGGCAGGAAGAGCACCTTCGAACCCTGCTCGAAGGCCCACTCCAGGGCCCGCTCGGCGTTCGAGGACGTGCAGATCGTGCCGCCGTGCTTGCCCGTGAACGCCTTGATGTCCGCGGACGAGTTCATGTACGACACGGGCACGACCTGCTCGGCTATGCCGGCCTCGGTCAGCACGTCCCAGCACTCGGCGACCTGCTCGGCGGTGGCCATGTCCGCCATCGAGCAGCCCGCGGCGAGGTCCGGCAGGACGACCTTCTGGTCGTCGCCGGTGAGGATGTCCGCGGACTCCGCCATGAAGTGCACACCGCAGAACACGATGTACTCGGCCTCCGGGCGGGCCGCCGCGTCCCGGGCCAGCTTGAAGGAGTCACCGGTCACGTCCGCGAACTGGATGACCTCGTCGCGCTGGTAGTGGTGGCCGAGCACGAAGACCTTGTCGCCGAGCTTCTCCTTCGCCGCGCGGGCGCGCTCGACCAGGTCCGGGTCGGACGGCGAGGGCAGGTCGCCGGGGCACTCGACGCCACGCTCGCTCCTCGGGTCGGCCTCGCGGCCGAGGAGCAGCAGGGCGAGGGGCGTCGGCTGTACGTCGAGATCCTGGGTCTGGGCGGTGGTCACGACACGCACCCTTTCTGTTCCGCGGCTCGCCGGGCCCCCTTGCGGGGCGAGCCCGGCGGAACGATGCCTTTTCGTCTAATTGACGTTATCTATCATAACCGCTTCACGTCACGTTGACGATGTCCATAGCGTCCATGTGACGTGAATCCCGGTCGCCGCTCCGGCGGATGGCGGCCGGGCGGCCGTGGGGTTGTCCACAGGCCGTGGCCGGTGTGGAGGCGGGTGTGCGAGCATGAACGAAGAAGGCAAAGACACGCACACGGCCCGGAATGAATCCGCGGCCCCGCCGGTTGCAACCGTCGGCAAGCAGTCTCCGTACAACCCGGGAGAGAAGCAGATGTCCGTATCGGACGAGACCACCACCGTGAGCGACGGCATCATCCTGTCCGACGCCGCCGCGGCCAAGGTCAAGGCCCTGCTCGACCAGGAAGGCCGCGAGGACCTGGCGCTGCGCGTCGCCGTTCAGCCCGGCGGCTGCTCCGGCCTGCGGTACCAGCTCTTCTTCGACGAGCGCTCCCTCGACGGCGACGTCGTGAAGGACTTCGGCGGCGTCAAGGTCGTCACCGACCGCATGAGCGCCCCGTACCTGGGCGGCGCCTCGATCGACTTCGTCGACACCATCGAGAAGCAGGGCTTCACGATCGACAACCCGAACGCGACGGGCTCCTGCGCCTGCGGCGACTCCTTCAGCTAGGACCCGCGCGGCATGGCCCGGCCGGGCCCGGTACCGACCGGGCCCGGGCTCGCCGGTGCCGACTGCCACCGGGGTCGAGCCGAGCCCGCGACCATGGGCCCCGGCCGTCCGGGCCGGCGCGCCCGGCATCCCGCGTACGAACGAAGGCGGCGTCCCCTGTGAGGGGACGCCGCCTTCGCGTGTCCGAAACCAGCCTTCGATCCCGGACCGGCGGGAAGAGCCGCCCCCTTGCGGGGCCGGCACAGCCCTTGCCCGCCTCTGCCCGCCTACCTGCCTACCGCGGCCCCGGCTCGGTGGTCCCCGACGCCTTCGGGACGGTGACCCGCCTGTGCGCGATGCGCCGGCCGTCGCTTCCGACCACCGTCCGGTCGGCCGGCGGCGCGTCCAGCCGTACCGTCCGCTCGTACACCTTGGCGATCAGGATGCAGACCTTGCCCCGCTCGGGTTTCTCCGTGACGGTGACGGTCACGGTGTCCGCGGTCTCCTTCGCCGCGACCGTGTAGTCGGCGCACACCCCGCCGGTGAAGGAGACCGTCAGCTCCCGGCCGCGCGCGGTCCAGCCCTGGACGCGCACATCCCGCGTGGTCGCCGACGGGGACGGCTCCTCGCCCGGCGAGGTAGGGGCCGGAGTCGGCTGACCCGGCGACTCGGGCGCGGCCAGGAACTCCGGGTCGACCGCCGGACGCGTCACCGTGTAGGTGTCACCGCCGCCCGGCGCCCGCACCTCGAACAGCCACGACGGCACCAGCGCCTGCCGCCCGTTCGCCCGGTGCGCCGCGAGCCCGAAGACCGCCTTCTCCACGGTCACCGTCTGCCGCCGTGCCGCCGCGGTCGGATGCTCGCAGGGCATCTCGTCCCGGTCCTTCAGCGGTACGGGACTGGCGCAGCCCCCGATCCCCATGCGCCGGCCGCCCGACGGCGAGACACCCGAGGACGAGGCACCCGAGGACGCGCCGTTCATCAGGTCCAGCGTCCGCCGCGCGCCGACCACCGGGTACGTGTCGCCCTTCACCGGTGTCTTCAACTGGCCGCTGCCGCCGATGACATGGCCCTCGCCGTCGATCTGGAGTCCGGTCGTCCACCCGTAGGTCGGCAGTTGGCCCACCACCGGGTCGGCGTTCACCACCCGCACCCGGTCCATGAGCTGGCGCGCGTCGAGCTTCGCGTCGTCCTGCCCGACCGCCCTCAGCACGGGAGCCGCCGCCTTCTTCGCCGCCGCCTCGCTCACCGGGCCCGGTCCCGCCCCGGACGCGCCACCGGGGCCGCCGGGCCGGCAGGGCTTGCCCCGGGGGCAGTTGTCGGTCCCCGGCACCGAGTAGCCGAAGGTCCAGGTCCCCGGCGCGTCCACGTTCACCCGAAGATTGGGCTCCGCGCCGTCCTTCACCGCGCCGACCGTCCAGGCGTCCCCGCTCAGCCGGGGCGTCCCGGCCAGGTCCAGCGCCTTCGCCAGCCGTTCCACCTCCGCCCGGGTCACCCTGCCCTCGGCCCAGTGGACCGGCGCGGAGCGGGGACCCTCGGGCAGCTTCCCCCCGACGCGGTAGGTCGTGCCGTAGGGGTCGGGCTCGCCGGGCGCGATGCCGTGCGAGCCGTCGGCCGGGCCGGTGCTCGTCGTGGTCTCGGAGTAGCCGTCCAGGGCGAGCGGCGGGGGAGTGCCGTCCCCGCCGGGCGTCCCCGCCGAACCGCCGCCGGCCGCGCTCGTGGCGACGTACGCCCCGCCGCCCCCGACGAGCAGCACCGCCGCGGCGACCGCGACGATCACGGCGGTGGGCCGGCGCCGCGCCGGCGCCGCACCGTCCGCGTCGGCGGACCCCGCACCGGTGCCGCCGCCCCTGCCGGCCGCGGTGTCCGCGCCGGCCGTGGCGTCCGTGGCGTCCGTGCTGTCCGTACCGTCCGCGGCGTCCTCGACAGGACCCCTGGCGTCACCCTCGACGGGATCGGTCGCGTCGTCCGCGCCGTCGGCGGGTTGCTCGCTGCTCACCGCATCGCTCCTTCGGCTCCACTGCTGTCCCCGGGCCGGGCCCTGCCGAAGACGGGCTCCGCAGGGTCGTACACCGCATCCCCCTCACAGGGGACGGCGATGGGACGCAGCGGGGGAGCGCGCGGTTCCCGCCGGGCGCTCGGCGCGGTTCACCCGAACGCCGCCGCCGGGTCCTCACCCGTACGGCGGCACCGGTCCGGCGGTGGCCGTCAGTCGCCGTACTCGGACATTCCGTCCAGCATCCGCGCGGAGGCGGGATCGACGGTCACCCCGTGGATGAGGGAGGGGGAGACGGGGAGGGCGGAGACCTCGGCGGGCGCCGCCCAGTTCCCGGCCATCCGGGCACAGTCGCCGCGCAGCGCCGCCAGATCACCGTCCAGGTCGCCTGCCGGGCCGAGCGGAGCGGTGCCGGGGACCTCGAAGTTCGTCATACCGGCACCGTAGGCACGCTTGCCGCCACGAAGAAAGATCTACTATCGGGTAGTTTTGCCCGCTTCAGCGGCCGGGTGCCGACCCGGTAGCGTTAACTGTCAATCCCTTCCCCCGCAGGAGCGTGTCCTCGCCGTGCGTATCGCAGTCACCGGCTCCATCGCCACCGACCACCTCATGACCTTCCCCGGCCGTTTCTCCGACCAGTTGGTCGCGGACCAGTTGCACACGGTCTCCCTCTCCTTCCTGGTCGACAACCTCGACGTCCGCCGGGGCGGGGTCGGCGCGAACATCGCGTTCGGCATGGGACAGCTCGGCACCCGGCCCATCCTCGTCGGGGCGGCCGGCTCCGACTTCGAGGACTACCGCGCCTGGCTGGACCGGCACGGCGTCGACACCGACTCCGTCCGTATCTCCGAGGTGCTGCACACCGCGCGCTTCGTGTGCACCACGGACGCCGACCACAACCAGATCGGCTCCTTCTACACGGGCGCGATGAGCGAGGCCCGGCTCATCGAGCTGAAGTCCGTCGCGGACCGGGTCGGCGGTCTCGACCTCGTCCTGATCGGCGCGGACGACCCCGAGGGGATGCTCCGCCACACCGAGGAGTGCCGCTCCCGCTCGATCCCGTTCGCCGCGGACTTCTCCCAGCAGATCGCCCGGATGAACGGCGACGAGATCCGCATACTGCTGGACGGCGCGACCTACCTCTTCTCCAACGAGTACGAGAAGGGCCTCATCGAGTCCAAGACCGGCTGGACCGACGCGGAGATCCTCGCCAAGGTCGGCCACCGGGTGACCACCCTCGGCGCGCGCGGTGTCCGCATCGAGCGCGTCGGCGAGGACCCGATCGAGGTCGGCTGCCCGGAGGAGGAGCTGAAGGCGGACCCGACCGGCGTCGGCGACGCGTTCCGGGCCGGTTTCCTCTCCGGTCTCGCCTGGGGCGTCTCCCACGAGCGCGCCGCCCAGGTCGGCTGCATGCTCGCCACCCTCGTCATCGAGACGGTCGGCACCCAGGAGTACCAGCTCCGCCGCGCCCACTTCATGGACCGCTTCACCAAGGCGTACGGCGACGAGGCCGCCGCCGAGGTCCAGAAGCACCTCGCCTGACCGGGCGCGTCAGGACACCCGGCGGACCAGATAGGCCGAGCCCTGGTCCGCCGGCTCCTCGCCGACGTACTCCTGCCCCCGCATCTCGCACCACGCCGGGATGTCGAGGCGGGCCGCCTCGTCGTCGGCGAGGACCCGGACGACTCCGCCGACCGGGACGTCCCCGATGACCTTGGCCAGCTCGATGACGGGGATCGGGCAGCGCCGGCCCAGCGCGTCGACCACCAGCGCGTCGGCCGGAGCCGGCACCGCCGCCCCCGCTTCCGCCACCGCCGCCGTCGGCGCCCCGAGCTTCTCGCGCACCGCCGCCACCGTCCCCGGCAGGACCGACAGGAACCGCTCGACGTCCTCCTCCGGCGTCCCCGGCGGCAGCGACACCCGCACATTGCCCTCGCTCAGCACCCCCATCGCCTTCAGGACATGGCTCGGGGTGAGTGTGCTGCTCGTGCACGAGGAGCCCGAGGAGACCGAGAAGCCCACCCGGTCCAGCTCGTGCAGGAGTGTCTCCCCGTCGACATAGAGACAGGAGAAGGTGACGATCCCCGGCAGCCGGCGGACCGCGTCGCCGACCACCTCGACATCCGGGACCAGACCGGGCACCCGTGCCCGGATCCGCTCCGTCAGTTCCCGCAGCCGCGCCGCCTCCCGCGCCGCCTCCGCCTGGACCGCGCGCAGCGAGGCCGCCGCCGCCACGATCGCCGGGATGTTCTCGAACCCGGCCGCCCGCCCCGACTCCCGCTCGTCCGCGGGCCCTTGGGGAGCGAACCGCACCCCCTTGCGCACGACGAGCAGTCCGACACCGGAGGGACCGCCCCATTTGTGGGCGCTCGCCGTCAGCAGGGACCAGTCGCCCGCCACCCGGCCCCAGCCCAGCGACTGCGCCGCGTCCACCAGGAGCGGCACACCCGCCCCCCGGCACACCTGTGCCACCTCGGCCACCGGCTGCTCCGTGCCCACCTCGTGGTTGGCCGACTGCAGACAGGCCAGCGCGGTGTCGACGCGCAGGGCGTCCGCGTACGAGGAAGGGGAGACCCTGCCCGTCCGGTCCACCGGGATCAGCGCCGACGTGCCGCCCGACGCCTCGTGCAGCTCCGCCGAATGGAGTACCGACGAATGTTCGACGGCTGACACGATCAGGTGGCCGCCGATCCGCCGCCGGCCCGCCAGGGCGCCCGCGATCCCGGAGTGCACCGCGCGTGTGCCGGAGGCGGTGAAGGCCAGCTCGTCCGGACGGCAGCCCACCGCCTCGGCCGCCGCCTCCCGCGCGGCGTCGAGCAGCAGCCGGGCCCGCCGCCCCTCCCGGTACAGCCGGGCGGGATCGGCCCACCCCTCGTCGAGCGAGGCCCCCAGGGCCTGCCGGGCGACGGGGTGCAGCGGAGCCGCGGAAGCGGCGTCGAAGTAGGACACGCCACCACGCTAGTCCGTGCCGGCGAAGAGACCGTCAGAAGGCATCCGGAGTGGGGCATTCCGGCAGGACGGGGAGCGCCTTCCAGTCGAATCGGCACTCCTTCGGGGAGTCGGGCGGCGCGTTGGGCACCCTCCCCGCGCGACCCCAAATAGCGTCCAGTAGGGTTTGGTCCGCATAAACATCCAAACCCCTGCCCGACGCAGGGCGGCGACCGACCAGCGAGAAGGCCGCAGCCAACAGCGCGGGCGAGACTCTCGGGAAGGCGCTACGTGAGTCCCAACGGCTCCGACCTCCCCCACGCCCTGGGGGGCGCGGGCGGTACCCCCACGCCGCGGCGCCCGATGCGGCGGAAGCTGCTGCAGGCAATGACTGCGGGCCTGGTCCTGGCGACAGCCACTGGTTGCTCGTACAACTGGGAAGACTTCCCCCGCCTTGGTATGCCCACCCCGGTGACGGATGAGGCTCCGCGGATCCTCTCCCTCTGGCAGGGCTCGTGGGCGGCCGCGCTCGCCACGGGCGTGCTGGTCTGGGGCCTGATCCTGTGGAGCGTCGTCTTCCACCGGCGTAGCCGGACCAAGGTAGAAGTTCCTCAGCAGACCCGGTACAACATGCCCATCGAGGCGCTGTACACCGTGGTCCCGCTCATCATCGTCTCGGTGCTGTTCTACTTCACCGCCCGCGACGAGACGAAGCTGCTCAGCCTCGACAAGAAGCCCGACGTCACGGTCAACGTGGTCGGCTTCCAGTGGAGCTGGGGCTTCAACTACGTCGAGAACGTCCCCGGCTCCTCCGGGAACGCCAAGACGGACCCGAACCTGGCGGCCATTCCGGACCGGTTCAAGAAGGACTTCCCGGCGAACGCCGGCGGGGTCTACGACGTCGGCACGCCCGGCACGCGGAACCCGCAGACCCACAACCCGGGTCCGACCCTCTGGCTCCCCAAGGGCAAGACGGTCCGCTTCGTCCTCACTTCGCGTGACGTCATCCACTCCTTCTGGGTGGTGCCGTTCCTCATGAAGCAGGACGTCATCCCGGGGCACACCAACTCCTTCCAGGTGACCCCGAACCACGAGGGCACCTTCCTGGGCAAGTGCGCCGAGCTGTGCGGCGTCGACCACTCCCGGATGCTCTTCAACGTGAAGGTCGTCTCCCCCGAGCGCTACGAGGCCCACCTCAAGGAGCTCGCGGCGAAGGGACAGACCGGTTACGTCCCGGCCGGCATTGAGCAGACGGGCCACGAGAAGAACCGGGAGACGAACAACCTGTGAGCATCCTCAACGAACCCCAGGGTGCCGACGCAGCCGAAGACTCGTACGAGAGCGAGCTGCCGGTTCGGCGCAAGCAGCCCGGCAGTGTCGTGATCAAGTGGCTCACCACCACGGACCACAAGACGATCGGCACGCTGTATCTGGTCACGTCGTTCGCGTTCTTCTGCATCGGCGGCGTCATGGCGCTGCTCATGCGCGCCGAACTGGCGCGCCCCGGACTGCAGATCATGTCGAACGAGCAGTTCAACCAGGCGTTCACGATGCACGGCACGATCATGCTGCTGATGTTCGCGACGCCGCTGTTCGCCGGTTTCACGAACTGGATCATGCCGCTGCAGATCGGCGCGCCCGACGTGGCGTTCCCGCGGCTGAACATGTTCGCCTACTGGCTCTACCTGTTCGGCTCGACCATCGCGGTCGGCGGCTTCCTCACTCCGCAGGGCGCGGCCGACTTCGGCTGGTTCGCCTACAGCCCGCTGTCCGACGCGGTCCGCTCGCCGGGCGTCGGCGCCGACATGTGGATCATGGGTCTGGCCTTCTCCGGCTTCGGCACCATCCTCGGCGCGGTCAACTTCATCACCACGATCATCTGCATGCGCGCGCCCGGCATGACGATGTTCCGCATGCCGATCTTCGTCTGGAACGTCCTGCTCACCGCCGTACTGGTGCTGCTGGCCTTCCCCGTGCTCGCGGCGGCCCTGTTCGCCCTGGAGGCGGATCGAAAATTCGGGGCACACGTCTTCGACGCGGCCAACGGCGGCGCCCTGCTGTGGCAACACCTCTTCTGGTTCTTCGGACACCCAGAGGTGTACATCATCGCCCTGCCGTTCTTCGGGATCATCTCCGAGGTCATCCCGGTGTTCTCCCGTAAGCCGATGTTCGGCTACATGGGCCTCATCGGCGCGACGATCGCCATCGCCGGTCTGTCCGTGACCGTGTGGGCGCACCACATGTACGTCACCGGCGGCGTACTGCTCCCGTTCTTCTCCTTCATGACGTTCCTCATCGCCGTACCGACCGGCGTGAAGTTCTTCAACTGGATCGGAACGATGTGGAAGGGCTCGCTGTCCTTCGAGACACCGATGCTCTGGGCGGTCGGCTTCCTCATCACCTTCACCTTCGGTGGTCTGACCGGCGTCATCCTGGCCTCGCCGCCGATGGACTTCCACGTCTCCGACTCGTACTTCGTGGTGGCGCACTTCCACTACGTGGTGTTCGGCACCGTGGTGTTCGCGATGTTCTCCGGCTTCCACTTCTGGTGGCCGAAGATGACGGGCAAGATGCTCGACGAGCGGCTCGGCAAGATCACCTTCTGGACGCTGTTCGTCGGCTTCCACGGCACGTTCCTGGTGCAGCACTGGCTCGGCGCCGAGGGCATGCCGCGGCGTTACGCGGACTACCTCGCGGCCGACGGCTTCACCGCGCTGAACACGATCTCGACGATCAGCTCGTTCCTGCTCGGCCTGTCGATCCTGCCGTTCCTCTACAACGTGTGGAAGACGGCCAAGTACGGCAAGAAGGTCGAGGTCGACGACCCGTGGGGTTACGGCCGTTCGCTGGAGTGGGCCACCTCGTGCCCGCCGCCGCGGCACAACTTCCTCACCCTGCCGCGGATCCGCAGTGAATCCCCGGCGTTCGACCTGCACCACCCCGAGATCGCCGCGCTCGACCAGCTCGAGCACGCCGGTAGCGGTTCGTCGGCTCTGGCTGGTGGCAAGGAGGCCGGCAAGTGAAGGTCCAAGGCAAGATGTTCCTGTGGCTCGCCGTGTTCATCCTCATCATGGGGATCGTCTACGGCGTGTGGTCCAAGGAGCCGGCCGGCACCACGGCCCTCTTCATGGGCTTCGGCCTGAGCGTGATGATCGGCTACTACCTGGCCTTCACGGCCCGGCGGGTCGACCAGCTCGCGCAGGACAACAAGGAGGCCGACGTCGCGGACGAGGCCGGCGAGCTGGGCTTCTTCAGCCCGCACAGCTGGCAGCCGCTCGCGCTCGGCGTCGGTGGCGCCCTGGCCTTCATGGGCGTCGTCTTCGGCTGGTGGCTGCTCTACTTCTCGGCCCCGATCATCGCGATCGGCCTGTGGGGCTGGGTCTTCGAGTACTACCACGGTGAGAACCGCACGCAGTAGCACGCGCTGAACCCCGGGGAGCCCGGACACTCCGTCAGGAGCGTCCGGGCTCCCCCGTTTGCCACGCCTTCCGTCCCTCACTCGGCCCACCCGGCGCGCCGACCGCGACAGGCGTTCATAGCGTGAGCGCATGAGCCACTCACCGCGAATCCGCACGGTCGTCAGCTGCACCGCGCTGGTGGTCGCCCTCGGAGCGGGCGCCACCGCCTGCGGCTCCGACGGCCATCCGCTCTCGGCGAAGCCGTACGACGCGGCGGGACAGATCTCGTTCAACGGCCCCGTCGGCGAGAGCAGGAAGCCCGGCAAGGTCGACCCCGACAAGCCGCTCGAGATCACCTCCGAGGGTGACGACGGGCGCATCACCGACGTGACGGCCACCGACGCCTCAGGACGCTATGTGGCGGGCGAACTCTCCGCCGACGGCAGCCGCTGGCACAGCACCTCCCCGCTGGCCGCAGGAGCCCACTACACGGTCCGGGTGAGCACCGAGGACGAGGACGGCGCCCCCGGCCGCAAGGTCCTCGGCTTCGACACCAGCACGCCCAAGACCAAGAAGACGCTCGACGTCACCTTCGGCCCCAAGGCCGGCAAGTACGGGGTGGGCCAGCCCGTCACCGCCGAACTGAGCGCCCCCGTCAAGGACAAGGCGGCCCGCGCGGTCGTGGAGCGGGCCCTCAAGGTCGACTCCAGCCCCGCCGTGGAGGGCGCCTGGCACTGGGTGGACGACAAGACGCTCCACTACCGCCCCAAGGAGTACTGGCCCACCCACGCCACCATCACGGCGCACAGCAACCTCGCCGGCATCAAGATCGGCGACCGGCTCTGGGGCGGCGACGCCAAGACCCTGAAGCTCACCACGGGGGACCGGCTCATCGCCGTCACCGACGCCGCCTCGCACGAGATGACGGTCTACCGCAACGGCGAACAGATCAACGAGATCCCCGTCACCACCGGCAAGCCCGGCTTCGAGACCCGCAACGGCGTCAAGGTCGTGCTGGGCAAGGAGTACTTCGTACGGATGCGCGGTACCAGCATCGGCATCGCCGAGGGCAGCTCCGACTCCTACGACCTGCCCGTGTACTACGCCACCCGGGTCACCTGGAGCGGCGAGTACGTGCACGCCGCGCCCTGGTCGACCGGCTCCCAGGGGTCCGCCAACGTCAGCCACGGCTGCACCGGCATGAGCACCAGCAACGCCGAGTGGTTCTTCGACACCTTCAACGAGGGTGACGTCGTCAAGGTCGTCAACTCGGACGGCGACATGATGGACGCGTTCGGAAACGGCTTCGGCGACTGGAACCTCGACTGGAAGAACTGGCGCGAGGGCAGCGCGCTCACCGCCGGATCCCCCGACGCCCCGACTCCCGCCGAACGCGCGAGGCTTCGCCCCGAGAGTGTGTGAGACCGCGCCCCTCGCGGGGCGCGGGTCCTCAGACGCCCTGCAGGTTCCTGCGGCGCAGCAGGGCGGCCAGGGAGCCGGCGAACTCCACCGGGTCGACCGGAAGGGTGACCGCGGCGTCCGCGCGGCTCCAGGTGGCCAGCCAGGCGTCCTGCGGGCGGCCGATCAGGACGAGCGCGGGCGGGCAGTCGAAGATCTCGTCCTTGATCTGCCGGCACAGGCCCATGCCGCCCATCGGAACCGCCTCGCCGTCCAGCACACAGACGTCGATGCCGCCCTTGTCCAGCTCCTTGACGACGGCGGCCGGCGTCGCGCACTCCACGAACTCCACCAGGGGGACGTCCGGAGCGGGCCTGCGCCCGGTGGCGAGCCGCACCTGCGCGCGGGTGTTGGAGTCGTCGCTGTAGACCAGCACCGTGGCGGTCGGCTGCATTCTTCCTCCGGGACGTCGTCGTCGTACGGACCTGAAGCTGCCGGGCCGGCCGGAGCCTGCCCGATGCGCGGATGCTACTCCCTCGGACTCCTCGTCAACACCGGTTCGGACAGGGCTTCGATGGGCCATACGGGCTGGACACACCCCGTCAACACCCCGAACGGCACCCCCCGGCGTGAGGGCGGGATAAGCGACCGACATAATGTCGGTCGTGGCGACAGCAACGACAGTAGAAACCGGGCACGCGCACCCGTCGGTCAATCGGCCGAACCTCACCAGCGTCGGAACCATCATCTGGCTGAGTTCCGAGCTGATGTTCTTCGCGGCCCTCTTCGCGATGTACTTCACCCTGCGATCGGTGACCGGGCCGGATCACTGGAAGGAAATGGCGTCCAGCCTCAACCTTCCGTTCTCGGCGACGAACACCACGATCCTGGTGCTCTCCTCCCTGACCTGCCAGCTCGGCGTGTTCGCCGCCGAGCGCGGGGACGTGAAGAAGCTCAGGATGTGGTTCACCGTCACCTTCATCATGGGTGCGATCTTCATCGGCGGTCAGGTCTTCGAGTACACCGAACTGGTCAAGAAGGACGGGCTCTCGCTCTCCTCGGACCCGTACGGCTCGGTGTTCTACCTGACCACCGGCTTCCACGGACTGCACGTGACGGGCGGGCTCATCGCCTTCCTGCTGGTCCTTGGTCGCACCTACGCGGCTCGGAGATTCACTCACGAGCAGGCAACCGCCGCCATCGTCGTGTCCTACTACTGGCACTTCGTCGATGTCGTCTGGATCGGCCTCTTCGCCACGATCTACCTGATCAAGTAATCGGGCCCGGCGCCCGAAACATCCAGAAGCACCGACGCAGAAGATCCTGACACCGGGGTAATCCGTGAAAAAGCTCTCCGCACGACGACGCCATCCGCTGGCGGCGGTCGTCGTCCTACTCCTCGCGCTGGCGGCCACCGGGGGGCTGTACGCCGCGTTCGCACCCGCGGGCAAGGCGCAGGCCGATGAAACCGCCCAGTCCCTCGCCATCACCGAGGGCAAGAAGCTGTACGCCGTGGGCTGCGCAAGCTGCCACGGAACCGGCGGTCAGGGCACCTCCGACGGGCCGAGCCTGGTGGGAGTGGGCGCCGCGGCGGTCGACTTCCAGGTCGGCACCGGCCGTATGCCGGCCCAGCAGCCCGGCGCGCAGATCCCGAAGAAGAAGGTCATCTACTCGCAGGCCGAGATCGACCAGCTCGCGGCGTACATCGCCTCGCTCGGCGCCGGCCCCTCGGTCCCGACGAAGAGCCAGGTCAGCCCCGAGGGCGCGGACATCGCCAAGGGTGGCGAACTGTTCCGCACCAACTGCGCCCAGTGCCACAACTTCACCGGCAAGGGCGGCGCGCTGACCCACGGCAAGTTCGCGCCGAGCCTTGAGGGTGTCGAACCGAAGCACATCTACGAGGCCATGCAGACGGGCCCGCAGAACATGCCGTCCTTCCCCGACACCACGCTGACGGAGAAGAACAAGAAGGACATCATCGCGTACCTCGACGCGGTCAACGGTGACAACACCGAGAGCCCCGGCGGTCTCGAACTGGGTGGCCTCGGGCCGGTCAGCGAGGGCCTGTTCGGCTGGATCTTCGGACTTGGCACCCTGGTCGCCGTCGCCGTCTGGGTCGCCGCTCGGACCGCAAAGGCCAAGAAGTCATGAGTAGCCAAGACATTCCAGAAGAGAACGTGCCCGCTGAGCGGGCCACCGACGACCACGCCGGTCACGGTCACACCTCGGTCGCCGTCGCGGACGAGCAGAACCCGTTCGCGGACCCGGGGCTGCCGCCCCACGAGCACCGCATCCAGGACATCGACGAGCGGGCCGCCAAGCGGTCCGAGCGCCTGGTCGCCCTGCTGTTCGTGCTGTCGATGCTGGCGACGGTCGCCTTCATCGCCGCGTACGTGGCGATCCCCAACGACAAGTCGATCTACGTCTTCCCGCTCGGGCACATCAGCGCGCTGAACTTCGCGCTGGGCCTGACGCTCGGCGTGGCGCTGTTCTCGATCGGCGCGGGCGCGGTCCACTGGGCCCGCACCCTGATGTCCGACGTGGAGATCGCCGACGAGCGTCACCCGATCGAGGCGGAGCCCGAGGTCAAGGCCAAGGTCCTGGCCGACTTCAAGCAGGGTGCCAAGGAGTCCGCGCTCGGCCGCCGCAAGCTCATCCGCAACACGATGTTCGGCGCGCTGGCCCTGTTCCCGCTCTCCGGCGTCATGCTGCTGCGCGACCTCGGTCCGCTGCCCGGCACGAAGCTCCGCCACACCCTGTGGTCCAAGGGCAAGCTCCTCGTCAACATGAACACCAACGAGCCGCTCCGTCCCTCGGACGTGGCCGTCGGTTCGCTCACCTTCGTCAAGCCCGAGGGCCTGGAGGAGCACGACGAGGACTTCCAGAAGGAGATCGCCAAGTCGGCCCTGATGATCATCCGGCTGCAGCCGGACAACATCAAGGACAAGCAGGAACTCGAGTGGTCCTACCAGGGCATCGTCGCGTACTCGAAGATCTGCACCCACGTCGGCTGCCCGATCTCGCTGTACGAGCAGCAGACGCACCACGCGCTGTGCCCGTGCCACCAGTCCACCTTCGACCTCTCCGACGGTGCCCGAGTCATCTTCGGCCCGGCCGGTCACCCGCTGCCGCAGCTGCGCATCGGCGTGAACGATGAGGGTTACCTCGAAGCGCTCGGCGACTTCGAAGTGCCCGTCGGTCCTGCATTCTGGGAGCGCGGATGAGCACTACCACCACCTCCGACTCGCGCTCGCGCGAGAAGGCGCCCGCCGGTGAGCGGGTGGCCGACTGGGCCGACGGCCGCCTGGGGATCTACTCCCTGGCCAAGGCCAACATGCGCAAGATCTTCCCCGACCACTGGTCGTTCATGCTGGGTGAGGTCTGCCTCTACAGCTTCATCATCATCATCCTCACGGGTGTGTACCTGACGCTGTTCTTCCACCCGTCGATGAACGAGGTGGAGTACCACGGCAGCTATGTCCCGCTGCAGGGACAGCTCATGTCCGAGGCGTTCAACTCGACCATGCACATCTCCTTCGATGTGCGCGGTGGTCTGCTGATCCGTCAGATCCACCACTGGGCCGCGCTGATCTTCCTCGCCGGCATGTTCGTGCACATGATGCGCGTGTTCTTCACGGGTGCGTTCCGCAAGCCCCGTGAGGTCAACTGGGTCTTCGGATTCCTGCTGTTCGTCCTCGGCATGTTCACCGGCTTCACCGGTTACTCGCTCCCGGACGACCTGCTCTCCGGCACCGGTGTCCGCTTCATGGAGGGCGCGGTCCTGTCCGTGCCGATCGTCGGCACGTACCTGTCGTTCTTCCTGTTCGGCGGCGAGTTCCCGGGCGGCGACTTCGTGGCCCGCTTCTACTCGGTGCACGTGCTGCTGCTGCCGGGCATCATGCTCGGCCTGGTCGTCGGCCACCTGATCCTGGTCTTCTACCACAAGCACACCCAGTTCGCGGGTCCCGGCAAGACGAACAACAACGTCGTCGGCATGCCGCTGCTGCCGGTCTACATGGCCAAGGCCGGAGGCTTCTTCTTCCTGGTCTTCGGTGTCATCGCGGCCATCGCGGCGATCGCCTCGATCAACCCGATCTGGTCGATGGGCCCCTACCGCCCCGACCAGGTGTCCACGGGCGCCCAGCCCGACTGGTACATGGGCTTCTCCGAGGGCCTGATCCGTGTCATGCCCGGCTGGGAGATCAACCTGTGGGGTCACACGCTCGTCCTGGGCGTGTTCATCCCGCTGATCATCTTCCCGCTGGTCCTGGTCGCGATCGCGGTCTACCCGTTCATCGAGTCCTGGGTCACCGGCGACAAGCGCGAGCACCACATCCTGGACCGCCCGCGCAACGTCCCGACCCGGACCGCGTTCGGCGCCGCCTGGATCAGCTGGTACTTCGTGCTGCTCGTCGGCGGCGGCAACGACATCTGGGCCACGCACTTCCACCTGTCGATCAACGCGATCACCTGGTTCGTGCGGATCGCCTTCTTCGTCGTGCCGGTGCTCACCTTCCTCGCCACCAAGCGGATCTGCCTCGGCCTCCAGCGCCGGGACCGGGACAAGGTCCTGCACGGCCGCGAGTCGGGCATCATCAAGCGCCTGCCGCACGGTGAGTTCATCGAGGTGCACGAGCCGCTCAGCCAGGACGCGCTGCACACGCTCACCGCGCACGAGCAGTACAAGCCGGCCGAGATCGGCCCGACGGTCGACGAGAACGGTGTCGAGCGCAAGGTCTCCGGCCCGCAGAAGCTGCGCGCCAAGCTGAGCCAGGGCTACTACGGGGAGGACAACCAGATCCCCAAGCCCACCGTCGAGGAGTACAAGGAGATCACGAGCGGCCACGGCCACCACTGATCCCCGGCAGCACCCCGCGCCGGCAGTTCGCCACGGCGAGAGCCCCGTCCACGGACGGGGCTCTTCGCCGTCTGCGGGGCTGGATAGGGTGGACTCACCCCCGTGACGCGGGGGCTCCCACCCGTGTGACCCAGGAACCCAGGAGCGACCATGAGCGCTGTGCACCCCGCTGGAGGCGACACCGCGGCGGGCCGGTCCTGGCCCGAGGTGCTGAACGGTCTCCTCGAAGGCCGCGACCAGAGCGCGGACGACACGGCCTGGGCGATGGACCGCATCATGCGCGGCGAGGCGACCGACGCGCAGATCGCCGGTTTCGTGGTGGCGCTGCGGGCCAAGGGCGAGACCGTCCAGGAGATCTCCGGACTCGTCCGGGCGATGTACGAGCACGCCAACGTGATCGAGGTGCCCGGCCGGACCGTCGACATCGTCGGCACCGGCGGCGACGGCGCGAAGACCGTCAACATCTCCACGATGTCCTCGATCGTGGTGGCCGGCACCGGCGCCAAGGTCGTCAAGCACGGCAACCGCGCCGCGTCCTCCGCCTCCGGCTCCTCGGACGTCCTGGAGAAGCTCGGCGTCAATCTCCAGCTCACGGTGGACCGGGTCGCGCGGGTGGCCGAGGAGGCCGGCATCACCTTCTGCTTCGCGGTGAAGTTCCATCCGGCGCTGCGGCACGTGGCGGCGGCGCGCGGACAGCTCGGCATCCGCACGACCTTCAACGTGCTGGGCCCGCTCACCAACCCGGCCCGGGTCAAGGCCCAGGCGGTCGGGGTCGCCGACCCCCGGATGGCGCCCATCGTGGCGGGCGTCTTCGCCGAGCGCGGCAACTCCTCGCTCGTCTTCCGCGGCGACGACGGCCTGGACGAGCTGACCACGACCGCCGGCTCCCGGGTCTGGGTGGTCCGCGACGGCAAGGTCACCGAGGAGCACTTCCACCCCCGGGACGTCGGCCTCGACGTGGTCCCGGTGGAGGCGCTGCGCGGCGCCGACGCGGCGTACAACGCGGAGGTCGCCCGGCGGCTGCTGGACGGCGAGACGGGGCCGGTGCGCGACGCGGTGCTGCTGAACTCGGCGGCCGCCCTGGTGGCCCTGGAGCCGGCCGACGCGCCCCTCGCGGACCAGCTCCGCGCCGGGATGGCGAAGGCCGCCGAGGCGATCGACTCCGGCGCGGCCAGGCGCACCCTCGACCGGTGGGTGGCGGCCAGCAACGCCTGACCGACGCGGATGTGACGCGGGGCGCGGTCCACAATCCGGACCGCGTCTTGCGCCGCGAAGATCTTCTGGCAAAATGCTGTACCAGGTCATGAGCGACAGCCATCAGGCCCCGGCCGGCTGTCCGGCAACCCTCCGTCCGTGGCGGGGTGCCCCGGGTGAAGACCAGGCCGTAGGCAGCGAGGTCTACGGCAAGCGCGGACCCCTCGCACTCTTTCGAGTGGATGCAACCAGGGGTCCTGGTCGTTCGAGGGAGCCTTCTGTGAGCAAGCGAATGCGATAGGGCGTCGAGCCCCGCCTCCGCACACCCTTTTTCCCCTTCTCCCGCGCTGAGCGCCGCTTTCGGGCGGCCGGCTCGCGCGGTGATCCCGCCTGCCTCACAGGAGTCCGCCATGTCCGTCGTCACCGCCACCGCCGCCGACTCGTCCGTCTGTGCCCCGCTGCCCGTGCTGGGCCGGGACGTCACCGTTCCGCTCGTCACCGGCGGCGAGGTCGCCTACGCGGCCCTCGACTACGCCGCGAGCGCCCCCGCCCTCCAGCGGGTGTGGGACGACGTCGCCGCGTACGCCCCGTACTACGGCAGCGTGCACCGCGGCGCCGGCTACCTCTCGCAGCTCTCCACCGACCTCTTCGAGAACGCCCGCCGGACCGTCGCCGAGTTCCTCGACTGCCGCGCCGACGACCAGCTCGTCTTCACCCGCTCCACCACCGACTCGCTCAACCTGCTCGCCGCCGCGCTCCCGGCCGGCTGCCAGGTCTTCGTCTTCGAGACCGAGCACCACGCCTCGCTGCTGCCCTGGCGCGACGCCCGGGTGACCTACCTGAACGCCCCGCGCACCCCCGACGAGGCCGTCACGACCCTGGAGCGCGCCCTCGCCGCCCGCGACCCGCACGGCCCGGCCCTCGTCTGCGTCACCGGTGCCTCGAACGTCACCGGGGAGCTGTGGCCGGTGCGGGAACTGGCCGCCGCCGCGCACGCCCACGGCGCTCGGATCGTCCTCGACGCCGCCCAGCTCGCCCCGCACCACCCCGTCTCCGTCCAGGACCTCGACGTCGACTGGGTCGCCTTCTCCGGGCACAAGCTCTACGCGCCGTTCGGCTCCGGCGTCCTCGCCGGCCGCTCCGACTGGCTGCGCGCGGCCGACCCGTACCTGGCGGGCGGCGGCGCCAGCCGCAAGGTCACCCGGCGCGCGGACGGCGGGGTGGACGTCGAGTGGCACGACAGCGCGGCCCGGCACGAGGCCGGCTCGCCGAACGTCATCGGCGCCTACTCCATCGCCTCGGCCTGCAAGGCGCTCACCGAGGAGGGCTTCGACAACCTCGTCGCCCGGGAGCGGCACCTGATCCGCACCGTCCGCGCCGGCCTCGCCGAGGTCCCGGAGGTGCGCGTGCTGTCCCTCTTCGGCGACGACGCCCCGCGAGTCGGCGTGCTCTCCTTCGTCGTCGAGGGCTGGAACAGCTCGCACTTCGCCGCCGCGCTCTCCGCCGAGTACGGCATCGGCGTCCGCGACGGCCTGTTCTGCGCCCACCCGCTCGTCCGCACGCTGCTCGGCAGCGACCCCGAGACCCAGGGGGAGTGCGGCGCCCCGGAGGCGGCGCCCGGCGAGAAGTCCCTCAACGCCATCCGTGTCAGCTTCGGCGCCGGCACTCCCGACGAGCACGTCGAGCGGTTCGTCCGCGCGGTGCGCGAGCTGGTCCGGGACGGCGCGCGCTGGCAGTACCGCACCCAGGACGGGCGCTGCGTGCCGGCGGTGTGAGCCGGCCCGCCACAGCGGTGAGCCGGGAGGCGGTGTTCGGGTCGGTCAGGAGTCGAGACCGATCGCGAACGCCGCCTCCAGGTCGTGCTGGGAGTACGTACGGAACGCCACGTGCGTGTCCGTCGCCTCGACGCCCGGGATCTTGCTGATCTTGCCGGGGATGACGTCCGCGAGGTCGTCGTGGGCCCGCACCCGGACCATCGCGATCAGGTCGTAGGTGCCGGTGACGGAGAAGACCTCGCTGACGCTCTCCAGCGACGCGATCGACTCGGCGATCTCGGGGATCCGGTCCACGCTGGTCTTGATGAGGACGATCGCGGTGATCACGGCTGGTTCTCTCCCTCGGGGGCCACTGCTGGGGGATCTCACCCTACTCGCGCTCCGCCGGCCGCCGGCTCTCGGACGGGCCCCGGTCCGGTGCCCCCGCGAGGGGCGCGGGAGCGCCGCGCCGGCCGAACCGCGCCCACGCGTAGAGGAAGCCCAGCGAGAAGCCGACCAGATGCGCCAGATAGGCCACCCCGGGGCCGGACTCGCTCTGGCCCGCCGCCAGCCACTGGAGGGTGAACCAGAACGGCAGCACCACCCAGGCCGGGAACCTGAGCGGCAGGAAGAACAGGAACGGGAAGAGACTGGTCACCCTGGCCTTGGGGAACAGGTACAGGAACGCGCCGAGCACCGCGGAGATCGCCCCGGACGCCCCGACCAGGGACTGTTCCGAGGACGCGTTGGCCGCCGCGTAGCCGAGCAGGGCCAGGTAGCCGCAGCCCAGGTAGAACAGGCAGAACTCCACATGGCCCATGCGCTCCTCGGTCAGCAGCCCGAAGACGTAGAAGAAGAGCATGTTGCCCAGGAGGTGGAGCCAGCTTCCGTGGATGAACAGGGCCGTCGCCGGGGTGAGCACCTCGCGCGCCGGCCCGTCGAACAGATCGGCCGGCACCACGCCCCAGCGCCGGAAGTACGCCCGCTGGACCGCCAGCAGCTCGTCCCCCGTCCCGTACGCGGGACTGAGGCCCGAGGCCGGGCCGATCACGAAGACCAGACAGCACAGGACGAGCAGCCCGTACGTCACCGGTGCCGCCTGGGACCGCACCGCTCTGCCGACTGCCGTACTCCAATTGCCGATCATGGTACAGAGCATGACGTACCGGACGGATCGGTACGGACAGCCTCGCCGCCGTGGACGGCCGAGCGTCGACTACCCGCCAGGCCGTAGGGTTACGAGCCACATGCACCGGGACCGGTGCCGGACGGACACTAGAAGGAAAGCGACTGCCACATGACGGTTCCCCTGCCGGACGCCAAGACCCGCTGGCGCTGCTCGCTCTGCGGCAACCTCACGCGGTTCGACGTGACGCGCTCGTCGAAGGTCGTCGAGTACGTGCACCTCGACCTCGCCGGTGACCCGAAGGTCGAGGAGCGCGAGGTGGTCAGTGAGACCATCGAGTCGGTGCGGTGCCGCTGGTGCAACGCGGTGGATCAGGTCGAACTCGTGGACAGGCCGGGTGCCGGCTCCTGAGGGAGCGGGCCCCGCACGGATATTGGGGTGACGGATGATGGAGACCGCGGGCGGGGAGCCGGACGACGGCACCGCCGAGCTGCTCGATCGTCCGCTGCCCGACGGCGTGCGCCGGCGCGTGGTGCAGATCGTCTCGGACGGCTTCGGCGGCCTGACGGTGGCCGAACTGCCCACGCAGCTACGGCAGTACGCGCGCTTCGCGCCGAACCGGCGGGCCAAGTTCGCCGGCAACGCCATGGCCGCCGCGCTGGAGACGGACCCGCTGTTCAGACAGCGCATCGCCGAGAAGCTGAGAGAGACGCAGCCCGAGCTCAGCGGCGCCCTCGACTCGGCGACGCCGCCCCCGGCCGCGGACCCGCTCGATGTGGCGGCCGCGGCCTACGTACTGCGCCCCGCGGGCTGGGTGAAGCTGGTGACCGCCGCCGGCGAGGAGGCGCAGCGGGCGGACGCCGAGCGCGCCGAGGAGGAGAACCGGGCCGAGCTGGAGCGGCTGCGCGCGGAACTCGCGGCGGCGCGCGGTCAGGTCCGGTCCGAGACCGAGCGGCTGCGCACCGAACTGGACGCGGCGCGCAAGGAGGCGGAATCGCTTCACCGCAAGCTGCGCGGGGCCCTCAGTGACGTGAAGCGCGGCGAGGCCGCGCTGCGCAAGCTGCAGGGCGAGACGGACGTGGTGCGGGCGGAGAGCCAGGCCCAGGTCTCCGCCGCCGAGAGCGAGAGCCGCCGCCTCAAGGCGCGCCTGGCCGAGGCGGAAGCGGCCCTGGAGGCCTCCCGCAAGGCCGCCCGCGAGGGCCGCAGCGTCGAGGACATGCGGGTGCGCCTGCTCCTGGACACCGTTCTGGACGCGGCTCAGGGGCTGCGCCGCGAGCTGGCGCTGCCGCCCGTCTCGGTGCGGCCCGCGGAGACCGTGGAGGCGGTCGAACCCGGCCGGATGACGCCCAAGGACATCGCCGCTCGCGCCCTGTCGGAGAACGACCCCGCGATCCTGGACCAACTCCTCGCGCTGCCCCAGGCGCATCTGGTCGTCGACGGCTACAACGTCACCAAGACCGGCTATCCCCAGATGCCCCTGGAGAAGCAGCGGCTCCGGCTGCTCGGGCAGCTCTCCCAGCTCGCCGCGCAGACCGGCGCCGAGGTCACCTGTGTCTTCGACGGGGCCGAGCTGGCCGCGCCGGTGCTGCTCGCACCCCCGCGCGGGGTGCGGGTGCTGTTCTCCAAGCCCGGGGTCACCGCGGACGAGCTGATCCGCCAGCTCGTGCGCGCCGAACCGCCGGGCCGGCCGGTCATCGTCGCCTCGACCGACCGCGAGGTGGCCGACGGCATCGCCAAGGCGGGCGCCCGCCCGGTGGCCTCCGCCGTCCTCCTCAAGCGCTTCACCCGCGGCTGAGTCCGCGCCCCGGCGATCTGGGCCGTACGTCGCATCGGCAACCTACGCACCATGCGTAACCTCTGGGCCTGATGCCCGAATTGGCCCGGTGTTCACGCGACGTAGTGTCAAGCGGACATCACTGCACGTGAGTTGAGTGCAAAGAATGCGCTCCGTGACAAAGAATTTTCAGGTTTGGATTTGAACTGATCACAAGAAGGTCACTAGGGTCAGGGCTCGAACCTCCAACTAGGGTGATCACTCATCGGGAGTGACGGTGGAGGGGCACCGCCCGTCGGCGTCAAGCGGCAGGCGGCTGGAGGAAGAAGGAGCTCGCCTTCGTGGCGTCCCACCGTCGACCCAAGCAGCCGAGCCGCACCCGCGTGACCGTGCTCACCACCGCAGCCGCTGCCGCCGTTGCCCTCAGTGCCAACGTCGCCAATGCCGCGCCGTCCGAGAAGCCCGGCAAGGACGAGGTCAAGGCCAAGGTCGACAAGCTCTACGAGCAGGCCGAGCAGGCCACGGAGAAGCTCGACGGCGCCAAGGAGAAGCAGCAGAAGCTCCAGAAGGAGATCAGCTCCCTCCAGGACAACGTCGCCCGCGGCCAGGAAGAGCTGAACGACCTGCGGGACGGCCTCGGTTCGATGGCCAGCGCCCAGTACCGCACCGGCGGCATCGACCCGTCCGTGGCGCTCTTCCTCTCCTCCGACCCGGACAGCTACCTGGACAAGGCCTCGGCCATGGACCAGCTCAGCGCCCAGCAGGTCGAGTCGCTCAAGAAGGTCCAGGAGAAGCAGCGTTCGCTCGCCCAGCAGCGCGCCGAGGCCTCCGAGAAGCTCAAGGACCTCGCCGACACCCGGGCCGAACTGGCCAAGAAGAAGAAGGAAGTCCAGGGCAAGCTGGGCGAGGCCCAGCGGCTCCTGAACTCGCTGACCGCCAAGGAGAAGGCCGCGCTCGCCGCCAAGGAGCAGGAGCGCGCCACCCGCGCCAGCGAGCGCGTCGACCTCGGCACCACCAAGGCCGCCTCCGGCCGCGCCGGCGCCGCGTTCGCCGCCGCCCAGCGCGCCATCGGATCGCCGTACGTCTACGGCGCCTCCGGCCCCAGCTCCTTCGACTGCTCCGGCCTCACCTCCTGGGCCTACGCCCAGGCCGGCGTCTCCATACCGCGCACCTCCGAGGCGCAGGCCAACGCCGGCACCCGGATCTACTCGCAGAGCGGCCTCCAGGTCGGCGACCTGGTCATCTTCTACGGCGACTTCCACCACGTCGGTCTCTACGCGGGCAACGGCCAGGTGCTGCACGCCCCGCACACCGGCGCCGTCGTCCGCTACGAGTCGATCGGCAACATGCCCTTCCAGTTCGGCGTCCGGATCTGATCCGGACCGGCGTCGCGGAGCCTCGCTCCGCCGCCTGAGGGGACCGTCCGCCACGCCGCCCAAACGGGCGAATTGCGACAACTCCCGCTGACCCCACGCCCCGTCGGTGACCTGCGTCTCCGGCGGGGCGTCACTGTGCGTGCCCGCGGAGGTCTTTGGCCGGTGCCTGGTCGCACGGCTACTGTCTGCCGCGTTTCCCCCCGACGGCGGGGGACCGTCAGCGGAAGGGAGCGGCCACTCGTGGGGTTCCATCGCCGCCTTGCACCGACCGGCTTCGACCGGGGCGCCGGCGCCTTCGGCATCGCCGCCTGCGTGATGTCCGCCGCGGCAGCCGCGCTCGGCACGCTGCCCGCCTCCGCGGCACCGCGGGAGGACACCCGGGCCGAGGTGGACCGCCTGTACACGCAGGCGGAGAAGGCGACCGAGGCGTACAACAAGGCCGACGAGCGCGCCGACACGCTGCGCCGGCAGGTCGGCACCGCGCAGGACGAGATCGCCCGCCAGCAGGAGCGCGTCAACACCATGCGGGAGACGCTCGGTTCACTCGCCGGCGCCCAGTACCGCTCCGGCGGCATCGACCCCTCCCTCGCGCTGCTCTTCTCCGACGACCCGGCCGACTACCTCGACAAGGCCGCCGCCCTGGACCGCATCACCGCGCACCAGGCCGGTGAACTCCGCGACCTCCAGCTCGCCCTGCGCGACCTCTCCCAGAAGCGCGAGGAGGCGACCGGGAAACTCGCCGAGCTGGAGAGCAGCCGCAAGGCGGTCGCCCGGAACAAGCGCGCCGTCGAGCGCAAACTCGCCAAGGCCCGCCACCTGCTCAACTCGCTGCCCGCCGCCGACCGCGCCGCCTACGACCGCGCCTCGCGCTCGGCCCGCGGGGACCTGCCCGACTTCGGCAGCGACGTGCCCGCCTCGGGCCGCGCCGCCGCGGCCGTCGCCGCCGCCCGCTCCGCCCTCGGCCGCCCCTACGTCTGGGGCGCCAACGGGCCCGGCGGCTTCGACTGTTCGGGCCTCATGCAGTGGTCCTACGCGCATGCCGGCGTCGGCCTGCCGCGCACCTCGCAGGCCCAGCGGTACGCGGGCCGGCGGATTCCGCTCTCCCAGGCACGCCCCGGCGACCTGGTCACCTACCGGTCCGACGCCAGCCATGTCGCCATGTACGTGGGCAACGGCCAGGTGATCCACGCCCCCTACCCCGGGGCCCCGGTGCGCTACGACCCCGTCGGGATGATGCCGATCTCCTCCGTCACCCGGCCCTGACGGCCGCGCGGCGCACTCCGGGGAACTCCCGGGAAGGCCAAGGGGCTCCGAGGAACTCCGAGGACGCCGCCCGGAGCCGGCCGCCGGCACGGACCTCCGGCCGACCGGCCCGCGCACCGTACGATCGTGAACGTGGCTGGTCGAAGGCGTGTGTCGCGGGCGGGGCTCGTTCTGGTGCTGCTGCTCGCCGTGCTCGTCGGCTGCTCCGGCGGCCCGTCCTCCGGCACCGCGTCCTCGGCCGAGGTCCGCCGCGTCCTGGACCGGCGCGCCGCCGCCGTCCTGCACCGGGACGTGTCCGCGTACCGCGCCACCGGCGACCCGGCCGCCGCCTCCGACGAGTTCGCCAACCTGCGCGAGGTGCCGCTCGCGGACTGGGCCTACCGCCTGGACCGGCTGACCGTCTCCGGCGACCGGGCCACCGCCCGGGTCCGGTTGCGCTACCGCGTAGAGGGCTACGACACCGCGCCGGTCACCGCCGACCGCACCGTGGGCCTGACCCGCACCGCCGGGAGCTGGCGGGTGACCTCGGACGAGCCCGCCGGCACCGGCGCGCACCAGCTCTGGGAACAGGGCGCCGTCACCGTCGTACGGGGGCGGCACAGCCTCGTTCTCGGGGTCGGGCAGCCGGGGGAGCGGCTGCGGTCCTTCGCCGCCCTCGCGGACCACGCGGTGCCCGCCGTGACGCGGGCCTGGGGCACGGACTGGCCCGGGCACGTCGTCGTCCTCGTACCGAATTCGCTGGAGGGGATGGCGGGGCTGCTCGGGGCGCCGGCGGCCGGGTACCGGGGGATCGCCGCGGTCACCACCGGGGAGGTGGGCGGTTCGGCGAAGGCGCCCGCGGACCGGATCATCGTCAACCCCGACGCGTACGGCGTCCTCGGGGACTTCGGCAAACAGGTGGTGCTCACCCACGAGAGCACCCATGTCGCGACCCGCGCCCACACCACGGCCGCCACGCCCCTGTGGCTCTCCGAGGGGTACGCGGACTGGGTCGGCTACCGGGGCGGCGGCCGGGCGCCCGGACAGATCGCCTCCGAACTCCGGCGCGCCGTGGCCGACGGCCAGGTGCCGGCCGCGCTGCCCGACGACAAGGACTTCGGGTTCACCGGCGACGCGACCGCGCTGGCGCAGGCCTACGAGAGCGGCTGGCTGGCCTGCCGGCTGATCGCGGGGCACTGGGGCGAGGACCGGCTGAACGCCTTCTACCGGGCCGTCGGCGACCACCGCGAACGGCCCGGCGCCGTCGAGGAGGCGCTGCGGGACGTGCTGCACACGACGCCGGAGAAGTTCACCGAACGGTGGCGGGACTACCTCAGGGAGCAACTGGGGTGAGGGGGGCGGGGGTTGAGGGGGGCGAGCTGAGCGGGGTCAGGGGCGACGGGTCGACTGGGCTGGCCGGGTCGGGGGCGACGGGGCGACTGGGCTGGCCGGGTCGGGGGCGACGGGGCGACTGGGCTGACCGGCTCGGGAGCCGACGGGTCGACCGGCTCAGGGGGTCGACGCGGTCAACTGGGCTGACCGGCTCGGCGGGCGACGTGTCGACCCGCTCAGAGGGCCG
>NZ_JBEYFY010000029.1:44560-99230 GCF_040703595.1 Streptomyces sp. NPDC007084
ACGACGCGGGCAACTGGGCTGACCGGCTCAGGGGGTCGACGCGGGCAACTGGGCTGACCGGCTCAGGGGGTCGACGCGGGCAACTGGGCTGACCGGCTCAGGGGGTCGACGCGGGCAACTGGGCTGACCGGCCCGGCTGTTCAGCCGTCGAGGTGCTTGATCGCCTCCGTCAGCCAGGCCCGCTCCGCCTCGCCCGTCGCCCGGGCCACCCGCAGCATGCCCTGCCGGAACAGGTCCTCCGTCTCCTCCGCGCGCACCGGCCGGCCGTCCCGGTAGAAGAAGCTCGCCGGGGTCTCCAGGAACTCCAGACGGCGGCGCAGCACCGCCGCCTGCTCGCGGGGGCCGGGGAGGTGGCGCAGGAACGCCAGCAGGGTGTTGAAGCGCACCTGGTCGGTGATCTCGGCCTGCTTGGGCCGGCGCAGCCGCTCCAGCAGGTCCGCGCGGCCCGCCTCGGTGAGCGACAGCACCCGCCGCGGGGCCGCGCCGCTGCCGGGCTCGGTGTGCTGGTCGACCTTGCCCGCGGCGACCAGCCGGGTGATCGCCGGGTAGAGGGCGCCGTCGCTGACCGGGCGGACATGGCCGCTCAGCGCCTTGATGCGCTCCTTCAGCTCGTAGCCGTGCAGGGGTTCCTCGTACAGGAAGCCCAGGATCGACAGCTCCAGCACCGGCCCGCTCCTCCGCTCGTCGCCGCGCTCCCGCTCCTTGCGGGCGTACGGCGCTCATGGTACCTCTTGTCGAGCTACCTCGAATCGAGGTAGCTCGACACGAGGACTTCGCCCGTGCCGCCGGACCCGCCTCCGGGCCGGCGCCGGCCGGGCGACGTGAGGGAGTCCCCATGAACGCCCATCGCCGGCGCCTGACAGCGCTCGCGCGTCCCGTCTACTTCTCGCTGCTCGCCTCCGTCGCGGCCGGGATCATCAACACCGTGTGGGTCTCCCGGCTCGGCGGGGCCGCCGTCGCCGCCGTGGCCGTCGCGACCGGCACCGAGAACGTGCTGCTCGGCGTCGCCCTCGTCTTCGCCTCCGGCACCACCGTCCTGGTCGCGCACGCCCGCGGCGCCGAGGACCCCGGCGCGGTCAGATCGGCCGTACGCGGCGGCTGGGCCCTGTGCGCCCTGGTCACACCGGTGGTCGCGGCGGGCGGCTGGCTGCTGCGCGAACCGCTGGCCCGCCTGGTCCTCGCCGGCGATGGCGCCGCCCCGGGCCTCGCCGTCCAGTACTTCGCCGTCTCACTGCCCGGCATGGCCGTCTTCTACGTGCAGAACCTCGTCGACGGCATCCTGAAGGGCACCGGCGACACCCGCACCCCGATGCGCCTCGCCCTGCTGGCCAACGGCCTGATCCTCGGTGTCGACCCCTTCCTCATCCACGCCTACGGGGTCCGGGGCGCCGCCCTCTCCACCGTGCTGTGCCGGTGTGTGGCCCTGGCGGCGGGCCTGGTCGTCCTGCGCCGCAGCGCCCCGCCGGCCGAGGCCGCCGCCGCCCGCCCCGCCGAGGGCACCGGCGCCGCCCTGCGCCGCACTCTCACCACCGGCCTGCCCATGTCCGCCGACTTCACCGTGCGGCAGGGCGGCGCCCTGGTCCTGGTCGCCATCGTGGCCCGGATCGGCACGACGGCCGTCGCCGGCTACGCGATCGCCTACAAGGTCATGTACATCGCGACGATGGCCTTCTACGCGGTCCGGCAGGCCGCCGCGATCCACACCGCGCACACCCGGGGCGCGGGCCGGGACGAACGCGACGCGATCGGTCGGCAGGCCGTCCTCCTGTCGGGCACGGCCGGGCTGCTCGCCGCACTCCTCCTGGCCGCCCTCGCCCCCTGGATCATGCGGGCCTTCGGCGCCGGCCCCGCGGTCGCCCACGACGGCGCCCTGTTCCTCCGCTGCTTCGGCCCCTACCTGCTGCTGACGGCCTGCTTCATCGCCCTCGGCGGGGTCTACGAGGGCAGCGGCGGAGCGCCGGTCCTGCTGCGGGTGACGCTGGCCGGCACGGCGCTCCAGCTCCCGCTCGCCTACGCCCTGTCCGGGCTCGGCGCGCCCGGCATCTGCCTCGCCCTCGCGCTGTCCATGGCCGCGCAGTGCGCCGCCCTGCGGCTGTGGGCGGTGCGGGCCCGGCGTCAGGAGGACGCCAGGGGCTCCCTGGTGCGGGCCGTGTGAGCCGGCAGGTCTGGCGCCGCCCCGGAGACCGTGGACCGCCACAGCACCCGGGCGGCGAGCAGCGAGGCGGCCACCAGCAGTCCGTTGCGGACGACGAGCAAGGTGACGCCGAGCGCGTCGCTGGCCACCACGTCGGCGAAGTAGAGCGGGAACTCCAGCACCGTCACGAAGCACGCGATCAGCACCAGGGCCGCGGGCAGCGCCATCCGGCTCGCGCGGAAGCACAGGCAGACCGCGGCCAGTCCGACCAGCCACACCATGTACTGCGGGCTGATGACCCGGCTGGTCACGGTGAACATCAGGACCGCCACGAACGCGGCGTCCGCCAGGGTGTGCGGCAGGAACCGCCGGGCGCTCAGCCGCCACAGCAGCAGCCAGCCGAACGCCAGCGCGGTCAGCACCAGCGCCACCCCGCTCACCAGGTCGACGTACGGGCCGAGGAATTCCACCGAGCCGTAGTTCAGCAGCACCTGGCCGTTCCAGCCGTGGTGCCGGGCCACGTGGAAGACGAGGGAGCCGAGCGACTCCACCTCGGTGCCCCGGTCGCGCTGGAAGGTCAGGAAGGCGAACGCGCCCGGCATCGACAGCCAGAACACCCCGGCGATCACGGCCGCCGTCACGGCCGCCGACACCCAGGCCCGCCGCCGCACGGCACCGACGAGCAGCAGCACCGGCCACACCTTCACCATCGCGCCGACGGCCACCAGCGCTCCCGTCACCCGCGGATGCCGGGCCCCGGCCAGCAGCGCCGCCACCGCGACCGCCGTCACCATCAGGTCGTAGCGGGCGTACACGGTCGGGCCGAGCAGCGGCACGCCGACCACCCACACCCAGGTGCCGCGCCGCGTCCCGCCGGGCCGTGAAGCCGCGTACAGCAGCAGCGCGAACACCGCCAGGTCCGCGACGAAGGCCAGCACGAAGAAGGCGTGCGCGTAGTCCAGGAACGGCAGCAGGCCGGGGGAGAGGATCGCGAGGGCGGCGGCCGGCGGGTACTGCCAGGTGACGTCCTCGCGGGGGAAGGAGCCGTGCCGCAGGACGTCGTACCAGCCCTGGTAGATCACCGACACGTCACTCGTGACGTCCGGGCCGGGAAAGACGTACACCTTGGTCACGAAGAGCAGCAGCAGCACCCGGGTCAGGGCCCAGATCCCGAGCAGCGCGGCCATCCCGGACGCGGACCTCGCGCGACTAGCCCCCGTCATGCCCACCTGGCCCTCATCGTCCGGAATCCCTAGCGCGGCCGTGCCGACCAGTGAGTATAGGTTCGATAGTGTCGAACACGATGCACAAGACCCTGATCGTGACGAACGACTTCCCGCCCCGCCCCGGCGGCATCCAGGCCTTCCTGCACAACATGGCGCTGCGCCTGGACCCCGGGCAGATCGTCGTCTACGCCTCCACGTGGAAGCGCGGCCGGGAAGGCGCCGAGGCGACCGCCGCGTTCGACGCCGAGCAGCCCTTCACCGTCGTACGGGACCGCACCACCATGCTGCTCCCCACCCCCCGTGTCACCCGCCGCGCGGCCGGCCTGCTGCGCGAACACGGCTGTACGTCGGTGTGGTTCGGGGCCGCCGCCCCGCTCGGGCTGATGGCACCGGCGCTGCGCAGGGCCGGGGCGCGCCGCATCGTGGCGACCACACACGGGCACGAGGCCGGCTGGGCCCAGCTGCCCGCGGCCCGCACCCTGCTGCGCCGGATCGGCGAGTCCACCGACACGATCACCTATCTCGGCGAGTACACCCGCTCCCGGATCGCCTCCGCGCTGACGCCCGAGGCCGCCGCCCGCATGGTCCAGTTGCCGCCCGGCGTCGACGAGGGGACCTTCCACCCCGGTTCCGGCGGCGACGCCGTCCGCGCCCGGCTCGGCCTCACCGACCGCCCGGTCGTCGTCTGCGTCTCCCGGCTGGTCCCGCGCAAGGGCCAGGACACCCTGATCCGCGCGATGCCCCGGCTACTGGCCAAGCACCCGGACGCGGTGCTGCTGATCGTCGGCGGCGGCCCCTATGAGAAGGACCTGCGCGCCCTAGCCCGCGACACCGGGGTGGCCGCGTCGGTCCGCTTCACCGGGCCGGTGCCCTGGTCGGAGCTGCCCGCGCACTACGGCGCCGGGGACGTCTTCGCGATGCCGTGCCGTACCCGCCGGGGCGGCCTCGACGTCGAAGGGCTCGGCATCGTGTACCTGGAGGCGTCGGCGACGGGCCTTCCGGTGGTGGCCGGCGACTCCGGCGGGGCGCCCGACGCGGTCCTCGACGGCGAGACGGGCTGGGTCGTCCACGGCGACTCCCCCGAGGAGACCGCCGACCGCCTCACAACCCTCCTGGCCGACCCCGAACTCCGCCACCGCATGGGCGAACGGGGCCGAGCCTGGATCGAGGAGAAGTGGCGCTGGGACCTACTGGCAAAGCAACTACGCGAGCTGCTCTGACCCCAAGAAGCCCAAGAGGCCCAAGAAGAGGGGTCCCCCTTCGTGGAGCGGCCCCTTCAGGGGCGCGAGGAACTGCGCGAGCAACCACAACGACCGGCCCGCCGGGGAACGGACACGGCCCCCGCGGCGCGCCCCTTCAGGGGCGCGGGGAACTGCGCGAGCAACCACAACGACCGGCCCGCCGGGGAGCGGACACGGCCTCCACGGCGCGCCCCTTCAGGGGCGCGGGGAACTGCGCGAGCAACCACAACGAGCCGCCCGCCGGGGAGCGGACACGGCCTCCACGGCGCGCCCCTTCAGGGGCGCGGGGAACTGCGCGAGCAACCACAACGAGCCGCCCGCCCGGGAACGACACCCGCCCCCACGGCGCCCGTCGGCGAACACCAACCTCGCGGCGCAGCCGCAAAGGGACAGCGGCCGTAACCCTGCGCTCGGGCATCAGCCCCGATAAAGCGCATCAGCCCCGATAAAGCGCATCAGCCCCGATAAAGCGCCTCGATCTCGTTCGCGTAATCCTTGGCGACAACATTCCGCTTCAGCTTCAGCGACGGAGTCAAGTGCCCCGACTCCTCGGTGAACTGGTGCGCGAGGATACGGAACTTGCGCACCGACTCCGCCTTGGACACCGCAGCGTTGCCGTCGTCCACCGCGTCCTGGATGGCGGCGACCAGATCGGGGTCCTCACGCAGCGACGCCGCCGTCGAGCCGGCCGGCTTCCCGTGCTCCTCGGCCCACCGGCCCAGGAATTCCTCGTCGACGGTGACGAGCGCGCCCACGAACGGACGCCCGTCGCCGACCACCATGCACTCGGCGACCAGCGCGTGCGCGCGGATACGGTCCTCGATCACGGCCGGAGCGACGTTCTTGCCGCCGGCGGTGACGATGATCTCCTTCTTGCGGCCGGTGATCCGGAGGTAACCGTCCTCGTCGAGGGTGCCGATGTCACCGGTGTGGAACCAGCCGTCGGCGAGCGCCTCGGCGGTCGCGCCCTCGTTGTTCCAGTACTCCTTGAACAGGTGCTCGCCGTGCAGCAGCACCTCGCCGTCGTCGGCGATCCGGATCACGGAGCCGGGCAGCGGCTGGCCGACGGTGCCGATCTTCGTACGGTCCCAGGGGTTGAACGCGGTGGCCGCGCAGGACTCGGTGAGACCGTAGCCCTCCAGGACCGTGAAGCCGATGCCCCGGAAGAAGTGGCCGAGCCGCTCGCCCAGCGGGGCGCCGCCCGAGATCGCGTACTCGCCGCGCCCGCCGAGGACCGCCCGCAGCTTGCTGTAGACGAGCTTGTCGAACGTCTTGTACTTGATCCTCAGGCCGAGCGACGGCCCCGAGGGGGTGTCCAGCGCCCGGCTGTAGGCGATCGCCGTGTCCGCGGCCTTGTCGAAGATCTTGCCCTTGCCGTCCGCCTGGGCCTTGGCGCGCGCCGAGTTGTAGACCTTCTCGAAGACGCGCGGCACACCGAGGATCAGCGTGGGCCGGAACGCGGCCAGCTCGTCGGTGAGGTTCTTGATGTCCGGGACACAGCCCAGCTTGATCGGCGCCATCATCGGCGCGACCTGCACGAGCCGCCCGAAGACATGGGCCAGCGGCAGGAAGAGCAGCACCGAGCACTCGCCGGTACGGAACAGCGGGCGCAGCCGCTCCACGATGTTGCCGCACTCGGCGAAGAACGCGCGGTGGGTGAGAACACAGCCCTTGGGACGGCCCGTCGTCCCGGACGTGTAGACGATGGTCGCCGGGTCGTCGGCCTTGGCGAGCGAGCTGCGCTCCTCGACGGTCGCGTCGCTGACGTCCTGCCCGAGCCGCCCCAGCTCCTCGACCCCGCCGGCCTCGATCTGCCAGACGTGCTTGAGGGCGGGCAGATGGTCGCGCACCGACTCCACGGAGGCGGCGTGCGTCGGCAGCTCCACGATGCAGGCGGTGGCGCCCGAGTCGCCGAGGATCCACTGCACCTGCTCGGCGGAGCTGGTCTCGTACACCGGCACGGTGACCGCGCCGGCGCTCCAGATCGCGAAGTCGAGCAGCGTCCACTCGTAGCGGGTGCGGGACATCAGGCCGACCCGGTCACCGGGGCCCACGCCCGAGGCGATCAGGCCCTTGGCCACGGCGCGCACCTCGGCGAGGAAGGTGGTGGCGCTGACGTCCGTCCACGTTCCGCCGACCTTGCGGGCGATGACGGCGACGTCGGGATGCTGCGCGGCGTTTCTGCGGACGATGTCGGTGAGATTTCCGTCCGCAGGGACCTCGTACAAAGCCGGAAGGCTGAACTCGCGCAAGACTGCTGCTCCTCATAGGGCGCCGACGCCACGACTCTGTGTGATGCGACGGTGCGGTCCAAGGCTCGGGCAGGTACTCCGGAGATCACTGGTTGAAATCCTGAGTACGACTGGACTGCCCGGACGTTACCCGTCGGTATGGCCTCTTCGACAGGGGGGTCCAGCGAGATGTTCCATGCGTCACACGTGCTGGCGTTCCTTCGCGCACAGTAGTCCACGCCTTTCCCGACTAGCCAGTAATCGCAGGTCCGGCCGCCTCTGTTCACGTTTGCCGCACACGCCTACGCTTGATCGTCATGGCACCCACACCGTCCGGAAACCCGAGGACACGCGTACATGTGGTCAGCGACGTGCACGGCAACGCGCGGGACCTGGCCCGGGCCGGCGACGGCGCCGACGCGCTGGTCTGCCTCGGTGACCTGGTCCTCTTCCTGGACTACGCGGACCACTCCCGCGGCATCTTCCCGGACCTCTTCGGCGTGGAGAACGCCGACCGCATCGTCGAACTGCGTACCGCCCGCCGCTTCGAGGAGGCCCGCGAGTTCGGCGCCCGGCTGTGGGTGGGCATCGGCACCGAGCGGGCCACCGCCATCGAGAAGGCGGTGCGCAAGCAGTACGCCGAGCTGTTCGCCGCGTTCCCCATGCCGACGTACGCCACCTACGGCAATGTCGACATGCCGAACCTGTGGCCGGAGTACGCCGGACCCGGCACGACCGTCCTCGACGGCGAGCGCGTGGAGATCGGGGGCCGGGTGTTCGGCTTCGTCGGCGGCGGCCTGCGGACACTGATGCTCCCCCCTGCTGGCAGCTCCGTTCGAGCAGGGGGGACCCCCCTGCCGTACGAGATCAGCGACGAGGAGTACGCGGCCAAGATCGAGGCGGTCGGCGAGGTCGACGTGCTCTGCACGCACATCCCGCCGGAGGTCCCGGAGCTGCTCTACGACACCGTGGCGCGCCGTTTCGAGCGGGGCTCGCGCGCGCTGCTGGACGCGATCCGGCGCACCCGCCCCCGTTACGCGCTCTTCGGCCACGTCCACCAGCCGCTCGCCCGGCGGATGCGCGTCGGGGCCACGGAGTGCGTGAACGTCGGGCACTTCGCGAGTTCGGGGCGGCCCTGGGTGCTGGAGTGGTGAGCCGCGCCGGTGGGGAACGCCGGGCGGGGTGACGGCGGCCGTGGCTGTGCGCGGTAGCCTTCACGCTGCACAGACGTGCGCACCACCCTCCCTCACCGGACCGCATCTGGAGGAGCCACCGCGATGGCGGAACACACCAGTTCGAGCATCACGATCCAGGCGGCACCGGAGGAGGTCATGGCGGTGATCGCCGACTTCGCCCGGTATCCGGACTGGACGGGTGAGGTGAAGGAGGCCGAGGTGCTGGCCACGGACGCGCGGGGGCGGGCCGAACAGGTGCGGCTCGTCATGGACGCCGGGGCGATCAAGGACGACCAGACGCTCGGATACACCTGGACCGGCGATCACGAGGTCTCCTGGACCCTGGTCAAGTCCCAGATGCTGCGGTCCCTCGACGGGTCGTATCTTCTGCGGGCCGCGGGGGCGGGGGCGACCGAGGTCACCTACCGGCTCACCGTCGACGTCAAGATCCCGATGCTCGGGATGATCAAGCGCAAGGCCGAGAAGGTCATCATCGACCGTGCCCTGGCCGGCCTGAAGAAGCGCGTCGAGGAAACTCCCTAGCCGCCCAAGAGCGCCCGCGTTCCCGGCCACCCCCTCCGCCCCGGCCCCTGCGCGAGCCCCCGCCGGAGAGGCCCCAGCTTTCTTCACCCCCCCTCCGCCCCTACCCGTCCCGTACCCGGGGCTCCGCCTACCCGGGGCTCCGCTTACCTGGGGCTCCGCCTACCGGGGCTCCGCCTACCCGGGGCTCCGCTTACCTGGGGCTCCGCCTACCGGGGCTCCGCCTACCCGGGGCTCCGCCTACCGGGGCTCCGTCTACCCGGGGCTCCGCCCCAGACCCCCCTCCTCAGACGCCGGAGGGGCCGAACGACTCTGCCCGCACCCGGCATCCGGCACGGACCCCGCCCACCCACCTCGTCCCAGATCGGCCCCAGGCCAGGTACCGGTAGCGTTCACCCCCATGCGCACCATCCTGTTCACCGGCCAAGGCGGCACCGGCCGTACCACCGTCGCCGCGGCCACCGCGCTGCACGCGGCCCGCGAGGGCACCCGCACCCTGGTGCTCACCGCCGACCGCACCGACACCCTCGGCGCCGTCCTCGGCGTCCCCACCGGCCCGGACCCGGTGGAAGCCGCCCCCGGCCTCACCGCCTGGCGCCCCGACGCCGCCGCCCGTTTCCGCGAGGACCTCACCGCCTTCCAGCAGCGCGCCACCACCGCCCTCGACCTGCTCGGCGCCTCCCGCCTGGACGCCGAGGAGGTCACCCCGCTGCCCGGCGCCGAGGAGCTGGCCCTGCTCAGGGCGCTGCGCGACGCCGCGCTCTCCGACGCGTACGGCCTCCTCGTGGTGGACCTCCCGCCCGCCCCCCAGGCCCTCGCCCTCCTCGCCCTGCCCGAGGAACTCCGCCGCTACCTGCGCCGCCTGCTCCCGCCCGAACGCCAGGCCGCCCGCGCCCTGCGCCCCGTCCTCGGCCGGCTCGCCGGCCTCCCGATGCCCGCCGAGTGGCTGTACGAGACGGCCGCGCGCTGGGACGTCGAGCTGGCCGCCGCGCAGGCCGTCGTCGAGGACCGCGCCACGACCGTACGGCTGGTCGCCGAGCCCGGTCCGGCGGGCGCCGACGCCGTCCGCACCGCGGCCACCGCCCTCGCGCTGCGCGGACTGCCGGTCGACACGGTGGTGGCGAACCGGGTGCTGCCGGGCGCCACGAACGACACCTGGCTCGCGGCCCTCGCCGCCCAGCAGCGCAAGACCCTGGACGAGTGGCGGGACACGTACGGCCTCCACGAGGTCCCGCACGCCGGCCACGACCCGCGCGGCACCCACGACCTCGCCGCGCTCCCCGTCCCGGGCGTCAACACGGCGCCCATCCCCGTCGAGTGGCCGGTGACCGACCACCTCGCCGACGACGGCGTCCTCGTCTGGCACATCCCGCTGCCCGGCGCGATACGCGACGAGCTGGACCTCATCCGGCGCGGCGACGAACTCGTCGTCAGCGTCGGCGCGTTCCGCCGGATCGTGCCGCTGCCGTCCGCGCTGCGCCGGTGCACCGTGGCGGGCGCCGCCCTGCGCGAGGGCGAACTGCGCATCCGCTTCGCCCCGGACCCCGGCCTGTGGCCGAGCGGGAGGTGACCGGGCGGGCGACGAGGTGGCCGGGAGACGCGCCCCGGCCCGATCCGCGACGCCGCGACCGTGAACGGCGTACCGCCGTTCGGGTAACGTCGAAGGCACGAACACGTAGGCAGGAGTCCGCCATGAGCGAAGAGCGCCCCCCATCCGACGCCGCTCAGGAGGAGACGGCCGACGAGGTGCGCGTCGACGAGGCGCCCGCGACGGACGACGACGCCTGGGCGACGGCGTGCGCCGAGGACCTCGCGGCGGAGCAGGCCCGCCGCCGCACCCAGCACGGCCCGCCCCCCGGCTCCGCCGCCGAGGAACTGCGCAGACTCGTCGACGCCGTCGCAGACAGGCTCTCCGGGATCCAGTCGCCGCTGTTCGGCGCGGTCGCCTCCGGCACCGCCCAGCAGATGGTCAGCCAGGTCGTCCAGCAGGCCAGGGCGGCCGTGGAACCGGTACTGGAGCGCAATCCGGACGTCTTCGACCATCTCGCCGCCGCCGGCTCCGAACTGCTCGCCGCCTACCGTTCGGCCGTCGAGACCCAGGAGCGCCGCTGGACCGCCCGGGGCACGGGAACCCGCGACGAGGAGCCCGGTCCGGGGGAACACATCGACTTGGACTAAAGGCCCCTCGGGTACGGTTGGCCGTAGCGGGGCTCGACCGAAACTGAGGGATTCATGGGACTCACCATCGGCGTCGATATCGGCGGCACGAAGATCGCGGCCGGTGTGGTCGACGAGGAAGGCAACATCCTCTCGACGCACAAGGTGCCGACTCCCAGCACGCCGCAGGCCATCGTGGACGCCATCGCCTCGGCCGTGGAGGGCGCGCGCGCCGGTCACGACATCGTAGGCGTCGGCATCGGCGCCGCCGGATACGTGAACCGCCAGCGCTCGACGGTGTACTTCGCGCCGAACATCGACTGGCGTCAGGAGCCGCTCAAGGCCGAGGTCGAGCAGCGCGTCGGCCTGCCCGTCGTCGTGGAGAACGACGCGAACGCGGCGGCCTGGGGCGAGTACAAGTTCGGTGCGGGCAAGGGGCACCGCAACGTCATCTGCATCACCCTGGGCACCGGCCTCGGCGGCGGCATCATCATCGGCAACAAGCTGCGCCGAGGGCACTTCGGGGTGGCCGCCGAGTTCGGCCACATCCGGATGGTCCCGGACGGCCTGCTGTGCGGCTGCGGTTCGCAGGGCTGCTGGGAGCAGTACGCGTCCGGGCGCGCCCTCGTCCGCTACGCCAAGCAGCGGGCCAACGCCACCCCGGAGGCGGCGGAGGTCCTGCTGGGCCTCGGCGACGGCACCCCCGACGGCATCGAGGGCAAGCACATCTCGATGGCGGCCCGGCAGGGCGACCCGGTGGCGGTGGACTCCTACCGTGAGCTGGCCCGCTGGGCCGGCGCGGGTCTCGCCGACCTCGCCTCGCTGTTCGACCCGTCCGCCTTCATCGTCGGCGGCGGCCTCTCGGACGAGGGCGAGCTGGTCCTCGACCCGATCCGCAAGTCGTACAAGCGCTGGCTGGTGGGCGGCAACTGGCGCCCGGTGGCCGACGTGATCGCCGCCCAGCTCGGCAACAAGGCGGGCCTGGTGGGCGCGGCCGACCTCGCCCGCGAGCCCGACCCGATCATGTAGCACCCCCCAGCACACACGCCGCCCGCCGAGTCCCAGGACCCGGCGGGCGCCGTCATTCCCGCGCGGGGACCCGACCCGCCCGACCACCTCGCCGTCCGCCGACCGACTCCCCCCCCCGGCGTCCGCCTGCCGACCGGCCTGCCCCGGCGGGTGCCTTGCCGGCACCCCTCCCAGTCCACCTCGGTGTCGGACTTTCCACCGGACCGCGCGGTCACAGCGCGTATCTTGATCGCCATGCCGACCAGCCCCACCGCCAGTCCGCTGCCCGTCTCCCGTACCGAACCCGACGGTTCGGCCGTGATCCGGGTGCTCAGCTACAACATCCGCTCGATGCGCGACGACACCGCGGCCCTCGCCCGGGTGATCACCGCCTGCGCGCCGGATCTCGTCCTGATCCAGGAGGCGCCGCGCTTCTTCCGCTGGCGCAAGAAGCTCGCGCGTCTGGCCGCGGCCTCCGGGCAGGTCGTACTGGCCGGGGGCGCCACCACCTCGGGGCCGGCGCTGCTGTGCTCGCTGCGGGCCACCGTCGAGCGCACCGAGGACGTGCTGCTCCCGAGGATGCCGGGCCGGCACCGGCGCGGCTTCGCCACCGCGGTGGTCCGTTTCGGGGGAGCGCGGCTCGGCGTGCTGAGCTGCCACCTGTCGCTGCACAAGGACGAGCGAGCGGCGCACGGAGCCCTGCTGGTCGACCGACTGGCCGACCTGGGCACCCCGTACGCCGTCGCGGGCGGTGACATCAACGAACGTCCGAACGGCCCGACCTTCCGCCGCCTCGCCGCCGCCCTCCAGGACTGCTGGGTGACCCGGCCGTGGGGCGGCGAGCACACCTGGACACGGACCGAGCCGCACCGCCGTATCGACGCGATCTTCGCCACCCCCGGCGTCGAGGTCCTCGGCTGCGGCGTACCGCTCGACCTGCCCGGCATCACCGGGACGGACCTGAGAACAGCGACGGACCACCTCCCCGTACTCGCCGCCCTCAGAGTGCCCGCGTCCTAGTCTCTCCGCACAGCCGGCGGGCCGCGCGCGCCACGGCCGCCCACCCGGCCCGCTCCCGGTTCCGCGGATCGGCCAGTGACCAGGCCGCGCACAGACAGCGCGGCGGACGACCGGAAACGCAGGGGAAGCCGGACACGCCCGCACAGCGGACGCCAGGCCGACGCTGTTTGCCGTCTCGGTGCTCGCCGCGTTGCCGAGGACGTCGACGGCCTGGCGCTGGAGCGGAGTCGGACGTGGGCGTAGACGCTGGTGTGGGCGTGGCGGAGGAGTTCCTCGATGGCGACGAGTTCGACGCCCTGTTCCAGGAGCAGGGTGGCGGCGGGGCCCGGGTTCAGACCACCGCGCCGCGGCCCGGGTCGTCCAGGTCGTCGTCGTCGCTCTGCATCCGCATCACCAGCGTCGCGAAACCGCCGACGAAGCCGCCGATGCCGAGGGTGCTGAGCCACCACGTCATGTCCCAGCCGAGCAGCACGGCGAGCAGCAGCAGGACGGGGCCGCCGAGCACGCCGAGCCAGGCGAACTTGGCCGTCGTGTCCCCGGCCGGCAGCGGGGGCGGCTCGGGCGGTACGAAGTGGCCCTCGTCGTCCTCGTCGGACGGCTCGGCGGGCGTGTGGTCCCGCGGTCCCGCGAGGCCCCCCACACCGGGTGCGAAGGCGACCGAGCCGCCCAGCGGCTTGACGGACGGCGGCTTGTCGCCGGTGGCGGTGTCCGGCCCGGACGCGGCGGCCTCGTCCTCGCCGGCGTCCCCCTCGCCCGTACCGTCCGCGTCCCGCTTGCCGCGCCCGGCACCGGCGGCGCCGTCGGGATCGTCGGGGCCGTCGTTCGTCTCCGGTTCGAGCAGCGCCAGGTCCTCCACGGACTTGAACGGCTTCGCGCCGGGCGGGTCCGGCGGCTCCTCGCCGTATCCCTCGACGATGGACTTCCAGGCGGCCTCCTCGTCGAACGGCACGCCCTGCTCACCGCCGGGGGTCTCCTCGCGCGCGCCGTCACCCGGGGCCTCCGCGCGGGCGTCACCGAGCGGCTCGCCGAGCGGTTCGGCGCGGGACTCCCCGAGCCCCTCCCCGAGCGCCCCGTCGAGGGGCTCGCCCACGGGTACGCCCTTCTCCTCGGAATCGCCGCGGTCCGCGTCCTGCTCAGCCACCGGCTGCCGTCCCTTCCTGCCGACCCACCTGACCCGGGCCGGCGTCCTTGCCCGCTCCGGGAGCGAGCCGGGTGACGAAGGCGTAGCTCTCCTCGAAGATCCGGTCCGCGTCGTGGTCCAACGTCGCGACGTGGTAGCTCTGTTCCAGGACCGACTCGGTCACGTCCGTGGACGACACCCGGCTGAGGATGCGGGCGGAGTCGGCGGGGGAGACCACATGGTCCCGGAGGCTGTGCAGCAGCAGGAGCGGCTGGGTGACCTGCGGCAGCTCCGCGTCCACGACGGCGCACAGCTTCCGCATCGAGTGGGCGGCGTGCAGCGGCACGCGCGTGTACCCCAGTTCCTCGGAGCCCTCCTTCGCGATGTCGCTCGCGATGCCCTTCGTGGAGGGCACGAGATGACGGATCACCGGCAGGGCGCGCGCCGCCAGACCGTGCACCTTGTTCAGCGGGTTGACGACCACGACGCCGCTGATCTCGTCGCCGTGCCGCGCGGCGAGCCGCAGGGCCAGCGCGCCGCCCATGGAGAGCCCGAACACGAAGACCCGAGAGCACCGCTCACGCAGGGCGCGCAGCTCGCGGTCGACCTCCGCGTACCAGTCCTGCCAGCCGGTGAGCTGCATGTCCTCCCAGCGGGTGCCGTGCCCGGGCAGCAGGGGCAGCGCGACGGTGAGGCCGCGCTCCGCCAGGTACTGCGCCCAGGGGCGCAGCGACTGCGGGGAGCCCGTGAAACCGTGGCAGAGGAGGACGCCGACCTCTCCGCCCTCGTGGCGGAACGGCTCGGCTCCAGGAAGGACCGGCACCTCGGTCTCCTGTTCATGAGAAGGGCGGGAACGACTCCGGGGCCTTCACCGTACGCGACGGTCCTGACACCGACCAGGGTCGTCGGGGCCTTTGACAGTGCTCCGGGTTAAGGTCTGATCCACGACACAGGAGGCACACGGGTGATCTACGGCGCAATGAAGTTTTCCATCGGAGGGTCACTGAAGCTCGCCTTCAGGCCCTGGGTGGAAGGCCTCGAGAACATCCCTGCCGAGGGGGCCGCCATTCTGGCGAGCAATCACCTGTCGTTCTCGGACTCCTTCTTCCTCCCCGCGGTCCTCGACCGCAAGGTCACCTTCATCGCGAAGGCCGAGTACTTCACGACGCCCGGCCTCAAGGGGCGGATGACCGCCGCCTTCTTCAAGGGCGTCGGCCAGCTCCCGGTGGACCGCTCGGGCGCCCGCGGCGCGGGTGAGGCGGCCGTCAAGAGCGGCATCGACGTGATCGAGCGCGGCGAGCTGTTCGGCATCTACCCGGAGGGCACCCGCTCGCCCGACGGCCGGCTCTACCGGGGCAAGCCCGGCGGCCTCGCGCGCGTGGCCCTCGCCACCGGCGCGCCCGTCATCCCCGTCGCGATGATCGACACCGAGAAGATCCAGCCGCCGGGGAAGGTGATGCCCAAGCTGATGCGTCCGGGCATCCGCATCGGCAAGCCGCTGGACTTCAGCCGGTACAACGGCATGGAGCACGACCGTTTCGTACTCCGCGCGGTGACCGACGAGGTCATGTACGAGATCATGAAGCTCTCCGGCCAGGAGTACGTCGACATCTACGCGACGGCCGCCAAGCGGCAGATCGCGGAAGCGGCCAAGGCCGAGAAGGAAGCGGAGAAGGCCGAGAAGGCGGAGAAGGCTGCGCTCGCGCAGGCCGAGAAGCAGGCGGCGGAAGCCGCGGCGCGGCCCGAGGAGCAGCAGCCCGCCGAGCAGCCGGCCCCCGAGCAGCAGCCCGCCGAGCAGCCGGCCCCCGAGCAGCAGCCGTCCGAGGAGCAGCCCGCCGGCGATCCGGCCCCCGAGCGGGAGACCGCGGAGGACAGCGAGCACAAGGGCGCCCAGCGGTAGCGACCGCGAGGGCGTCGAGCGAGGGCGCCCGGCGGTGGCGGTCGCGAGGGCGCCCGGCGGGAGGGCGTAGGGCGGCGGGCCCGCCGCCCGGCGGACCTCCGGCGGCCTCCGTTGGCCTCCGGCGGTCCTCCGGCGGGCGGCGGTAGGCCAGGCGGACCGGCGTGGTGGGAACGTTCCGGCCGCCGGAAGCGTCCGTCTGGACGTCGGCAGTGTGGGGTGGGGGAGCATGGCCAAGCGCGAGAGAGTCATGAGGATGTCGGTCGAGCAGCCGCTGTGGCGTGCCCTGACCGCCTACCGGGTGCTCACCATGTTCTACGCGGTCGGCCTGTTCGCCACCGCGTACGACGAGTTCGAGCGCCCCTGGGTGGCCGTCACCTACTTCGCCGTGCTGTTCGTCTGGACCCTGGCCACCCTCCCGAGGGTCTCCGGCGCGGTCCACTGCACCAAGCCGTTCCTCGCCGCCGACCTCACCGTGGCGCTCGCCGGCATCATGCTCACCCGCGTCGCCGACGCCGGAGCGCGCATCGACGCGGGCGGTCCTACGCTGCCGTCGATATGGACGGCCGGCGCCGTGCTGGCGTTCGCGATCAAGGGCGGCTGGCGCTGGGCCGCGTTCGCCTCCACGCTCGTCGCGGTGGCCAACCTCGCCGAGCGCGGCGCCCCCACCCGCGACACCGTGCACAACGTGATCCTCGTCTGGGTCGCCTCCATCGCCATCGGCTACGTCGTCGAGGTGGCCCGCGCCTCCGAGCGCACCCTCGCCCGCGCCCTGGAGATCGAGGCCGCCACCCGCGAACGCGAGCGGCTCGCCCGGGACATCCACGACGGCGTGCTCCAGGTCCTCGCGATGGTGCAGCGGCGCGGCAGCGCGCTCGGCGGCGAGGCGGCCGAGCTGGGCCGGATGGCGGGCGAGCAGGAGGTCGCGCTGCGCACGCTGGTGTCGGGCGGCATGGTGCCCGTCTCCCGGGTGTCGGAGGACGCCGCCCTCGGCGCGCTGGTCCGGGCCGTGGACGAACCCGACACGGAGGACTCCGCGGGCCCCGTCGACCTGCGCTCCCTGCTCGCCCCGTACGCCACCGCGCGCGTCACCTTCTCCGAACCCGGCGCCCCGGTGCCGCTCGACCCCGCAGCCGCCCGCGAGCTGGCCGCGGCCGTCGGCGCCGCGCTGGACAACGTCCGCCGGCACGTCGGCGGGGACGCCCGGGCCTGGATCCTGGTCGAGGACGAGCCGGACGAGGTGGTCGTGACCGTACGCGACGACGGGCCCGGCATCCCGGAGGGCCGGCTCGCCCAGGCCGAGGGCGAGGGCCGGCTCGGGGTGGCGCTGTCGATCCGCGGACGGCTGCGCGACCTGGGCGGCACGGCGGAGCTGGTGTCGGTCCCGGGGCAGGGCACCGAGGTCGAGCTGAAGGTACCGAAGGTCTCACGGGGAAAGGCGAGCACACGATGACGGACACGAGGGGACGGCGATGACGGGCGGCACGGCCGAGGAGCGGCGGACGGGCGAGGGGCGGCGGACGGGCGAGGGGCGGCGGACGGGCGAGGGGCGGCGGACGGGCGAGGAGCGGCGGACGGGCGAGGGGCCCGTGAAGGTCATGGTGGTGGACGACCACCCGATGTGGCGGGACGCCGTCGCCCGGGACCTGGAGGCCGCCGGGTTCGACGTGGTCGCCACCGCGGGCGACGGCGAGCAGGCCGTGCGCCGCGCGCTGGCCGCGGCACCCGACGTCCTGGTCCTCGACCTGAACCTGCCCGCCAAGCCCGGCGTCCAGGTCTGCCGGGAACTGGTCGGCGCCGACCCCTCCCTGCGGGTCCTCGTCCTGTCGGCCAGCGGCGAGCACGCCGACGTCCTGGAGGCGGTGAAGTCCGGCGCGACCGGCTACCTCCTCAAGTCGGCGTCCACCGAGGAGCTGACCGACGCGGTGCGCCGGACGGCCGTCGGGGACCCGGTGTTCACCCCCGGCCTCGCGGGCCTGGTGCTCGGCGAGTACCGCAGGCTGGCCACCGAGCCGGTCACCGCGGCGGGACCCGACGAGCCGCGTGCCCCACAGCTCACCGATCGCGAGACCGAGGTGCTGCGGCTGGTCGCCAAGGGCCTGAGCTACAAGCAGATCGCCGAGCGTCTGGTCATCTCGCACCGCACGGTCCAGAACCACGTGCAGAACACCCTGGGCAAGCTCCAGCTCCACAACCGGGTCGAGCTGGTCCGCTACGCCATCGAACGCGGCCTGGACGACGCGTAAACCGCCCGATATCCACCCGATGCGCTCCTTCGGGTGATCAGTACTGATCAATCACCGGACAATGCACCGGAATTGACCATCCGCACCATCCCGGAGTGACGTGGGTCACCTTTAGCGTGAGTCCATCAGCCCATCGGCGAAGGGACTTTCCATGCGGGTCGGAGTACTGACCGGAGGCGGCGACTGCCCCGGGCTCAACGCCGTCATCCGGGGCATCGTCCGCAAGGGCGTACAGGAGTACGGCTATGACTTCGTCGGCTTCCGGGACGGATGGCGGGGGCCGCTGGAGGACGACACGGTCCGGCTGGACATCCCCGCCGTCCGGGGCATCCTGCCGCGCGGCGGCACCATCCTCGGCTCCTCGCGCACCAACCCCCTCAAGCAGGAGAACGGCATCCGCCGGATCAAGGAGACCCTGGCCAAGCAGGACGTCGACGCGCTCATCGTGATCGGCGGCGAGGACACGCTCGGCGTCGCGGCCCGGCTCGGCGACGAGTACGGCATCGACATCGTCGGCGTGCCGAAGACCATAGACAACGACCTGTCCGCCACCGACTACACCTTCGGGTTCGACACGGCGGTCGGCATCGCGACGGAGGCCATCGACCGGCTGCACACCACCGCCGAGTCCCATATGCGCGTCCTGGTCTGCGAGGTGATGGGCCGCCACGCCGGCTGGATCGCCATCCACTCGGGCTTGGCCGGCGGCGCGAACGTCATCCTCATCCCCGAGCAGCGCTTCGACGTCGAGCAGGTCTGCGCCTGGGTGACCTCGCGCTTCAAGGCGTCGTACGCGCCGATCGTGGTCGTCGCGGAGGGCGCGATGCCCAAGGACGGCGACATGGTCCTCAAGGACGGCACCCTGGACTCCTTCGGGCATGTGCGGCTCTCCGGGGTCGGCGAGTGGCTGGCCAAGGAGATCGAGCGGCGCACCGGCAAGGAGGCCCGCACCACCGTCCTCGGGCACGTCCAGCGCGGCGGCACGCCCAGCGCCTTCGACCGCTGGCTCGCCACCCGCTTCGGCCTGCACGCCATCGAGGCCGTCCGGGACGGCGCCTTCGGCTCGATGGTCGCCCTGCGCGGCACGGACATCGTCCGCGTCCCCATCGCCGAGGCCACCGCCCGCCTGAAGACGGTCGACCCCAAGCTGTACGAGGAGGTCGGCGTCTTCTTCGGCTGACGGCGGCACCCTCCGCTGTCTGCGCGGCGGCACCCGTCCGCCGACTCCACCGGGACATTCGTCCCGTCCGCTGTCTTACAGCGGGACTCGTCCGCCGACTCCAGCGGGACATCCGTCCCGTCCGCGGCTTCGCGGCGGCACCCGTCCGCCGCTGCGACCTGGGGGTATGGGCCGTATATTCGGGCTTCGGCCCATCACCCTCCAGAACGGGAGCAGCCGGTGGAGATCCTGGCGTTCGGCGTCCAGTCCGACGAGAAGCCCCTGATCGAGAAGGCCTTCGCCGGACGCCACGAGGTCCGCTGCCTCGACGTCTTCCTCACCGAGGACACCGCGCCCATCGCGGCGGGCCACGAGGTGATCTCCACCAGCGTCAACTGCGGCCTGGGCAACCGGGTCCTGCAGACCCTGGCGGCCGGCGGCACCCAGCTCGTCGCCCAGCGCTCCACCGGGTTCAACAACATCGACCTCGACGTGGCCGAGCGCCTCGGCATGACCGTCGCCCGCGTCTCGTACTACTCGCCCTACTCGGTCGCCGAGTTCGCCTGGACCCTCGGCATGGCCGTCAACCGCCGGGTCGTCCGGGCGGCGAACCGCACCCGCGACTTCGACTTCCGGCTCGACGGCCTGATGGGCCGGGACATGCACGGCCGCACCGCGGGCGTCCTCGGCACCGGGAAGATCGGCGAGGCCTTCACCCGGATCGCCCACGGCTTCGGCATGCGGCTGCTCGGCTGGGACGTCGCCGAGAACCCCGCCTGCGTCGGACTCGGCATGGAGTACGTCACCAAGGAGCGCCTTCTCGCCGAGTCCGACCTGGTCAGCCTGCACGTCCCGCTGATGCCGCAGACCCGGCACCTGATCGACGCCGAGGCCCTGCGCACGATGAAGGACGACGCCGTCCTGGTGAACTCCAGCCGCGGCGGCCTCATCGACAGCCTGGCCCTCGTCGACCAGCTCCGCGAGGGCCGCTTCACCGGCGTGGGCCTCGACGTCTACGAGGCGGAGGCCGGGCTGTTCTTCCTCGACAAGTCCCTCGAAGCCATCGAGGACGACACCCTGGCCCGCCTGGTCACCTTCCCGAACGTCCTGGTCACCTCGCACCAGGCGTACTACACCGCCGACGCCGTCGGCCAGATCGTCGACGCCACCGTCCGCAACGTCGTGGACTACACCGAGGGCCGCCGCTCGGAGAACGTGCTGGTGCCCCGGAGCTGACCCACCAGCTCCCGGACGACCGCCGCGCCGTTCAGGCTCAGCACCGACTCCGGGTGGAACTGCACACCGGCGAAACCGGGACCGCGCAGCGCGTGCACCTCGCCGTTCGCCGCCCGGCTGACCTCGACGCCGTGCGCCGACAGTTCCACCAGCGCCTCGTCGTCGCAGCGCGCCGTGAAGCTGTTGTAGAAGCCGACGGTCTCCGCCCGCCCGAACAGGTCGACGACGGTCTGCGCCCCTTGGTACGGCACGTCCTTGCGGGCGATCTCAAGGCCCAGCTCGGCCGCGATCAGCTCGTGTCCGAGGCAGACGCCGAGGACGCCGTCCCGGTGGTCCCGGATCACCTCGGCGGTGAGCGCCCGCAGGAACCGCATCTTGGGGTCCGTGAGGTCGGAGGGGTCGCCGGGGCCGGGCCCGAGGACCACCGGTCCCCGGTGCGCGAGGACGGTCTCCCGCAGCCCCGGCTCGTCGTAGCGGCGCACCGTCACCTCCAGCCCGGCCGACCGCAGCACATGCGCCAGCATCGCGGTGAAGGTGTCCTCGGCGTCCACCATCAGCGCGTGCCCGGTCAGTTCCGCCGACCGCTCCTGCATCCGCAGCCAGAACGGCGCCAGCGCGGCCCGCCGGCCGTCCAGCGAGGCCCGGACCCGGGGATCGTCGCCGAGCCGCGGCGGCTCGCCGTCCGAGCGCCCGGCGCGGGGGCGCACCCCGAGTGCCGTCAGGACCCCGGCCGCCTTCGCGTGTGTCTCGGCCACCTCGCCCGCCGGGTCCGACCCGCGGACGAGGGTGGCGCCGACCGGCACCCGCAGCCGTCCGTCCGCGTCGATGTCGGCGGTCCGGATGAGGATGGGGGAGTCGAGGGTCTGCGCCCCACCCGAGCCGCCCGTTCCACGGGCGCCGCCCACGCTGCCCGCCCCGGCGGAGCCGCCCGCCCCACCGGAGCCGTCCGCGCCGCCGGAACCGCCGTCGCCCCCGTCCCGTCCGAGCAGGGCCAGCGCACCGGCGTAGTAGCCGCGCCCGCCGACCTCGTGCCGCTCGATGACCCGGCAGGCGTTCTGCACGGGCGAGCCGGTGACCGTCGCCGCGAACATGGTCTCCCGCAGCACCTCGCGCACGTCCAGCGAGGACCGGCCCCGCAACTCGTACTCGGTGTGGGCGAGATGGGCCATCTCCTTGAGCCGCGGCCCGACCACCACCCCGCCCCTGTCGCCGACGGTGCACATCATCTTCAGTTCCTCGTCGACGACCATCGAGAGTTCCTCGATCTCCTTGCCGTCGGAGAGGAACGCGAGCAGGTCCTCGGCGCTCGGCCCGCCGGCCGGGTAGCGGTACGTCCCGCTGATCGGGTTCATCACCACCGTCCCGCCGGACATCCGGACGTGCACCTCCGGGCTCGCCCCGACCAGCGTGCGCTCCCCGGTGTGCACGACGAACGTCCAGTACGCGCCCCGCTCGCCGACCAGCAGCCGGCGGAACAGCGCCAGCGCGTCGGCCCGCCCGAACCCCGGGATGCGGCCCTCGTAGGTCCGCCGGATCACGAAGTTCGCGCCCTCGCCGCGCCCGATCTCCTCGCGCAGCACCCGTCCGACGATCTCGGCGTACTCCTCGTCACCGACGTCGAAGCCGCCGCCCTCGACCCGCACCTCGTGCGCGGGCAGCTCCTCCAGCGCCTGCCCGAGCGGCAGTTCGTGGCGCTCCTCGGGGACCAGCACGGCGAGCGGCGTGCCGTCGTCGCGGACGTCGAAACCGCGCTCGCGGATCTGCCGGAACGGGATCAGCGCGAGACATTCGCCGGGGAGGCCGGCGAGGTGCTCCACCTCGCGGACCGGGCCCAGCAGCAGTTCCACGACCTCGTGGTCGCGGCCGGGGGTGCGGCGGCGCAGCAGGGCGAAGGGGCGGGGATCGTCCAGCAGGTCGGACAGCTTCACGGGTGGTCCTTCTCTCGGATGCGTGCGATTCGGAGAGGAACGACCCGGGTCCGCGAACACCGAAGGCCGCCCCTCGGGCGGCCTTCGCGACGTGTGTGGAACGCGCAGTCAGTGGGCCGCCGGATGAGCGGTCCACCACCAGTTCTGGTTCATAGGCGCGAACATGCGCCGCACCCTACCCGACGATCCGGGGCGGGCAACAGCGTGAACCACCTCCGCGTGGCGTTCCGCGGAGCCGGTCACCGGCCATGGATGGCCAGACGGACCGAACAGACCGAACCGGCCGAGCCAAGCGAACCGGCCGAGCCGGCCGAACCCACCGAGCCGGCCGAGCCGGCCGAACCCACCGAACCGACCGAACCCACCGAACAGACCGAGGAGCGCCCCGCATGCCCCCAGCCCGCTCACCGCGGACCCGCCGCACCGCCGCCCGCACCCTGACCGTCTTCCTCGCGGCGGCCACCCTCGCCGCCGGGCCGCTCGGCACCGCGCGATCGGCCCCGTTCCCCACCGACTCCGAGGACGTCACCCAGGTCGCCTACCGCGGTCACGCCTTCACCATCCCCGCCTCCTGGCAGATCGTGGACCTGGAGAAACATCCCGACGCCTGCGTCCGCTTCGACCGGCACGCCCTCTACCTCGGCACCCCCGGCGCCAACCAGAACTGTCCGGCGCGTGCCAGCGGCCGTACCGAAGCCCTGCTGGTCCAGCCCGCCGAGGCCACGGACCGCGCCGTCACCGAGAACCCCACCGCCCGCACCTACCGGGCCACCGCCGGCCAGATCACCGTCACCGCTGCCTACGGCTACGACCGCGGCCGTATCCAGGACATCCTGCGCGGCGCCGGCCTGCCCGTCACCGCGACGCCCGGTGCCCCCGCCGAGCGGCCCGCCGTCACCGCGCTGCCCGCCGACGCGACCTCCTTCCGCGGCGAGGGCTTCGACGCCTGCACCGCCCCGAGCCAGTCCGCGATGGACGCCTGGCGCGACAACTCCGTCTACGGGGCCGTCGGCGTGTACATCGGCGGCCTCAACCGGGCCTGCGCCCAGCAGCGCCTGACCGCCGACTGGGTGCGCACCCAGTACAACCGCGGCTGGCGCTTCATCCCGCTCTACGTCGGCCGCCAGCCCTCCTCGGACGGCGGGAGCTGCGGGGGCGGCTGCGCGGCCATCACCAGCCCGGTGTCCCAGGGCACGGCAGCCGCCGACGACGCGGCGGCACAGGCCGCGGCGCTCGGCTTCGGCAAGGGCACGGTGCTCTACAACGACCTGGAGCACTACGAGCCCGGCAAGACGGTCACCGCCCAGGTGCTCGGCTACATCAACGCCTACACCGAGCGCCTGCACACGCTGGGCTATCGCGCCGGCGCCTACGGCAACACCTCGTCCCTGGTCGCCGACCTGATCGCGCACCGCGGCGAGATCACCCTGCCCGACGTGATCCACTTCGCGCGCTGGAACGGCACCTCGACCACCTCCGACGCGTCGATCCCCGCCACCCTGTGGGCCAAGCACCAGCGCATCCACCAGTACGTGGGCGACACCACCGAGACCCACGGCGGCGTGACCATCTCCATCGACCGCGACCGCCTCGACGTCGACTAGGGCAGTCGTTTGGATCATGTGGCGGGTCCGCCCGGTTCCGGGGGCCGCGGCGAGTGTCGTACGGCCGCCCGGAGCCGCGTCGATCGAGCGGGGTTCGTCTCAATTGATGAGCATGTGAAAGGGCGCCCGACACGACCCCGTAATGTTGTCGGGGTGACCGTGAACGCTAAGTCCAGCGCGAGCGCTGGCAACACCTGGCGAGACCTGCCCGCGGCGCAGCAGCCCGAGTACCCCGATGCCGAGGCTCTGCGCGATGTGATCGCGGACCTCGAGTCGTATCCGCCGCTCGTCTTCGCGGGCGAGTGTGACCTGCTGCGCGCCCGGATGGCGTCCGTCGCCAAGGGAGAGGCGTTCCTTCTCCAGGGCGGCGACTGCGCCGAGGCCTTCGACGCCGTGTCGGCCGACCAGATCCGCAACAAGCTCAAGACCCTGCTCCAGATGGGCGCCGTCCTCACGTACGCGGCCTCCGTGCCGGTCGTGAAGGTCGGCCGGATCGCCGGCCAGTACTCCAAGCCGCGCTCCAAGGGCACCGAGACCCGCGACGGCGTGACCCTGCCGACCTACCGCGGCGACTCGGTCAACGGCTTCGAGTTCAACGAGAAGGCCCGCGTCCCGGACCCCGAACGCCTGAAGCGGATGTACAACGCGTCCGCCTCCACGCTCAACCTGGTGCGCGCCTTCGCCACCGGCGGCTACGCCGACCTGCGCCAGGTGCACGCCTGGAACCAGGACTTCGTGAAGTCGTCCCCCTCGGGCCAGCGCTACGAGCAGCTCGCCCGCGAGATCGACAACGCGATGAACTTCATGCGGGCCTGCGGCACGGACCCGGAGGAGTTCAAGACCGTCGAGTTCTACGCCTCCCACGAGGCGCTGCTCCTCGACTACGAGTCGGCGCTGACCCGCGTCGACTCCCGTACCGGACACCTGTACGACGTGTCGGGTCACATGGTGTGGATCGGCGAGCGCACCCGGCAGCTCGACGGGGCGCACATCGAGTTCGCCTCGAAGATCCGCAACCCGATCGGCATCAAGCTGGGCCCGACGACGACGGCCGAGGAGGCGCTCCAGTACATCGAGCGGCTCGACCCCGACCGTGAGCCGGGCCGGCTGACCTTCATCGTCCGGATGGGCGCCGACAAGGTCCGCGACAAGCTGCCCGAGCTGGTCGAGAAGGTCACCGCCTCCGGCGCGACCGTGGCCTGGGTGACCGACCCGATGCACGGCAACACCTTCGAGGCGGCCTCGGGCCACAAGACCCGCCGCTTCGACGACGTGCTGGACGAGGTCAAGGGCTTCTTCGAGGTCCACAAGGGACTCGGCACGCACCCGGGCGGCATCCACGTCGAACTCACCGGTGACGACGTCACCGAGTGCGTGGGCGGCGGCGACGAGATCTTCGTCGACGACCTCCACCAGCGCTACGAGACGGCCTGCGACCCGCGCCTGAACCGCAGCCAGTCCCTGGACCTGGCCTTCCTCGTCGCCGAGATGTACCGCGACCAGTAGCGGGCCGGACGGTACCGGCGCCGGTAACAGACCGGCGTCCGAGGCGCCTGTTACCAGCGCGAAGGGTGGGGCGCGGATCACATACGATCCGCGCCCCACCCCACTTTTATGGCTCCGGAGCGCCGGGTAAGGTTAGGTTAGCCTCACCGATTAACGGGACGGCGTGCCCCATCCATTTCGGCGGGAGGTGAACCGCGTGTACGTCTGCAGTTGCTTCGGGATCACCGAACAGCAGGTCAAGAAGCACGCGGCGGACGGCGCCTGCACTCCCCGCCAGATAGCGTCCGCCTCCAAGGCGGGCACGGACTGCGGGTCGTGCGTCCGCCAGATCCAGGCACTGCTCGGCCGGGGCACCTGCCCGCGCCGTCAGCTCGCCGACCAGGGCATGCCGGTGCTCGCCGAGGTCCGCGCCGCGGACGGGACGGCGCAGCGCGAAGCCGCCCTGCACGAGGCCGTCCTCCAGGAGAGCGCCGCGCACGAGACCGCGGGCCGCGAGGCCGCGTAACCCGGTCCTCCCGCTCGCCCGGCGGTGCTCCGGCTAGCTCTCCGGCTGCTCGATGAGCTGCGCGATGTAGAGCGCCTCACCGAGCTTCTCGATCAGTTCGAGCTGGGTGTCGAGATAGTCGATGTGGTGCTCCTCGTCCTCCAGGATCGACTCGAAGATGTTCGCGGACGTGATGTCGCCCTTCGCCCGCATCACCTCGATCCCGCGCCGCAGCCGGTCGATCGCCTCGACCTCCACCTGACGGTCGGCCTGGAACATCTCCGTGACGGTCTGCCCCACCCGCACGTGGAAGAGCCGCTGATAGTTCGGCAGGCCGTCCAGGAAGAGAATGCGGTCGGTGAGCACCTCCGCGTGCTTCATCTCGTCGAAGGACTCGTGCCGCGTGTACTTGGCGAGCTTCGTCCAGCCGAAGTTCTCCTGCATCTTCGCGTGCAGGAAGTACTGGTTGATCGCCGTCAGCTCGCCGGTCAACTGCTCGTTCAGGAATTCGATGACCTCGGGGTCGCCCTGCATCGCAGAGGCTCCTTCCAAGCGGGGGGACTGGGCAGGTTGCGCCGCATCTTTGCACCGGCCACCGAAAACCGTCCAGTAAGTGCACGCTTAGTAGCAGTTGCCCGAATCCCCCGTCGGCTGGTCATGGGCACCGTCCCCGGTCTGTCAGGATGGAGGCATGGGTCAGCCGGCAAAGAGAGAAACGGGAGAAACGGCACTGTCGGAGCTTCCGCCCGGACAGCGACTCCAGCGCGGATGGCCGGTCACCCACTACGGTCCCGTCCCCAAGTTCCGCCCCGAACGCTGGGAATTCCGTGTCTTCGGGGCCACCGCCGACGGCGAGAAGCACTGCTGGACCCACGAGGAGTTCACCGCCCTCCCGTACGCCTCCGTCGTCGCCGACCTGCACTGCGTCACGAAGTTCAGCATGCTCGGGGCCGAATGGGGCGGCGTCCCCGCCCGGACGATCCTGGAGATCGCCCCGCCGGCGCCCGCCGTCACCCACGTCATGGTGTGGGCCGAGTACGGCTTCAGTTCGAATCTGCGCCTCGCGGACTTCGCCGCCGAGCGCACCATCTTCGCCACCCACAAGGACGGCGAACTGCTCACGGCCGAACACGGCTTCCCGCTGCGCCTGGTCGTCCCGCAGCTCTACGCGTGGAAGGGCCCCAAGTGGGTCCGCGGCGTCGAGTACATGACGGCCGACCGGCGGGGTTTCTGGGAGGAGCGGGGCTACCACAACGTCGGTGACCCCTGGCGCGAGCAGCGCTACTCCTACCAGGAGGAACCCGGGGACGGCCCCGAGCTCTGAGGTCAGCCGTCCCGGAGCTTCTTCAGCCGCTCGACGTCCGCCGCGTGCCCCTCCTTGCCGCCGGGCGTCTCGATGATCAGCGGGACGCCCTCGGTGGCGGGGTGCGTCATCAGCGCCCGGAACGGGTCCTCGCCGATGTGACCGGAGCCGATGTTCTCGTGCCGGTCCTTGTGCGCGCCGACGACGTCCTTCGAGTCGTTGGCGTGGATCAGCCTGAGCCGTCCCTCGCCGACGGTGTCGACCAGCAGATCGAGGGTCTGGTGCATGCCGGCCGGGCCGGTCAGGTCGTGGCCCGCCGCGAAGATGTGGCAGGTGTCCAGGCAGACGCCCAGCTTGGGATGGGCGTCCAGCGCTTCGAAGTACGGCCCGAAGTCCCAGGTGCGCGAGCACAGGGAGGCGCCCTGGCCGGCGGTCGACTCCAGCAGCAGGTACGGGTCGTCGTCGTGGGTCAGCTCGTCCAGCAGCGGCAGCAGACGCGCCCGCACCTGGCGCAGGGCGACGGACCGCTCCCGGCCGCCGGTGGCGCTCCCGGTGTGCACGACGACGCCGAGCGCGCCGATCTCCCGGCCCCGGCGCAGCGAGTGCCGCAGCGACTCCACCGACCTCTCCACGGTGGCCTCGGTGTGCGACCCGAAGTTGATCAGATACGGGGCGTGCACGTAGGCGGGGATCGACTCGGCCGCGCAGGCGGCGCGGAACTCCTCGTCCTGCTTCGGGTTCCCGGCGGGGGTCGCCCAGCCGCGCGGATTGGCGACGAAGACCTGCACGGTCTCGGCCGCGAGGTCACGGGCGTAGGACAGGCCGACGGAACTGAGGCCGCCGGCCACCGGGACATGGCCGCCGACGGGGTTGCGGAGCTGCTTGCTGGTCACGCCCACCAGGGTGTCACGCGCCCCGAACCGCCCCGAGGGCGGTCTCGGGTCCTCCGGCCGGCCGGGGGACCGCCGCCTGGTTGAGCCGGTCGGCTCCGGGCTCAGCGGATCCGGATGGTGATCGTCGAGCCCTTCGGGGCGGTGTCGCCGCCGTCCACCGACTGGCCCTTGACCGTGTCGCCGAAGAGGCCGAGGAGACCGCGGTCCTCGTCCACCTCGAACCCGGCGTCCTTCAGCTTCCGCTTGGCGTCGTCCACGCTGTCGCCCACCACGTCGGGGACCTCGACCATCTCGGGTCCCTTGGAGACCGTCAGCGTCACCGTGTCGCCCGTGGCGGCCTCGCGTCCGGAGTCCGGCGACTGCCGGGCGACCTGGCCCTTGTCGAACTCGGAGTTGACCTGCGTCTGGGCGATCTTCACCTTCAGGCCGGCGTCCTCCAGGTCCGCGGTGGCGTCCTCGACGGACGAGCCGGTGACGTCGGGCACCTCCACCGGGCTGCCCTTGCTGACGACCAGCGCGATCGCCGAACCGGCCCGCCGCGAAGTGCCCGTGTCCGGGTCGGTGCCGATCACGGAGCCGCGCGGGACGTCGTCGCTGAACTCCTTGGTGACCATGCCCGCGGCGAGCCCGGCGTCCTTCAGCTCGGCCTTCGCCTTGTCGAGCGCGACACCCGACAGGTCGGGCACCTTCACCGTCTCCGGGCCGTCCGACACGGTCAGCGTCACGGAGTCGTTGTTCCTGATCCGCTCGCCGACCCCCGGGTCGGTGCCGATGACGCTGCCCCGCTTCACGGTGTCGCTGTAGGCGTGCTTGACCTGCCCGACGTCCAGCCCGGCGCCCTTGAGCCGGTCTCTGGCCTGCTGCTCGGTCTGCGTGAGGACCGGCGGGACCTTGGTGAACTGGCCCGAGTTGATGTACCAGACACCGGAGCCCACCCCGAGCACCAGCACGACCGCGGCGATGACGAACAGCATCCCGCGCCGCGGACGCCGGCCCGGCGGCCGGGCCGGCGCGTCCGGCGGGGCCTGGAGGTAGCCGGTGCTCTCGAACCGGGCGGTCCGGTTGACGCCCGCCTCGTCCTCGTTCACCGGCAGCGGGCGCTGCATCGACAGCGAACGCGGGATCACGCTCGTACGGTCGTGGGCGTTGTCGTGGCCCACCGCGAGCGCGCCCGGCGGCACGGCGTCGAGCTGCTCGGCGGTGAGGGCCGCGCGGGCTTCGAGGACCCGGCCCAGCAGCGCCACCGCGTCGGCGGGGCGCGCCTCGGGGTCGCGGGCGGTGGAGGTGGTGACCAGCTCGTCCAGCTCGTACGCCATTCCCGGCACCGTGGCCGACGGGGGCGGCACGTCCGCGTGGAGGTGCTGGTAGAGGACCTGGGCGGGGGAGTCCCCGGTGTGCGGCTTGGCGCCGGTGAGCATCTCGTGGAGGACGACCCCGCACGCGTACACGTCGACGCGGGGATCGGCGGTGCCGTGCTCGATCTGTTCCGGCGCCAGGTACGAGACGGTGCCGAGGACGGCGCCCGTGGTGCTCGTCACCGTGTCCACCCCGCGCACGAGTCCGAAGTCGGCGACCTTGACCCGGCCGTCGTCCCCTATGAGGACGTTCTCCGGCTTCATGTCGCGGTGCACGAACCCGGCGCGGTGCGCGGCGCCGAGCGCGGCGAGCACCGGCTCCAGGATGTCGAGCGCGGCCCTCGGCTGGAGCGCGCCGCGCTCGCGCAGCACGTCACGCAGGGTGCAGCCGGCGATGTACTCCATGGCCAGGTAGACGTACGACCCGTCCGTCCCCTGGTCGAAGACCTGCACCACGTTGGGGTGCGCCAGCCGGGCCACCGACTTGGCCTCGCGGATGAAGCGGTCGACGAAGGACCCGTCGGCGGCCAGCGCCGGGTGCATCACCTTGAGCGCGACCACCCGGTCGAGGCGGATGTCCAGGGCCCGGTAGACCGTGGCCATCCCGCCGACCGCGATCCGTGCGTCCACGCGGTAGCGGCCGTCGAGCACGTGTCCGACAAGCGGGTCCTGAAGGGTCGTATCCACGCAGGTGAGTCTACGAGCCGCCACTGTCGGACCGTCCCGTTCGGCCGATACCGGGGCACGACTGCGACCGACCTGTGACGCGCACCGGCCGCGCGGACGTCGTCCGGGCCGGTCGGAAGGCCGGCCCGGACGGCCGGTCAGAAGGCCGGCCGCTCCGGGTCCAGGGCCGCCATGCCCTCGGTGGGGGAGGAGGCCTCGGCGAAGTGCCGGCGCGGGATGCGCCCCGCCCGCCGGGCCAGGCGTCCGGCCTCCACCGCGTGCCGCATGGCCTCCGCCATCAGCACCGGCTCCTGCGCCCGGGTCACCGCCGAGGCGAGCATCACCCCCGCGCAGCCCAGCTCCATCGCCAGGGCCGCGTCCGACGCCGTACCGGCCCCGGCGTCCAGGATCACCGGCACGCGCGCGTGCTCCACGATGAGCTGGAAGTTGTGCGGGTTGCGGATGCCGAGCCCCGAGCCGATGGGCGAGCCGAGCGGCATGACGGCCGCGCAGCCGACGTCCTCCAGCTTGCGGGCGAGGACCGGGTCGTCGTTCGTGTACGGCAGCACGGTGAAGCCGTCGTCCACCAGGGTCTCGGCGGCGTCCAGCAGCTCGACCGGGTCGGGCAGCAGGGTGCGCTCGTCGGCGATGACCTCCAGCTTGACCAGGTCGGTGCCGAGCGCCTCGCGGGCGAGCCGGGCCGTCAGGACGGCCTCGCCGGCGGTGTAGCAGCCGGCCGTGTTCGGCAGCACCCGGATGCCGAGGCGGTCGAGCACCGACAGCACCGAGCCGTGCACCGACGCGTTCACCCGCCGCATCGCGACCGTCGTCAGCTCCGTGCCGGACGCCACCAGGGAGCGCTCCAGGGTGTCGAGACTGGGCGCCCCGCCCGTGCCCATGATCAGCCGGGAGGTGTAGGTCGTCCCCCCGAGGACGAAGGGGTCGTCGGCCATGGTCAGCCTCCTTGTACGGCGGTGAGGACCTCGACGCGGTCGCCCTCGGCCAGCGGGGTGGACGCCCACTGACCGCGCGGGACGACGGTCTCGTTCAGCGCGGCGGCCACCCCGGAGGGAGCCGGGGTGAGGGCCGCGACGAGGGTGCCGAGAGCGGTACCGGCGGCGATCGCCTTCCGCTCTCCGTTGACGACGATGTTCATACGGGCTGCTCCGTGCGGGCGGTGGCGGCGAACCGCCTGGGGGAGAAGGGGCGGGCTTCCTCGGGCAGTTCGCCGGTGGTCAGGACATGCGCCATGGCGTCGCCGGTGACCGGGGTGAGGAGCACGCCGTTGCGGAAGTGGCCGGTGGCCAGCAGCAGCCCGTCCAGGGCGGTCGGGCCGAGCAGCGGGGCATTGTCGGGCGAACCGGGGCGCAGTCCCGCGCGGGTCTCGGTGAGCGGCAGCTCGGTGATGCCGGGCACCAGCTCGTGCGCGTCGCGCAGCAGCTCGTACACGCCGCCCGCCGTCACCGTGGTGTCCCAGCCCAGCTCCTCGCTGGTCGCGCCGACGACGAGTTCGCCGTTCTCGCGGGGCACCAGGTAAAGGTGGCCGCCGCGCACCACGGCCCGCACCGTGCGGCTCAGGAACGGCGCGTACCGCTTCGGCACGGTCAGCCGCAGCACCTGTCCCTTCACCGGGCGCACCGGCGGCAGGACCTCGTCGGGGACGCCCGCGAGCCGCCCGCTGAGGCTGCCCCCGGCCAGCACCACCTGGCCCGCGCCGAGTCCGGTGCCGTCCGCCGTGACCACACCGGTGGCCCGGTCCCGTACGACGGTCAGGCGCTGCGCCCAGCTCCGGTGGACGCTCACCCCGGCCCGCTCGCACGCCGTGACCAGGGCGGCGGCCAGGCGCCGGGGGTCGATCTGGTGGTCGCCGTCGACCCGCAGGCCGCCGCGCACGCCGGGGGCCAGCATCGGCTCCAGACGGCGGCACTCCCGGCCGGTCAGCCACTGCGACTCGAGTCCCGAACGGCTCTGCAGCGCGTGCAGTTCCCGCAGATGGGCGCGGTCGTCGGCGTCCAGCGCGACGGCCAGCGTGCCGCACCGGCGATAGCCCAGGTCGTGGCCGGCCGCCTCGGTGAGTTCGGCCACGAAGTCCGGATAGCGGCGCGCGGAGGCGAGGTTGAGGCCGAGCAGGGTCTCCTCGCCGTAGTGCAGCTCGGTGACGGCCGCGAGCATCCCGGCCGCGACCTGCGCGGCCCCGCCACCGGGCTCGGGGTCGACGAGCGTGGTGGTGAACCCGCGCTGCGCGGCCCGCCAGGCGGTGACCAGGCCGATGATCCCGCCCCCGATGACGAGGACGTCGGACGGACGTGTAGGCGACATGGGCGTCCAGCCCCTCCCTTCGCCGGCATGACCCGGATCAGGTTCGTACGGTCGGAGGCCGCCCAGCCTCCCTCTCAGCCCGGTGCGTCCGGGCTCCCGCGAGTGCTTTACGGTCGCCACCCTAGCCCGCCCCCACAGCGGCCCGTAAGGGAGCCTCCGCCGACGCACCCGCCCCCGGGGAGCCGGGGACGGACGCGGGGTGCCGGGGTGGCCGCGCACGGCCCGACCCCGCGGCTGTGCAGCAGATCACCGAGCACGTCCGCTGACTGACGGTTTGTCAGGTGTCTATGGTGATCAGGTGAGCGAGCAGACGCAGGCGAAGGCACAGGGGTCCACCGCGCGGCGGGCCGTCGTGGTGGGCGCGGGCATGGCCGGGGTGCAGACCGCGGTCGCCCTGCGCGAACAGGGCTTCACGGGCACCGTCACGCTGATCGGCGCGGAGCCCCATCAGCCCTACGACCGGCCACCGCTGTCCAAGGCCGTCCTGCTCGGCAAGGCCGAGGGCTCCGCCTTCGACGTCGACTTCACGGCCCTGGACATCGAACTGCGGCTCGGCCTTGAGGCGCTCGGCCTGCGCGCCGGGGACCACGAACTCGACACCGCCGCCGGGCCCGTCCCGTACGACGTCCTGGTCGTCGCCACCGGCGCCGAACCGATCCGGCTGCCCGGCGCCGAGGGCGTGCCCGGCGTGCACCTGCTGCGCACCCTGGACGACGCCGACCGGCTGCGGCCCGTGCTCCTCGCGCAGCACGACATCGTGGTCGTCGGCGCCGGCTGGATCGGCGCCGAGTTCGCCACCGCCGCGCGCGAGGCGGGCTGCGCGGTGACCGTCGTCGAGGCCGCCGACCGGCCGCTCGCCGCCGCGCTGCCCGCCGAGGTGGCCGCCCCGATGGCCGCCTGGTACGCCGACAGCGGCGCCACCCTGCGCACGCGCACGCGCGTGGAGCGCGTCGAGGACGGCGCCGTCGTCCTGGACGACGGCTCCCGGGTCCCGGCCGGCGCGGTGGTCGTCGGCATCGGCGCGCGGCCCGCGACCGACTGGATCGCCGGCTCCGGCATCGCCCTCGGCGCCGACCGCGAGATCCTCGCCGACGACCACCTGCGCACCTCCCTGCCGGACGTCTACGCCGTCGGCGACTGCGCCTCCTTCCCCTCCGGCCGCTACGAGGACCGCCTCCTCGTCCACCACTGGGACAACGCCCTCCAGGGCCCCCGCACGGTCGCCGCGAACATCGTCGGACAGGCGCCCGCCGCCTACGACCCGGTGCCGTACTTCTGGTCCGAGCAGTTCGGCCGCTTCGTGCAGTACGTCGGCCACCACACGCCCGCCGACACCCTGGTCTGGCGCGGCGATCCCGCGGGCAGCTCCTGGTCGGTGTGCTGGCTGCGCGAGACACGCCTGGTCGCCCTCCTGGCCGTGGGCCGCCCGAGGGATCTCGCCCAGGGCCGCCGGCTCATCGAGGCGGGCGCGGGCATGGACCCGCTGCTGCTCGCGGACCCGTCGAGGCCGCTGAAGACGGCCACCCTCTAGGTCCCGCGGGCGTCCGTCTCCCCAGGTCGGACGCCCGTGGCTTCCGACTGTCGGTCCAAGATGGCAGGCTTGTCCCGTGACCGAGATTGACGCAAAGATCGATGCTCTCGTCCCCGAGTGGCTCACCCTCCCCGACATCGCCGAGCAGTTCGGCGTCGAGGTGACGCGTGTCCGGCAGCTGGTCAAGGACGGCCAGCTCATCGCCGTACGCCGTGGTGAGAACCGCGCGCTGCACGTCCCCGCCGCCTTCATCGACGGGAACGAGCAGAAGGTCGTCAAGGGCCTGGCCGGCACCCTGACGCTCCTGAGGGACGACGGCTTCTCCGACGAAGAGGCCCTCGAATGGCTCTTCACCCCCGACCCGAGCCTGCCCGGCACCCCCGCGCAGGCGCTGAGCGAGAATCGCGGCACGGAGGTGAAGCGCCGCGCCCAGGCGCTCGCCGTCTGACCTGACCAGACAGTCCGGCGCACGGGCCGCGGCGGCCGGGACCACCCCGGCCCGCCGCGGCCCGCGCACCGATCACGGGGGGACCCACGCATGCCCGAAACAGCCGCCACGTCCGCGCGCGCCCGGCTCGCCGACGCCCGCCTCTACCTCTGCACCGACGCCCGCAGGCGCCAGGGCGACCTCGCCGACTTCCTCGACGCGGTCCTGGCCAACGGGGTGGACATCGTGCAGTTGCGGGACAAGGGCATGGAGGCGGCGGAGGAGCTGGAGCACCTCCAGGTCGTCGCGGACGCCTGCGCCCGGCACGGCAAGCTCCTCGCGGTCAACGACCGGGCCGACGTCGCCCACGCGATCGGCGCCGACGTGCTGCACCTGGGCCAGGGCGACCTGCCGGTTCCCGCCGCCCGCGCCATCCTCGGCGCCGACGTGCTGATCGGCCGCTCCACCCACTCCGCCGCGGAGGCCGAGGCCGCCGCCGCGCAGGACGGCGTGGACTACTTCTGCACCGGCCCCTGCTGGCCCACCCCCACCAAGCCCGGCCGCCACGCCCCCGGCCTCGACCTGGTCCGCCACACCGCCGCCCTAGGCACCACCCGTCCCTGGTTCGCCATCGGCGGCATCGACCTCCCCCACCTCGACGAGGTCCTGACGGCAGGCGCCCGCAGGGTGGTGGTAGTCCGAGCCATCACCGACTCCCCCGACCCCGCGTCAGCGGCATCAGAATTCGCCAAGCGCCTAAAGGAGGCATAGCCCTCCCCAGGGGCGCGGGGAACGGCGCGCCCAGCCCCCACCGGCAGACGGCAATCCAGCAACCGCGAGCAGGCCGGGGGGCGCAGTCCCGGAACCCCGGGGCCCTCCCAGGGGCGCGGGGAACGGCGCGCCCAGCCCCCACACCGGGACGGCAATCCAACAACCGTGAGCAGGCCGGGGGGCGCAGCCCCAGGGGCGCGGGGAACGGCGCGCCCAGCCCCCACACCGGGACGGCAATCCAGCAACCGTGAGCAGGCCGGGGGGCGCAGCCCCGGAACCCCGGGGGCCTTCCAGGGGCGCGGGGAACTGCGCGCCCAGCCCCCACACCGGGACGGCAATCCAGCAACCGTGAGCAGGCCGGGGGGCGCAGCCCCGGAACCCCGGGGCCCTCCCAGGGGCGCGGGGAACTGCGCGCCCAGCCCCCACACCGGGACGGCAATCCAGCAACCGCGAGCAGGCCGGGGGCGCAGCCCCGGAACCCCGGGGCCCTTCCAGGGGCGCGGGGAACGGCGCGCCCAGCCCCCACGGCGGGACGGCAACCCAGCAACCGTGAGCAGGCCGGGGGGCGCAGCCCCGGAACCCCGGGGGCCCTTCCAGGGGCGCGGCCAGCCCCCACACCGGGACGGCAATCCAACAACCGAGCGCAGGTCAGGGGGCGCAGCCCCGGAACCCCGAGGGACCCGGCGGGCGAAGCCCGGGAACGCCCCCCACCCCTGTCCGAGGGGTGGACAAGAACCCGGCAGACAAGACAATTCCCCCGCTTCGGTTGGGCCCCGGCCCCCCGCTGGCTAACCTGCGACTATGGCCCTCGGATCTGCCTCCACCAGGACTGACCGCGCACGCACCGTGCGCGACATGCTCGCGACCGGCAAACAGACGTTTTCCTTCGAGTTCTCCGCCCCCAAAACCCCCAAGGGTGAGCGGAACCTGTGGAACGCCCTCCGACGGGTCGAGGCCGTGGCCCCCGACTTCGTCTCGGTGACCTACGGAGCCGGCGGCTCCACCCGGGCCGGCACGGTCAGGGAGACCGAGCAGATCGTGCTCGACACGACCCTCACCCCGGTCGCCCACCTCACCGCCGTCAACCACTCGGTCGCGGAACTGCGCAACATCATCGGGCAGTACGCGGACGCCGGCATCCGCAACATGCTGGCCGTGCGCGGCGACCCGCCGGGCGACCCGATGGGCGACTGGGTGCCGCACCCCGAGGGCCTGACCTACGCCGCCGAACTCGTGCGCCTCATCAAGGAGTCGGGCGATTTCTGCGTCGGTGTCGCCGCCTTCCCGGAGATGCACCCCCGCTCCACGGAGTGGGACCTCGACGTCTCCCACTTCGTCGACAAGTGCCGCGCGGGCGCCGACTACGCCATCACCCAGATGTTCTTCCAGCCGGAGTCCTACCTGCGCCTGCGCGACCGCGTCGCCGCGGCCGGCTGCGCGACCCCGGTCATCCCCGAGATCATGCCGGTGACGAGCGTGCGCATGCTGGAGCGGCTCCCGAAGCTCTCGAACGCCTCGTTCCCGGACGCCCTGAAAGAGCGGATCCTCACAGTCAAAGACGATCCCGCGGCTGTACGCTCCATTGGCATCGACTTCGCGACGGAGTTCTGTGCCAGGCTGTTGGACGAGGGAGTCCCCGGACTGCACTTCATCACCCTGAACAACTCCACGGCGACGCTGGAAATCTACGAGAACCTGGGCCTGCACCACCCACAGCGGGCCTAGACCGGTCGCACCCGCGTACGACAGACTGCGTGCGGCCACTGGGAGAGGGGCGTACATGGGCTTGACGGTCCTCTATCTTGCCTTCGGCATCGTCGCACTGTGGCTGCTCGGCGAGGTGCTGTTGCAGTACAAGGCGCGGCTGCGGTTCCGGCTGCTCGCCTTCGTCGGCTTCCTGGGGGTCGTGCTCGGTGTCCTGATGCACTCCGTCGTGGTCATCGGCCTGGGCGCGATCGCGTTCACCGTCGGCCAGACGTATGTGACCCTCTCCTTCCGCAAGGGCTTCGCGCAGGGCTGGGCCATCAACGGCCGCCCCACGCAGGACGGTCCGGGCAAGCCCGCGAAGCCCAGCAAGCGCCGCCGCGGCGAGCAGGACTCCGATGACCCGTCGAACCCGTCGGACCCGTCGCAGGAGGCCGCCGGACCCGACGCGACCGGCGAGGCGTCCTACGGGCTCGACGACCCGTACGCCGCCGAGGACGACGTGTTCACCCCCGCCCAGTCCGACCGGTTCATGCCCCCGGGCGCCGGCGAGCCCACGGCCGCCGAGTCCACCGCGGTCTACGAGCCGCAGCCGCTGCCCGAGGACACCGGCTCCTACGGCGTGTACGACGCGGGCGCCTACGCGGCCGCCGCCGACCAGTCCTACACCGGCGCCCCCCAGGACCAGCAGGCGTACGCGGCGACGGCCCAGCCCCAGGACCAGCAGGCCTACGCCTACGACGGCTACACGGGCTACGACCAGCAGCAGTACGGCTACGACACCGGCCAGCAGCAGTACGCCGCCTACTCCGACCCGTACATCGGCACCCAGACCTACACCGGTGCCTCGTACGACACCACGGGCTACGGCGACCAGCAGTACGCGCAGCAGGGGTACGGCCAGGAGCAGTACGGCAACGGCACGTACGGCGGCGAGACCCCGGCCGGCGGTGTCTGGGTGCCGCAGCAGCGCGACACCGACGAGACCTACGGCGGCGAACTCCCGCCGGAGCAGCAGCAGTACCCCTACCAGGGCAACGGGAACGGCAACGCGGGCACGGGCTACGACGAGCAGTACCGGTACTGACCGCGGTACCCGTACCGGCTCCGGCTCCGACACCGGCACCCGTACCGGCTCCGACACCCGCACCCGTACCGGCCCCGGCACCCGTACCGCCCGGCACCCGGCGCGCGCGGGCGCCTCCCGGCACCGAGGCCCGGCCCGGCGACCGCGGTCACGGAGGCCACGGTGAGCCCTGGAAGCCCGGTCACCGAGGTCACTGCGAGCCCCGGAAGTCCGGTCCCTCCACGATCAGTCCCGCCACCAGCGCGCCCGACATGCCCGCGTGCGGCAGGCCGCCGCCGGGATGCGCCCAGCCCCCGGCCGTGAACAGCCCGGGCAGCCGGGTGCTGTTGGCCGGGCGCAGCAGCCGCCCGTCCGCCGCGGCGAGCGCCGGGGCGGGCACCGCGCCTCCCGGGGCGCCGGTCGCCTCCGCGATGTCGGCGGGTCTGCGCACCTCGTGCCACAGCAGCCGCTCCCGCAGCTCCGGCAGGGCCCGCCCGGCGGTGTCGAGGACCCGCTCCACGTCCGCATCGGACACCGGCGCCCCCGAGGGCACCGTCACGGTCAGCGTGACCGCCTCGTGGTCCCCGTCGGGCATCAGGGCCGGGTCGTCCGGGCGGCAGACCACGACGGTCGGCGCCTCGGGCACCCCCGGCCGCTCACCGAAGACCCGGTCCAGCTCTCCGTCCCGGTCGGCGCTGTGGACGACCGTCCGGTGTACGGCGTCCGTGGGCCGGCCGCCGCGCAGCGCGAGCAGGACGGTCAGCCGGGCGGCGCCGGCCGGCCCGGTCTGCACGTCGTCGCCGCCGCGGACCGCCGCCCCCTGAAGGAGACCGTCCAGGATTCCCGGGGCCACCCCGGCGACCACGAAGTCCGCCTCCTCGAACGAGCCGCCCGTCCCGGCGCCGCCCGTGGACACCTCGACGCCGACGGCCCGCCCGTCCTTCTCCACGATCCGCCCGACCGGCGTCCCGAACCGGAACTCGACCCCGCGGGCCACGCACCGCTCGTACACCGCGCGCGCCAGCTCCCGGACACCGCCGCGCACGTACCAGATGCCGAAGGCGTGCTCCATGTACGGCAGCACCGCGGCGCTCGCGGGCGTGACGCGCGGGTCGAGGCCGTAGGCGAGGGCGTGGCTCTCCAGGAGGGCCGCCAGACGGGCGTCCCGCAGCTCCCAGGCGGCGACCTCGGCGAGCGTGCCGGCCCGGCGGGTGCGCAGCAGCCTCTTGTGCGGCACCGACGGATAGGGGTCGCGCTCGGCCAGCACCCGCCAGTTGGGCCACAGGGGCTCCTCCAGCAGCGGTCTGCGCGCGCGGTCCCATGCCTCGCGGGCCCGCACCAGGAAGTCGCCCCAGCGCGCCCCCGCACCCGCGCCGAGCGCTTCGTCCAGCGCGGAGAGCACCCCCGCGCGCGAGGCGTTCGGCAGAGAGACCTCGGTGCCGTCGGCGAACAGGTGCCGGGCCGACGGGTCGACCTGCACCAGGCCGACGCACTCCTCCAGCGGCTCCTTGCCCGTCTTGACGAACAGATCGCGGTACACCGCCGGCAGCGGCAGCAGGGCGGGGCCCGTGTCGAAGGCGAAGCCGTCCCGCTCGAAGCGGCCCACCGAACCGCCGTACGTCCCCGCCCGCTCGAACACCACCACCCGGTGGCCCGCGACGGCCAGCCGGGCGGCGGCCGCCATCGCGCCCATCCCGGCGCCGATCACCGCAATCCGTCCCATGCCGGCGACTTTATCGGCCCCCACCGACAGTCCCGTCCGGAGGGCGGCCCGGACCCGTCCGCCCGAGGCGCCGACGGCCGCCCAGGTCAGTCGCGGTGCACGGGCCCGGTCCGGTCGGGCGGCGGACCGGCGGCCCGCGCGAGGCGTCTCTCCTCGCGGCGCTGCGCCCGGCGGCGCATGAACCGCCGGATGCGCGAGACGAGGAAGTAGACCATCGCCAGGCCGACGGCCAGCAGCACGGCGGCGATGACCGCCGCCGCCTCCGGATGGAACATGGCGAACGTGAGGATGCCCGCGACCCCGAGATCCTCGGCGGTGCTCATCACCAGGTTGCTGAACGGCTCCGGCGAGGTGTTGATCGCCATCCGGGCCCCGGCCTTGACCGTGTGGCTGGCCAGCGCCGTCGAACCGCCGAGCACACCGGCCCACAGGTCCGAGACGGAACCGCTCTGCCCGGCGAGGAGCGCCCCGACCCAGGCGCCCGCGGCGGGCCGGATCACGGTGTGCACGGAGTCCCACACCGAGTCGACGTACGGGATCTTGTCCGCGACCGCTTCGAGGAGGAACAGCACACCGACGGTGATCAGGATCTCGGGGCGCTGCAGTGTCTCCGGGACCTCGTCGGTCAGCCCGGTCGCGCCGAAGACGCCGAGGAGCAGCACCACCGCGTACGCGTTGATGCCGCTGGCCCAGCCGCTGGTGAAGACCAGGGGGAGTACGGACACGGACGCGATCGTAGCCACTCGGCGCGCGCCCGTCCTGGGCATCCGTGCGCAGGCCTGAGTATCCGTACCTAGACACGCAGATGAGTACGCGCACGGATGGGGCCCGACCTGCGGGAACGAGAGAGTGGGGGCACGGAGAGGGGCGCGGCTCCGGCACCGCCGACACGGGGCGGCGGAACGGAGGACGCGCCCTTGGCCGCTCCTTCCGCCGACGGGCTCGGCGGAAGCGAGGCACGGGGGAACCCTGGCGGACGACCGAACGGGGTCTCGACCAGGACCGCACGGGGGAGCACGACGGAGCGCCGGTTCGCATGGCCCGCGGGGGACGCGGCCACCGCGGACCGGCGCTCTCGTGTGTTCAGCGGTGGCCGCCGACCCGTCCCTGGAGGAGCAGGGAGAGCGCCGCGTGGACGTCGTCCAGGGAGCGCTCCGGCTGGAACGCCTGCCAGTCCAGCGCCGCCACCAGGACCATCCCGACCAGCGCCGCCGCCGTCAGCGGGATGTCGATCTCGTCGCTGAGTTCGCCCTCGGCGACCGCGTCGCGCAGCACGCCCTCGACGACCGCCACCGCCTGCTGCCGGACCACCATCAGCGTGGACTGCCAGGCCCGGTTGGTGCGCCACAGTTCGGCCACGTAGAGCTGGGTGAAGGCGGGGTAGCGGTCGATGAAGACGAGACCGGCCCGGATCATCGAGTCCAGCGCGTCGATCCTGCTGCCGCCGTCCCGCGCGGTGCCCTCGGCCGCCTCCCGCAGCGAGGCGGTGAGGAGGCCCACGCCGTGCCGCAGCAGCTCCTCGAAGAGGACCGACTTGCTCGCGAAGTTGTAGTAGACGGTGCCCTTCGCGACGCCCGCGCGTTCCGCGATCTCGTCGACCGTGGTGGCGGAGAAACCCTGTTCGGCGATCAGGGTGACGGCCGCCTCGTAGAGCTTCTGCCGGGTGGCCTCGCGCCGGCCGCCGCCCGCCGTGGTGCTGCTGCTGTCCATGGCCCCGATTCTCACAGGAGCGCCCGCGCGCGCGGTCACAGGCTCAGCTCCGGGTGCAGCCGGTCGAGGGTCCACACCTGCCGGCGGTGGGCCGACAGGGCGGTCAGCGCGAGGGCCGCCGCGGTGAACGCCGACAGGACGGCGCAGGCCAGCCAGACCGGCCCCAGGCCGCCTCCGGTGATCAGCCGGCGCAGGGCCTCGACCACGTAACTCATCGGCAGGAAGGGGTGGATCGCGTTGAAGAACCCCGGGCTGGTCTCGACGGGATACGTGCCGCCCGCCGAGGTGAGCTGGAGCATCAGGAGCGCGAGGACGAGGATCCGGCCGGCCGCGCCGAAGCGGGCGTTCAGCCACTGCACGATCGCCGCGAAGCAGGCGGCGACCAGGAACAGGAAGCCGACCGTGCCGGCCGCGCGGACCATCTGGAGGCCGATCGCCCAGTGCAGCACCGCCATCAGGGCGGCGGTCTGGAGGACACCGACGGCGGCCACCGGCAGCCAGCCCGCGAGCGCGATCCGCCACGCCGAGGCGCCCGCCGCGAGCGCGCGCCGGTTCAGCGGCTGGATCAGCATGTACGCCACCATCGCGCCCACCCACAGGGACAGCGGGATGAAGTACGGGGCGAATCCGGTGCCGTAGTTGGGTGCCTTGTGCAGATCCCTGGAGGCCAGTTGGACCGGGTCGGCCATGACGTGGGTCCGCTGGTCGCGGTCGTGCTTGTCGTAGTCGGGGATCTTCCGGGCACCGTCGTGCAGTCCGCCGGCCAGCTTGTCGGAGCCGCCGACGAGCTTGTAGAGACCGCCGTCGAGTTTGTTCGCGCCCGACGTCAGGCGGCCGAGGCCGCCGTCGAGGTCGGTGGCGCCGGTCTTCGCGGTGCCGAGCCCGGAGTGCAGCCGCTTCGCCCCCTTGGCGACCTTCGCGGCACCCTCGTTCAACTTGTTGATCTTGGAGACGGCGTCGTCCAGGTCCTCGGAGAGATGCGGCGAACGGTCGGCGAGCGCCTGCGCCTGCTTCCCCAGCGTCTTCAGGTTCCGGTCCATGGCGGCGAGGTCGCCGTCCTGGTCGTCGATCAGCGTGTTGACGTCGTCGGCGACCGTGACGACGTCGGAGGCCGCCTTCCTGGCCTTCTTCAGCTCGGGGCACGCCGGGTCGGGGACCGGCAGGGTCTCGCACCGCGCGTGATAGACGGCGTCCAGCGCGTCGGACGCCTTGTGCGCCCCCTTGGCGGCCAGTGGAGCCGTCTTCACCAGCGTGTTCAGATTGCGGCGGATCCCCGCCGTCGAGTCCGCGACGAGCTGGGCGGTGTCCCCGATCGACTTCTCGTTGTCCTTCAGGAACGGGCCCACCTCGCCCGCCACCCCGTTGACCTTGTCCGCCAGCCGCTGGGTGCCGTCCGCGACCTGGCGCGAACCGTCCTCCAGGTCACCGGCGCCCGTATTGAGCTTCCTCAGCCCGCCGGCGAGCTTCCCGCTGCCCTTCTTGGCCTCGCCCAGGCCGTCCGCCAGGTTCTTGGAGCCCTTCTTCGCCTTGCCGAGACCGCCGTTCAGCTCGTCGGCCCCCTCGGCCGCCTGGACGGTCTTGCCGTGGATGTCCGAGAACGAGATGAAGATCTTGTCCAGGAACGAGCGCGAGGCCTTCGTGGACGCCGCCGTACGCACCTCGCTGAACACCGTCCGGGAGATCTGCCCGACGATGTAGTTGTTCGCGTCGTTGGTGCGCACCTGGAGGGCGCTCGTCTCGGGAGAACTCCCCGAACTGGACGCGATCCGCTCGCTGAAGTCGCCCGGCATGGTCAGCGACAGGTAGTACGTGCCGTCCTCGATGCCCCGCCGCGCCTCGGCCGCGGTCACCTCGTGCCACTCGAAGGTGTCGCTGTCGCGCAGCCCCTCGGTGATGTCGTCGCCGACCTCGATCCTCTTGCCGGCGGCCGTCGCCCCCTTGTCGTCGTTCACCAGGGCCACGGGTATCCGGTCGAGCCGGCCGTACGGGTCCCAGAACGACCACAGGTAGAGGGCGCCGTAGAGCAGGGGCAGCAGCAGGAGGGCGACCAGCGCGGCCCGGGGGAGCTTGCCCCGGCCGAAGCGGCGGAGTTCAAGAGCGGCCAGTTTCGGCGAGCGCATCGGCCGCCTCCTTGTCGTCGTCTCCGCTGTCGCTGTCGGTGGCGGTGTCCGTGTCCGTGTGGGTGTCCGTGTCGGTGGAGTCGGGGCCGGGGCTGTCGTTCTCGCTGTCCGCCGGTGCGGCCGTGGTGGATACGACGGTGACGCCCTCGGGGGCCTCGCTGCACACCGCGAGGACGGTGATGCCGGAGTCGGCGAGCGAGGCCAACAGGGCCCAGGCCTCCGCGCGTTCGGCGTCCGAGAGCTTCAGGTCGGTGTCGTCGACGCCGAGCAGCCGGGGGCGGCCGATCAGGGCCAGCGCGATGTCGAGCCGCAGCAGTTCGAGCCGTTCCAGATCCCGTACGGCCGTCCTGGACCCCTTGGGGAGCGTCTCCCGGTCGAGCCCGGCGGCGGTCAGCGCGCTGTCGATCCGCAGCCTCGCCTCGCGCGCCCGCTCACCGCGCGGGCGCAGCAGGGAGCGCAGCGAGCCGCCGAACCGGCGCTGCAGCAGGGCCCGTTCGCGCAGGTGCTCCCCGACGGTCAGGGCCGGGTCGAGGTCCGTGACGCCGGGCACGTGCGCGACCGCGCTCACCCGGCGCACCGCGCCCAACTGCTTCGGCAGCCGCCACGCGCCCACCACCGCCGTCCCCTCGGTGGCCTTCATCCGGCCCGTGAGAGCGAGCAGCAGGCAGGTGCGGCCGGAGCCGGACGGCCCCTGGACCGCCACCAGCGATCCGGGCTCCGCCTCGAACCGGACGCCGCGGAACGCCCAGCCGCGTGGCCCTTCGAGCCCGAACTCCTCGGCCGCGACGCCCAGTCCGTGCGGACCGTCCACAGCTTCCCCATCCCCATGTCGAACGCGAACTTTTTGAACTGACTGGTCAGTTCAAAAAGTACTCCGAACCTTCGATCGAAGCAAAACCGCAGGTCAGAACGGATTGTCAGTGGCATACCGCACGATGGGCACATACGGCCACAGTGCCGTCACACGACGACAGGAGGTTCGTCATGGCCAGCTCGTCCGCAGCCGCCGCCCGTCGGCGCCGCGCCACCGGCCCTGCCCCCTCACTGACCGGTCCCGCCGGCGACGTGCACCCCGTGCTCCGCCGGGCCACCGCACCGCCCGCCGCTCTCGACCTGCTCGCCCAGGCCCGCGCCGGCCTCGACGAGGCGGCGGCGCTGGAGACACCGAACGAGCGCTATGCGACTGCCCACTTGGCGGCACTTCGAACAGCCGCGGCCGTACTCGCCGCCCGGGGCCGGCCGGAACCCACCTCCCGCCGCCGGGCCCGTATCCGCAGCGCCTGGGAGGTCCTCCCGGAGATCGCGCCCGAACTGACCGAGTGGAGCGCGCTGTTCGCCTCGGGGGCGGACCGCCGCGCCCGCGCCGAGGCGGGCATCCGGGGAGCGGCCGGCACCCGCGACGCCGACGACCTGATACGCGACGTCGCGATGTTCCTGCGGCTCGTCGAGCGCCTGCTCGTGCTCCAGCCCGTGCTGCCTCAGCCCCGCCAGGACCAGGACGCGGAGGCGGACCGCGAAGGCCGGGTCCCGGACGCGGGGTGAAAGGCCGGCTCCGGCGGCGGGCCGACCGGCCGGTTCCGGACGCGGGCTGAGCCGGGCGGGGGAGCGGGGCCCGGGAGCGCCGGGCCGCGTGAGACGGGGGACCGGTCACGGCGGCTGAGGCAATAGGGTGGAGGCGCCTGCCGCCTCCCGCTCCTGCCGGGAGGCCCGAAGATCGCTCCGCCGTAGATGTGGCGGTGCCGCGCCGAGGAGTCAACTGCCGTGTCGGACCCGATGCGCCCCCGCGCTTCTCTCCGTACCGCCGTGGTCTGGGAGGTCCTCAAGGACGCCCTCGACCGCCGGGTCAAGGCCGCCGGACGGGAGTCGCTCGACGTCCTGGACACCGGAGGCGGCAGCGGCAACTTCGCCGTGCCCGTCGCCCGCCTCGGCCACCGGGTCACCGTCGTCGACCCCAGCCCGAACGCGCTCTTCGCGCTGGAGCGCCGCGCCGCCGAGGCCGGCGTGGACGACCGGGTGAAGGGAGTCCAGGGCGACGCGCACGGCCTCTTCGACGTGGTCGAGCGCGGCGGCTACGACGTCGTGCTGTGCCACGGAGTCCTGGAGTACGTGGACAACCCGGCCGAAGGCGTCCGCAACGTGGTGGACGCGCTGCGGCCCGAGGGCGTCCTCAGCCTCCTCGCCGCCGGGCTCGGCGGCGCCGTGCTCTCCCGCGCCCTCGCCGGGCACTTCAAGGAGGCCCGGCACGCCCTCGATGACCCGGACGGACGCTGGGGCGAGGGTGATCCTGTTCCGCACCGCTTCACCGCCGACCAGCTCACCTCCCTGGTCACCGGCGCGGGCCTGCGGGTGGCCGCCGTACACGGGGTCCGGGTCTTCGCGGACCTGGTGCCGGGAGTCCTCGTGGACACCGAGCCGGGCGCGCTGGAGGCCCTGCTGAAGCTGGAGGCGGCGGCGGCCGAACTCGCCGCCTTCCACTCCGTGGCCACACAGCTCCATGTGCTCGGTGAGGCCCGCGGGACCGCCGGGGGCTGAGTGCCTGCCGTGGTGCGCCGCTGATCAGGGGCTTGGCGTCAGATGGAGTACGCCACAGACCACCCGATCGGGTGCTCGGCGCCGTATGATCGAGGGAGACCGTCCGGCATGACGGGCCGTTCACTGGGGAATGCACGCCTCAGTGGATCGGGGTGCCATGGCGGGTTCCGGTTGGCGAATTGGCGTAGAGGGGCGGGTTTCACGGGGGCGATTCCCTGCCTATCCTGAAGGGGACCCCCGGTCGCCCCGGCGACTGCACGATGAGGAGGACTCCGTGCCGCTCTCGGAGCACGAGCAGCGAATGCTCGAGCAGATGGAGCGAGCGCTGTACGCCGAAGATCCCAAGTTCGCGACAGCGCTTGAGGGAAGCGGGCTGCGTACGTACACCCGGCGACGGGTCTACCAGGCGGTCGCGGGCTTCCTGGTGGGTATCGCGCTCCTCATGGCTGGAATGGTCGCGGTTCAGATCTGGCTGAGCGTGGTGGGCTTCCTCGTCATGCTGGGTTGCGCGGTGCTTGCCGTCACCGGCTGGCGCAAGGCTCCCAAGCCGGGCGAACAGCCGGCCGCGGCGGGCTCGCCCGCCGCTCGTCGTCAGGGCCGGCAGCGCCGTTCCGTGATGGATCGGATCGAGCAGCGCTGGCAGCGCCGTCGCGACGAACAGGGCGGTCACTGACCTCCGGTGTCCTAGTCGACGGTCTCTGCGAGACCTCCGCGTGAGGAGGCGTCCACCTCGTGGGTGGACGCCTCCTCACGCGCTTTTTTCTGGCGGGGGCGCCTTCACCGGGTTCACCGCGCCCGCACAGCACGCCCGCACAGCACGCCGGCGCAGCCGGGAGACCCGGCTGCGCCCGCACGGTGATGTCCTTCGGTCGCTCAGGGGTTCTGGCTCGTCGGGCGGCGGAGGACCGTGTCCAGCCGGGTCGACCATGCGGATGTGAAGGCGGCCCACCTCGTTCTCGTCGACCAGGCCACCCGGATGGCTGAACGGGGGGCGAGGAGTGCGCGGAGGCGGGCGGCGCGGGTCGCCGAGGCACGCAGGGCCGCCTCGATCCGCCGGGCGTCGTCCGCGAGTCCCGTCACCGGGCGCGGACGCGGAGCGTAGAGCACCTGCTCCACCGCCATCGCCAGCCGGTGCGCCGAGGCCGAGGCCTCCGGGTCCAGCTCGCCGAGCCGCGCGATCCGCTCGGCGGCCCTTCTCGGGGTCTGCGACTCCTCCGGCGCGATCCCGTAGTCCCACGCCGTGTCCGTCACCTCCAGCCAGGCACCCAGCGTGTACGCCGCCACGTCCGTCTCGCTGTGGCCGTGACCGCCGAGCCGGACCGCCCGGACCCTCCTGCGCCACAGCGTCGGCAGCAGCGGCACGACCAGGACCAGGAGTCCGGCCAGGGTGAGTCCGAGGATCTTGAACCAGGGCCAGTCGTCGTCGGACGGGCCGACCGGCGCCACCGTCGACTGGTCCGGGCAGGCCTGCAGCTTGCGCATCTGGGGCGAGCAGCTCTCGCTGGCCGACGGAGCCGCGGAGGGCGCCGAGGAGGCCGAGTCGGAGGGCCTCGGCACCACCGGCAGGTCGTTGCCCGGCGTGTCCGACTGCGTGTACTCCGGGGCCGTGCCCCGGCTCGGGGTCGGCTCGAAGCGGGTCCAGCCCACGCCCTCGAAGTACAGCTCGGGCCAGGCGTGCGCGTCCCGCAGGCCCACCGACATCGATCCGTCCGCCTGCGGGGTGCCCGGCGTGAAGCCGACCGCCACCCGGGCCGGGATGCCCAGCGTCCGCGCCATCGCCGCCATCGCGAAGGAGAAGTGGACGCAGAAGCCCTCCTTTTCCTTCAGGAAGCGGGCGATCGCGGCGGAGCCGCTGCCGGCCTGCACCTGGGTGTCGTACCGGAAGTTGCCGCTGACGGCGAAGTAGTCCTGGAGCTTGACCGCCTGCTCGTAGGCGTTGTCCGAGCCCTCGGTGACCTTGCGGGCCGTCCGCGCGACGACCGGGGGCAGCGACTCGGGCACCTTCGTGAACTCGCGCCTCAGCGCGGCCGGCGGCTCCGGAGCCTCCGCGAGCTGCTGCGCCGTCGGCCGCACCATCAGGCTCGTCACCTGGTACTGCACACCGCGGGTGTTCTGGCCGTGGTCGCCGACGAGCGTGCGCCCCACCGGCTCGTACCGCCAGGAGCCGCTGATGTCGACCCTGCTGGCCGGGTAGGGCATCGGCAGCCAGTCCTGCCCGTACCACTCGGCGGCCGAGATACGGGTCTGGATCGCGGACCGCCGGACGTCGCCGCCGAGTCCGATCGGCGTCGGGAACGTCTTCGGCACGTCCTCGATGCGCCGCTGGGCCGGTTTCCAGGCCGTGCCGTCGAAGTCGTCCAGCGCGACGATCCGCAGATACAGGTCCTGCGTCTCGTTCGTGTTGGTGCGGTACGTCATGACCGTGCGGTCCTCGTCCACGTTCAGGCTGTCGCGGAGCGAGACCAGCGGGTTCACCGCGGAGATGGTGCCGCCGCCTCCCGGGCCCTTGCCCATGCCCCGCCCCGCGCCGTCCAGCAGACCGCCGTCCAGGGACGGCAGGGCGAGCGGCACGACCAGGGCGATGCCCAGCGCGACCGCGCCGATCCGGCGGCCGGTCCTGACGGGCGCGACGGCGCCGGTGGACGGCTCGGGGCCGGGCGCCCGGGAGGCGCCGCCGAAGACGCGGCCCCACTGCGAGAGCCGGTCGCGGCCCTCGGCCAGCAGCAGCATCAGATAGCCGGCGGCGGCCAGCAGGAACCACAGCCAGGCCGCGCCCCCGCCGGCGAGGCCCGCGGCGACCGAGTACAGCGCGAGGAGCGGCAGGCCGGCGGGCGCGGCGCTGCGGTAGGTCACCGCGAGCGCGTCCACCGCGAGCCCGATCAGCAGCACACCGCCGACCAGCATCAGCCGGATGCCGTCGGAGAGCGGGGCCGGGATCGAGTATCTGCCGACGTCGTCGGTGCCCGCCTGGAGCAGGTCGCCGAAGTGCCGGAAGACCTCCGGGCCCGGCACGATCAGCGCGACGGCCTGGTGCCGGGCGAAGACCAGGGTCAGCAGCATCAGCGTCACCAGCGCCTGCGCGGCCACGGTCAGCGGCCGGGCCAGCGGGACCCGCCGGGTCAGCGCGCCCACGCCGCTCTGCACCGCCAACAGGAAGGCGGCCTGGAAGAGCCAGGTCGCCGGATCCACCAGCGGCAGCAGCGCGCAGGCGGCCATCAGCGTGGCCGCGGTCGCGCACAGTGTCAGCCGGGCTCGCCCGCTCATCGGCCCTCACCCCCCGCGCTGGTCCCCGTCGACGCCGCGTGCGTGCGCAGCCGGTCCGCCTCCCGCCACAGCCCGGCGAGGGTCGCCCCCCGCGGCACCGTGACGGCGGTCCAGCCGGCCTCGCGCAGCAGGCGCAGCTTGTCCTCGCTCCTGTCCAACGGGCCGGACAGGTCGCCCGGTTCCCGCACCCACGCTTCACTGTCCACGAGGAACGCGACCGCCCCGCCGCTGCGCTGGCGCATCTTGCCCAGCACCGCGGCCTGTTCCTCGTCGAGATCCCCGAGGAAGGCGATCAGCAGCCCCTCGTTCCCGCCGCGCAGCACGTCGTAGGCGGGAGACAGGCCCACGCCGTCCGAGTGGTCGATCACGGCGAGCGTGTCCATCATCAGCCCGGCAGCGTCCGCGGACTCCTGGTTCGCGCCGGTGAACCCGTCCGCCCCCTCGCCGGGTACCGAACTGCCGGTGTCCGTCAGCAGCCGCACCGAGAAGCCCCGTTCGAGCATGTGCACCAGCGTGGACGCGGCACCGGAGACGGCCCACTCGAAGGCCGAGTCGGGGCCCGCGCCCCGGAAGGCGACCCCCCGGGTGTCGAGCAGCACGGTGCAGCGGGAACGCTGGGGCTGCTCCTCGCGACGGACCATCAGCTCGCCGTAGCGCGCGGTCAGCCGCCAGTGCACACGGCGCAGGTCGTCGCCGTAGCGGTAGCCGCGCGGGATGATGTCGTCCTCGCCCGCGAGCGCCAGCGACCGCTGCCGCCCGTCGCCGTACCCCTTGGCCTCGCCGGTCAGCCGCACCGGCGGCAGCGCCTCCACGCGCGGGATGACCGTCAGGGTGTCGTACGTGGAGAAGGAGCGGGTCAGCTCGCACATCCCGAACGGGTCGGTCAGCCGGAGCTGCAGCGGGCCCAGCGGGTAGCGGCCGCGCAGGTCGGAGCGGACCCGGTAGGACACCTCGCGGCGGCCCCCCGCCTCCACCCGGTCCAGCACGAACCGGGGGCGCGGGCCGAGCACGTACGGCACGCGGTCCTGGAGCATCAGCAGGCCCGTGGGGAGCCGCGAGACGTTGTCCATGCGCAGGTGGACGCGGGCCTCCGAGCCCGCCGGCACCCGGCCGGGGGAGAGCCTGCGGCTGCCCGCGACCCGGTAGCGGGTGCGGTACAGCACGGTCGCGCAGACCAGCGGCAGCACCGCGAGGAGCAGTCCCACGCGCAGCAGGTCGCTCTGCCCGAGGACGTAGGCGCAGATCGCGGCGGCCACACCGGCGGCCAGGAACGACCGCCCGCGGGTGGTGAGCCCGGCGAGCGCGGTGCGCAGGCCGCCCTTGTCCTCCTCGGCGGTGTGCTCCGTGCCGCCGTGGCTCATCACAGCCTCCGGGGCGGCTGCTGGCCGAAGGCGGGCGCGCCCCGGCCCAGCGTGAGGCCGGACTGCTGGTGGGGCGCGGCGGGCACGGCGGTGTGCTGGAGGATCTCCTGGACGACCTGCTCGGCGGTGCGCCGGTTGAGCTGCGCCTGGGCCGTGGGCAGCAGGCGGTGCGCGAGGACCGCGACGGCGAGGGACTGCACGTCGTCCGGCAGGGCGAAGTCACGGCCGCTCAGGGCGGCGGACGCCTTCGCGGCGCGCAGCAGGTGCAGCGTCGCGCGCGGGGAGGCGCCGAGTCTGAGGTCGGGGTGGGTGCGGGTGGCGGCGACCAGGTCCACCGCGTACCGGCGGACGGAGTCGGCGACGTGGACCGTGCGCACCGCGTCGATCAGCTTTACGATGTCGTGCGCGTGGGCGACCGGCTGGAGGTCGTCCAGCGGGTTCACCCCGCCGTGCACGTCCAGCATCTGGAGTTCGGCCTCGGCGCTCGGGTAGCCGATGGAGACCCGGGCCATGAAGCGGTCGCGCTGGGCCTCCGGCAGCGGGTAGGTGCCCTCCATCTCGACCGGGTTCTGGGTCGCGACGACCATGAACGGGCTGGGCAGCTCGTAGGTCTGCCCGTCGATGGTGACCTGCCGCTCCTCCATCGACTCCAGGAGCGCGGACTGGGTCTTCGGCGAGGCGCGGTTGATCTCGTCGCCGATCACGATCTGGGCGAAGATCGCGCCCGGCTTGAACTCGAAGTCCCGCCGCTGCTGGTCCCAGATGGAGACACCGGTGATGTCCGAGGGGAGCAGGTCGGGGGTGAACTGAATACGCCGCACCGAGCAGTCGATGGACCGCGCCAGCGCCTTGGCCAGCATGGTCTTGCCGACGCCGGGGACATCCTCGATCAGAAGATGCCCCTCGGCGAGCAGCACGGTCAGCGAAAGCCGTACGACCTCAGGCTTGCCTTCGATCACTCCTTCCACCGAACTGCGGACACGCTCCGCAGTGGCGGTCAGATCAGTGAGGCTCGCTCGATCGTCATAGGTCGTCACCCGGCCCTCCTCGGCCCTTTCTCGGGCCGACGCCCTGTGCGGACCGGCCCACCCACCCCGAAACACGGACACCACGCGCGAACAGTTCCGCGTGACGCCACATCCGCATTCTTGTTGCCGTTACCGGTTCGTGTCACTCGCCTGTGGACAACTGGCTGCGATATGTCAGCTCTTACGGTCCTTTGGGCACCGTACGGCCGGGGTTTTTCGTGAGGAGAGGGTCCCACGCGCCGAGGACCGGGGCGACCTGGGGCTTCCCGCGCGCGATCACCGGCCCGGACCGGACGCGGGCGGGACCCGCGCCGGCCCCGGGCCGGAACCCGGTCAGGCGGGGTCGATCTCGCGGAGCAGACCCGTGGTGACGTCGAAGACGAAGCCGCGCACGTCCTCGGTGTGCAGCAGGAACGGCGAGGTGCGCACCCGCTGCATCGACTGCCGTACGTCCTGGTCGACGTCGCGGAAGGCCTCGACCGCCCACGCCGGGCGCTGGCCGACCTCCATCTCCAGCTCGTGCCGGAACTCCTCGGTGAGGGACTCCAGGCCGCAGCCGGTGTGGTGGATGAGGACCACGCTGCGGGTGCCGAGCGCCCGCTGGCTGATGGTCAGGGAGCGGATCACGTCGTCGGTGACCACACCGCCGGCGTTGCGGATGGTGTGGCAGTCGCCGAGTTCCAGGCCGAGCGCGGCGTGCAGGTCGAGACGGGCGTCCATGCACGCGACCACGGCGACGTGCAGTACGGGGCGCGCGTCCATCCCCGGGTCGGTGAACGCGGCGGCGTACCGCTCGTTCGCCCCGACGAGGCGGTCGGTGACGGTGCGGTCCGCGGCTATGGCGCCTTCGGGTTCGACGGGAACGGAGGCAGAAGTCGTCATAGCCATGACGTTACTGGTCACGCGGGGAGTAGTCCTGCTGTGGGAGGGGACAAAGAATGCCATCGTGCCTTGTTGTGAGGTAATCCACACGGGCGGTGACGGCCGGGCCGTTCGGGTGATTCCGGCCGGTACGCGGCTTCGCTCCGAGCGGCGCCCGCGACGCGCATGCCGGTTGATTGACCGCGCGACACCGTGGACTAAAGTGACGCGAAGCGGGAGGCGAGGCTCTCCCCGCTGGACTGTTTTCCCTGGAGACCCGGCGACTTTCCGGCGTCTCCCCACGTGCGCGGCGCGTACGTACGGCTCGGCCTCCTCCCGCTCCCGGTCGGCTGACGCCATTCATCCGGCGCCAGCGGGCCTCCCCTTCCCGAGCGGGTGGGGACCCGGCGGTGCGTATGGCCGCGCCGGACCTGAGAGGGCCCGGAATGCAAGGGCGCGAAGCGCTTCCGACCGAGGACGGCAGCGAGCGACCGGAGGGGCGGCGGCACGTCCCGGTCATGCTCCGGCGGTGCCTGGACATGCTCGCCCCGGCCCTCGCCGAGCCCGGCGCCGTGGTCGTCGACTGCACCCTCGGCCTCGGCGGGCACAGCGAGGCACTGCTCACCCGGTTCCCCGGCGTACGGCTCGTCGCCCTGGACCGCGACAAGGAGGCGCTGCGCCTCTCCGGAGAGCGCCTGGCCCCCTTCGGCGAACGGGCCACCCTCGTGCACGCCGTCTACGACGAACTCCCCGAGGTGCTGGAGCGCCTGGACATCGCGCGCGTCCAGGGCGTCCTGTTCGACCTCGGCGTCTCCTCCATGCAGCTCGACGAGGCGGACCGCGGTTTCGCGTACGCGCAGGACGCCCCGCTCGACATGCGCATGGACCAGACGACCGGCATGAGCGCCGCCGAGGTCCTCAACACCTACCCGCCCGGCGAACTCGTACGGATCCTGCGCGCGTACGGCGAGGAGAAGCAGGCCAAGCGGATCGTCTCCGCCGTCGTGCGCGAACGCGAGAAGGAGCCGTTCACCAACAGCGCCCGGCTCGTGGAGCTGATCCGCGACGCGCTGCCCCAGGCCGCCAAGCGCACCGGCGGCAACCCCGCCAAGCGGACCTTCCAGGCGCTGCGCATCGAGGTCAACGGCGAGCTGAGCGTCCTGGAGCGGGCCGTGCCCGCGGCCGTCAAGGCGCTGGCCGTCGGCGGCCGTATCGCCGTGCTGTCGTACCACTCGCTGGAGGACCGGCTGGTGAAGCAGGTGTTCGCGGCCGGCGCCGCCACCACCGCGCCGCCCGGACTGCCCGTCGTCCCCGAGCGGTACCAGCCCCGGCTCAAGCTCCTCACCCGGGGTGCCGAACTTCCCACCGAGGAAGAGGTCGCCGAGAACCGGCGAGCGGCACCCGCCCGGCTGCGGGGAGCGCAACGCATCCGTGAGGACGCCGCCGAGTGAGGCGCGGGGAGAAGGAGGGCGAGTGAGCGGGAAACCCGAACTCAGGGGGCGGGCCGCCCGGCTCGCGCGGCTCCTGCCGGCCGGTTCCGGACAGGCGGCCCGCACCCCCTTCGTCCTGCTGGTCGTCCTGCTGCTCGGCGGCGGCCTGATCGGGCTCCTGGTCCTGAACTCCGCCCTCAGCGAGGGCGCCTTCCGCCTCGACGACCTCCAGAAGGACACCAAGAGCCTGACCGACGAGGAGCAGGCGCTCCAGCGCGACGTGGACGCCTACTCCGCCCCCGACGCCCTCCAGCGCCGCGCCCGGGAACTCGGCATGGTCCCCGGCGGCGACCCGGCCTTCCTCAACCCCGACGGCACGGTCCTGGGCGTCCCCGGGTCCGCCGCCCGGCAGTCCGCCGCCCGCACCCCGGCGGCCCCGCCGCCCGAGGTCCTCGCCCCGGTCCCGGCCGGCCCGAGCCCCGATCCGGCCGCGTCGACGGGCTCCGCCGCGCCGCCCGACGCCGGGCGGCCCTCCCCGGGCGCCCTCGCCACCGAGGCCCCCTCCCCGTCCACAGAGCCCTCCACGACCCCCGGCAGGTGACGGAAGTGTCCGACAGGGAACCGCCCCGCCGCCGGGTGCCCGGCCCCGCCCGGCCCGTGCGCCCCGGTGACCGGCGCCGGCCGGGCCCCGGCG